>DAOPZE010000001.1:0-75155 GCA_035353255.1 Candidatus Cloacimonadota bacterium
AGAATTTGCTACAATAGCAATACTGAAATTGCCAATCAGATCAACAAGATCATGGGTTACTTGATCATCCCGGTAGAAACCGAAGTAAAATCTGCTTTCTTCGCAGGAGAGTGGCTTTGGGAAGGTCCTACCTGGGGTGGCGATTATATGGATGAGATGATCGGAGGCTCCAGCACTAATGGTTATACAACCGTCGGGGTTCCCACAAGCTGGAATATTACAACACTCTATGATCGGACTTACGGTGCGGCAGACAGTTGGGGCGCTGCGCAGATCCAGCCCATGCTATCACAGGGGCCAAATCTGGTCAATCATCTCGGTCATTCTAATACAACTTATACTATGCGTCTGAATAATGGACAGGTCACAAACAATACCATTACCAACAACGGAACGAATCATAATTTCTCTATCTATTTTACTCAGGGATGCTATTCCGGATCGTTTGACAATCGTGACACCAATCCTGGGAGTTACGTCGGCGACTGTATCACTGAAAAGATGACCTCGATCGCTAATTCTGCAACAGGGATGATCGCTCATTCACGTTATGGCTGGGGATCGCAGGGTTCCACGGACGGAGCATCCCAGTATATCCACAGACAGTATATGGACGCTATATTCGGTGAGAATATACAAGAACTAGGCTGGACCCTGGTTGATTCTAAGATCGATAACATACCTTATATCAACAATCAGCCGGTGATGTACTGGGTTGATTATGAGACCAATCTTTTCGGAGATCCTGCTCTGATGATCTGGACGGATACTCCGCAGCCTATTCAGGCTCAGCTTCCGCCAGCCTGGATGATCGGAGTCAACAACTACCAGATTCAAACCAATGCGCCTGACGCGTCAATGAGGATCAAACAGGGAAGTACGATCATATTTGAGGGCACGGCAAACGGCAGTGGACTGATCAATGTCTCATTACTGAGCCCGCTTACACCGGGTACGTATCAGATGTTTATTAATGCTCCAAATCATTATAGTTATCAGGGCACTTTCCAGGCTGTCGCCACACAAATGCCTTATATTGTTTGCACGTCTGTCGCGGTCAACACACCTAACAACCTGATCGAAACAGAACACACATATTCATTGAACTGCACTGTCAAAAACGTTGGAATGGTCAATCAGGCAAACGCCGGGACAATGATGCTTACCTCGAATTCACCCAACATCAATGTGTTGAGCCCAGCCTTGAATTTTAACGCATTGGCTTCAGGCGATTCGATCGTTATAGCAAATGCTTTCAATATCAGAGTCACAGGATCATATCCTGATCAGACCCTCGCGTTGCTGGGGTTCAATTCCAGCTTTGACAGCTTTACTTCTCAATCGAGCGGGAATCTGACCCTCAACGCACCGGTTCTAAGTCTTAGCAGCTATCAGATCGTCAATAGTGGTGGTCAGATCAATCCCGGAGACAGTCCTACCGTTACAGTCACTTTGGATAATACAGGTAGCGGAAACTGCTATTCTCCTATGTTGTTACTGATGGAAGACAGTCCATATTTCTCGCTTTCCGCTTCTGATGTCTATTTCAACCAGGTTGATCCGGGACAAACAGCATCAACGCAGAACTCATTTACCATCAACGTGTCTGAATCTGCCCCGGATGGCGAGATCTTGTCTTTTAATTATGTCCTGATCTCAGAAAATGACCAGGAAGAAACCGGGACGATTTCCTTCAATACAGGGTTAATGAGCTATACATTCGAACCAGACTTCCAGAATTGGGCGACAACGACTTTACAAACCGGATTTGTAAACCAATGGCATCGTTCTTCAAACAGGAATCATACGAACGGTGGTGGTTTCTCTGCTAAGTTCGGAGGTACTGGCGCTACTGCATACGCGAATAGTTCATATGGAGCTTTGATAAGTCCTGAGATGCCGCTTGGGGTTAATTCACGTTTGAAATACTACCAATGGATAGCTGCAGAACAGCATACCAACCCTCAATACGCCTGGGATGGTGGCAATGTGGAGATCTCAGTAAACAACGGACCGTGGACTCTGATCACACCAGTTGGGGGATATCCTTACGTTTCGTATAATAATGACGCTTCTCCCTTCAACGCTGGCACGCCAATATTCTCCGGAACTCACGATTGGCAGGAGATCACTTTTGAATTGCCTCAGTACTCGGGAACTGCGAAGTTTAGGTTCGTATTTGGAGCTGATGGTTATGTCAACGCCGAAGGTTGGTATATTGACGATGTCCGTTTGGAATCTGATCCTGTCGAAAACAACGATCCGAACCAGACTCAAGCGATTCTGAAGCTTATCGGTAACTACCCCAATCCCTTTAATCCTACGACTACGATAAGTTTCTCGAATACAATGCCCTCGGATCTGGATCTCTCCATTTACAATCTGAGAGGACAGCTCGTAAAAACTCTGGTCAATGGAATGACGGCTAGCGGATCTCATAGTGTGATCTGGAATGGAACAGACGATAATAACCGTCAAGTTTCCAGCGGAGTATATTATTACAGGCTTAGCTCTTCAGGAAAGGTCCAGACCGGCAAGATGCTGATGATCAAATAGAATGACAGCAGATAGGAAGCCAAAGATCGTCGCTCTGACCGGAGCAGGAGTCAGTGCCGAATCTGGAATCATGACTTTTCGGGATAGCGGTGGTCTTTGGGAAAACCATGCGGTATCGGATGTGGCAACACCTGAGGGGTTTGCGCGAAATCCGAAGCTTGTTTGGAATTTCTACCGGGAAAGATATCGAAAGGCTATCGAAGCTTCGCCTAATCCCGGGCACTATGCTCTTTCCAGGATCGAAGAGATGTTTGGAGAAAGATTCTGGCTAATTACTCAGAATGTCGATGGCCTTCATCAAAGGGCTGGTTCTCATAACGTTCTGGAAATGCATGGAAGTCTTCACACCTGTTTTTGTACTGATTGTTTACGACATTATCCCACAAAAGAGATTCTGGATCAGAATCCTATCCCCTATTGTTCAGCCTGTGGAGCAATGTTGCGACCTGATATAGTGTGGTTCGGAGAAATACCTTATCATCTGGATAAGATCGAGGTACTTCTCCAGAACTGCGATATATTCTTAGTGATCGGAACTTCTGGCGCTGTCTACCCTGCAGCCGGGTTTGTTATGACCACCAAGTATATGGGAGCCAGGACGCTGGGATTTAATCTGGAGAAACCCTTGAATTCAAACTTTTTTGATGAGTTTGTGCAAGGAAAGACAGGCGACACACTTCCCCAATACGTAAAGAGGCTCGAGCAAGCGTATCGCAATACTGATTGATCAGAGGATGAATAGAACATTCTCTAAATGCTTATCTATGATAGAGATGTTGTACAGATAGTTTCTGGGGTGATATACATTTACTACAGTCAATCCTGTTTTCTTGACGATTTGGGAAGATTTTCCTTGTCTTAAATGTCCAGTCCCATTTAATGGCAAAAAAGTATTATACGAGGAACACCGTTATGCAGCTTTCCAAACGTGCCCTGGAAATCCAGGCCTCACCCATTCGCAAGCTTATGCCTTACGCGATCGCAGCAAAGAAAAGGGGTATCAAGGTTTACCACCTCAATATCGGACAGCCGGACATCGAGACCCCTCCTGAAATGATAAATGAATATCACAACTTCTCAGCTAAAGTTCTCGAATATGGTCCTTCTCAAGGATTGGATGTCTATCGCCATGGTCTGGTTGAATATTACGCAAAGCATAAGATCGAACTTCATGAATCTGATATCATCGTCACAACAGCAGGAAGCGAAGCAATTACTTTTGCTATGATGGTCACATGCAACGAAGGAGATGAGGTATTAGTTCCAGAACCCTTCTATACAAACTACAATGGCTTTGCGACGATGGCATCGATTAAACTGGTGCCGATCACCACTTACGCTGAAGAGGGATTCCGGCTCCCTGATCCCGCAAAGATCGAATCCCTGATCACGCCTAAAACCAGAGCTATTATGCTCTGCAACCCAGGTAATCCAACTGGTTCAGTCTACACTAGGACAGATCTGGAAAAAATATCGACACTGGCACGCAAGCATTCTCTCTTTATAATCTCTGATGAGGTTTACAGGGAATTTGTTTATGATGGCTTAAGCCATACTAGTATATTGAACATCGATGGTGTCGAAGACCTTGCCATTCTTGTTGACAGTATTTCTAAACGGTATAGTGCTTGTGGAGCGCGTATTGGCTGCATCGTCTCCAAGAATAAGGAACTCATGGCTGCCGCTTTGAAGTTCGCTCAGGCGAGACTTTGCCCTCCGACAATCGATCAATTGGCAGCTAATGCTTGCGTCCATCTTCCTGATTCATACATTGCCAATATTCTGACTGAGTATCAGAAACGCCGTGATATCATCTTTGAAGAGATAAGCAGAATACCCGGTGCTGTTTGCAGGAAACCTGAAGGTGCATTTTACGCTGTTGTGAAGCTACCCATTCCTGATGCCGAAGAGTTTATCATCTGGCTACTTAACAACTTCTCAATAGATAACGAAACTGTTATGGCCGCCCCGGGTGAGGGTTTTTACGCTACCCCTGGTTTGGGCAAGAACGAGTTACGACTTGCGTACGTTCTGAATGAGCACGACCTTAAGAAGTCAATGAATATCTTCCGACTCGGACTAGAAGCATACATAAAGCATATATCCTGATGAATAGATATCTGCAACTGCTTTCAATGCAAAGGATATTAGCCGGTTTGGTTCATAATATCAACACTCCGCTTAATCTTATCCTTGGATATTCACAGCAGATGCAGACCGCCGACCCTGATAACCCCTCGTTACAAAAGATCATAGACGCAGGACTAAGAATAGATGATCTTCTGAGTAATTCAATTGTTAATCTCAATGAGAGAATCTATGGTGATATTAAAAGCATTGATATATCTCACTGGCTGAGATCAGAAGTAGCCTTTCTCCAAAATGAGTTGTCAATAAAAAGACACATCCAGTTCACATTCATGGACATCGAAGAAAAGCTTATCGTACGAAATTCCATTCCCGTTCTTGGAATGGTCTTAGAGTCGATCGTGTTAAACTTCATGGATTTATCTCAATCCAAGTCAGCCACTGCATCACTCTCCCTGAACAGAGAAGGGATCGACGTGCTTTTACAGATTTATCTTGCTACAGAGCCTCATCTCGGATTAGATGATTACAGCACTATCCTGCCAAGCTGTGTTGATCTAGCCATTGTCTTTCCAGGAATGAAGACTGACTTGTTTTACAAGATACATACTCCTTGCATGACTGCAGAAAACTCCTGTCTGGTCGAATTGGTTATCTACAATATCCATGAATGAACGTCATAATATCTTAGTAGTCGATGACAGCGCTGACACGCTCGAGCTCTTTAGTCAGAGGCTGAGTTCCAAGTATACAGTACATACTGCTTCCGACCTTAAGATCGCAAGGTCTCTTTTATCGATGCACAGATACCATATTGCAATAGTGGATCTGATCCTGCCTGGTGAGGATGGTCTGGATCTTATACAGGAGATCAAAAAGATTTATCCCTTCACGGCAGTTATAGCGATTAGCGGTCAAGCCTCGATCGAGACTTCCGTTAATGCCATGAAACTTGGTGCTGATGAGTTCATCGTCAAGCCGATCAGAAACCTGGAACTCATCAACATTCAGGTTGAGAAAGTGCTCGAGAACCAATGGCTCGTTGAGGAGAACAGAAGGCTCAATGAACTGATACAGAAGGATATCGAGACAGACCTAATTATAGGCAATAGCCCTTCTATTCAACAACTCCTCCAGAAAGTGAAGAAGATCGCCAAACTGGACACTCTTGTGCTTATCACCGGAGAGACCGGGGTCGGAAAGAGCGTCTTTGCCGAGCTTATCCACAGGAATAGTCATCGTAAGCATAAGAAGTTTGTTTCGGTCAACTGCGGAAGTCTCACTGAAACTCTTCTGGAAAGTCTCCTCTTTGGGCACAAGCGTGGCGCCTTCACCGATGCGGTTCGTGATAAGATAGGCTACTTCCAGGAAGCCAATGGTGGAACACTATTTCTCGATGAAATAACTGAGACATCGCTGTCTTTTCAAGTAAAATTGCTCAAGGTGCTGGAGACTGGAACCTTCCGTATGGTTGGTCACGACATGGATTTTAATGCCGACTTACGCATCATAGCTGCCTCCAATAAAGACATTGCTGAATGTGTGCGTGAGGGAAGTTTCCGTGAAGATCTTTATTATCGCCTGAACGTGTTCAATTTGCATATCACTCCTTTGAGGGATCGCCGCGATGATATCAAGATTCTGACCAATGCATTCGTGCGTGAGTTCTGCGCAAAGTATCGGAAGGAAGAGCTTACCGTATCGCCTGGTGTGATGTCAATAATACTGAATTCACCTTGGAAAGGTAATGTCCGTGAGCTCAGAAATGCTCTGGAACACGCTGTTATCCTTGCGGAGCATTCCGTGATCCAGCCTGAAGATCTTCCGGATATCATTCTGGGGAATACCGATAACCAGTATGAACAACACACAGAATCCACACTTCTCTGGAACAAGGCAAAACAAGAATTTGAACTGCACTATCTGGAAGCATTGCTGGACAAGACCCAAGGAAACCTTAGCGAAGCATCGAGGCTTTCCGGGATTCCGAGAGAGAATATCTATAAGAAATGCAAGAACCTCAGCATGGACTATTCCAGATACCGCAACGATAACAAGAAACATAGCGATTAATAGGTGAGATTATGAAGACTAAATGGAAGATATCCCCCTATCTTTACATACTGCCGGCGTTTATACTGCTGGCTGCGTTCCGCTTGATCCCGATCGTCATGTCCTTTATCATAGGCTTTTACAAATGGTCGATCAAAGGAACGGGCGAGTTCATAGGTTTGCAAAACTATGCGAGAATGTTTACTGATGGTGTATTTTGGCAGTCACTGCTCAATACATTTTGGCTGGTGATCATTGTTGTTCCAGCAAGTCTGATCTTCTCCCTGATCTTTGCGGCACTACTCAATCAGATCAAGAAGCTGAGCGGATTCTTCCGCACAATTTACTTCTTGCCGTTTGTCACATCCCTGGTAGCAGTCTCGATCGTGTGGAAGATCATCTTTAATGAACAAACTGGACTGGCTAACACATTCTTAGGCTGGTTCAGCATTGCTCCTCAGAAGTGGCTGGCAGAACCGACGGGTATCTTTCAGTTGATGTTTGCCCCCTTAGGAGCGCATCTGCCAACGATCCTAGCCGGACCCTCGCAAGCTCTTTTCGCGATCATTATCATGAGCATCTGGAAGGGACTAGGCTACAACACGATCATCTATCTCGCCGGCTTGCAGAATATCCCCAAGGATTACTATGAAGCTGCTGAGATCGATGGAGCGAACAAGCTTAAACAATTCACCCGAATAACCGTCCCTCTGATCTCCCCCACGACGTTCTATGTCCTGATAATGACAACGATAACGACATTCCAGACCTTCTCTCAAGTCTATTTGATGACTGACAAGGGTGGTCCATTGAATACGACGAAACTTATCGTCTATTACATTTACGAGAAAGGATTTGACGCTCTTGATATGGGTTACGCAAGCGCTGTCGCGCTATTCCTCTTTGTCGTGATCCTTGGGTTGACAATTCTGCAACGTCGCCTTGAAAAGCACGTGAATTACTAGAGGAGGACGAAGATGAACGAAAAACTACGAATGACCCTGATTTACACTGTACTCACCGTATGCGGTCTCTTCATGGTAGTCCCCTTTCTTTGGATGCTGACGACTTCTCTCATGACTCAGCCGGAATTTAATAAACATGATTCTGTGTTCATCCCCAAAGAAGAGTACTTTGTTTGGGACAACGGTACGAAGGAACAACATGTCATCATGGTTCAGGTCGAAGGGAAGGAAACCGTCATTCATATTCTCGGCAAAGATAACCTGATTGTGAAGGAATACGTCAGAGTTCCCTCGGATCAAGTCCATAAAGTCAAGAAGATACCAAGTATCCATTGGGACAACTTCGCCAAAGCCTTCCAGAAAGTCCCGTTTGCCACATACTTTGCCAATACGATCTACGTTGCGCTGATGTCTCTGATCGGAGTTCTGATCACCTCCGTCCTGGCTGCATACGCTTTTGGACGAATGGAGTTCAAAGGGAAGGACTTGTTGTTCTACTTATTCCTGAGCATGATGATGGTGCCCGAACCAGTGTATCTGATCTCATCCTACATCTTGCTGGATAAGCTCTCCTGGCTTGATACCTATCAAGCGTTGATCATTCCCTGGTGCGTCAATATATTCACAATATTCCTTTTCCGTCAGCACTTCAAGAGTCTTCCCAAGGAGTTATTCGAGTCAGCGTCAATCGATGGCTGCAGTACCTTTGGTATGCTCTGGAGGATTATTCTTCCCTTATCGAAATCTGTGATCGCGACAGCGACAGTGTTCTCCATCATCGGCTCCTGGAATAGTTTCATGTGGCCACTGGTCATGACGACAAGACCTGAGCTGAGGGTTCTGCAAGTCGGCTTAAGCTATTTCAACCAGGAAGCCTCGACTCAGGCAACTCTTTTGATGGCCGCCTCAACTTTCAGTATCGTCCCGATCCTGATAATCTTCTTCCTCGCTCAAAAACAGATCATTGCCAGCTATGCCAAAGCCGGCTTAAAAGACTAAAGTTTCGGAGTATTTATGAACGCTAAAAGCAAACCCGTCACTCTATCAACCAAGAAAAAGAACTATGTGGTTCCTGAGAAACCGATCATAGTCGATGACCAACCTCTCAAGCCACACGCGCTAGTTCCCATCCGCACTAATACTCTCATAGCCTGGGCGATCTTTGCCGTGACTTTGATCGTCTATATGCTGACTCAGGCAAGGACGATGAGTTTTTGGGATTCAGGAGAATACGCCACCTGTATCAGTATCCTGGGTGTTCCCCATCCCCCGGGAAATCCCTTCTACATAGTTTTCGGCAGAGCCCTGGTAAGCCTGTTTGGATGGCTTGCATCAGATGCAGTCATCGCGGCATTTATTTCCTGCATGACTTCGGCTTTCGCCGTAATGTTCACCTATCTGATCACAGTCAAGCTGACAAGCATGTTCAAGATCAAAGCTTGGGAAGCAATGTTTGCCGGAGTTATAGCAGCATTATTCACCGCATTTTCCTTTACTTTCTGGATGAACGCGATCGAGGCTGAAGTCTATTCCGGACTCGTTTTCTTTGTGAATCTGATCTTCTGGGTGACCCTGGTCTGGGTCGAAAAGTCAGACGATTTCGATCATCAGAACATCCTTTTATTGATCGTCTATCTTTTCTTCCTGGGATTCTGTGTGCATCAAACCGCACTCCAGATCGCTCCCGCCATGTTGTTCATCGTTGTTTATCCCATGCTTCAAACTGGAGTCAAGAAAGACAACTTCTGGCTCAAGATATTGGGCTATTCTGCACTGTTGATCGCCGGATATGCGATCTTTGGCGTAATTGGCAAGGGAGCCAACAACGATCAGCTCGATAAATGGGGATTCGGTATCATCGCTCTATTGATCATGTATATAGAGCTTAGAGACGTGATCGATTACCGGGTTTGGCTGCTCGCCTTTGCTCTTGTAGGTATCGGTCTATCCTCGCACTTCTATCTCATGGTACGTGCCGCTGATCGTCCTTTTATCAATGAAGGTCAGCCCAGTACACTTAGCGCGTTTACTGATTATGTTCTGAGACGCCAGTATGGGCAGAGTTCATTCCTGGAAAGGAGAAGCTCTTTCTTTGGGAATCAGCTTGGATTCCATTTCTTGCGCTATTTTGGTACTCAGTGGTTCAACGCTGAAACGATATCCGGTTTTCTGAAAATACCTGCTAACGCGATCATTACCCTTGGCGCGATGATCGTCGGAGCGCTCGGCGTTGTGGGCGGTTGGTTCCAGCTCAAACAGAATCGTCATAGCTTCCGCTATCTGATGATCGTTCTCTTCTTCACCACGATCGCCATGGTTTTCATCATGAACCTTTCCGATGGTGAAGTTCGTGACCGTGACTATTTCTTCGTGGTTGCTTACAATATGTGGGCAATACTTTTAGGAATTGGTTCTCTGGCTTTTGTGCATCTGATCAAAAGCAACGCAGGCAAGATCGCCATGATCTGCGTCCTGGGGCTGTTGCCTCTGCTAAATCTGGTTTCTCAGTACAATGTTCATGATCGTTCACAGGAGTATATCGCGCTTGATTACGGAGTGAATTTCCTCAATTCTTTGGAAGAGAACGCGATAATCTTCACCAACGGCGATAATGACACCTTCCCGCTCTGGTACGCGCAAGCCGTTCAAGACCCTCACGCAAAGCAGAATATCTATAAAGCGACCGATATCGTTCCGGATGCTGCCACCGACCAAGCCATCAAACGAGCCATGGAATACAAGAATAAGTATCTCAAAGGAATTCGTAAGGATGTCTCCATCGCGAATCTATCCCTCCTGAACACACCCTGGTATATTCGCCAACTTCGTGATAAGGAAGGAATTCTCTTCAACGTCGATGACAGCCAGCTTGAAGATATGAACATCTCATTCGGAAGGCAATTCGAAGTCGGTTTCCCCGGTAATCCGTCCGCGGGCAAGATCACTGTGCCGATCGAAGATCAGCCCAGCTGGCGCCCCAACGGAGGCTTGATCAGATCAGATGTAGCTGTCATGCAGATCATCAAAGACAACTTCGGCAAGCGTCCGATATATTTTGCCGTGACTTGCCAAAGCTATATCGGATTCGAAGAATTCACCCGCAATGAGGGTATGGTTGCCAGAGTGGTCACCACCAAGAATGCTGAGCAGATCAATTTCAGCAGATTGCTGAACAATATCGATAACATCTATCAGTATCGCTCGATCGGAAACAAAGCAGTTTACAAGGATTCAAACATGAGGAGTCTGGTTCAGAACTACGGTTCCGGATTCATTAAAGCAGCTATCCGTTTTGTCGAGATTGGTGATTTCGCCAAAGCTAAATCCTACTCTGAGAGAGGACGGAAATTCATCGATAACGAGATCAAGATGACCGAATTCAATGTTGCTTACTACTCAGCTACGGGGCAATGGTCCAAACTGGACGAATTCATTCAGAAATACCTCTTACCATACGATCGCAGCAACGAGATCTACGTCAGTTATGTCCTCAGGCACTTAGTCGAGAAATATCCTGATAAAACACTGGAGTACGTCGAGAAGGGCATGCTCTTCTTCCCGGATGATCAGAGTTTCGCTCAGATCGCTCTCGAGATGAACGAGTCTCCGGAAGCAAAAGCTAGGATCAAAGCCATTTACGAAAGGGTGAAACCCAACGTGAATTACATGATCGATCCCTATATTCAGGAGCTCGACAACCCTGTCCCCGCGGATACGACACGCAGGAACTAGACTGCAGATCATATCATTTGAAGCGCTTCCGATCGGAAGCGCTTTTTTCTTTTCAAATATTACAGCCTCTAACTTACTCCCAGCCCTTCCCTATCGGTTTCGTGTATCCTTACCGTATCATTACCGTACGCTTCCCGTATGATATCCGTACAAGATACGATCACGATACTACACCTTTATCAGGATAATTCAGCCATCTCTTTGGCGGACAAAAGGAAAGAAGGGATTTTGTCTGATAGAGTATTCAAGGATGGCTGAGGAATATTTACCCGATCATAAGATAATCGCTGAAACTGTCCCTGATCTGCCAGAACTGTCTCGCCTATATATTATAGAGGGATGAATCTCTCAAGTAACAAAATGGAGTATTATATGAAAGTCAAACTCAACTACAACCAGCGTGCATATTCAGGTAAGCTGAACGATCTCGTTTACTATTGGGATTCTCAGTCAGGGATGATGATCGCGCGCAGAAAGCCGGTACATAAGGAAATCACGGCACAAAACAGGAGTTTCGGTATTAACTCAGTAAAACTCAGCGGGTTGATCCAAAATCCTGAGTTCAGGATAGACATGAAGCTCTATCTGGGGCTACTTCGGGAGGCAGATATGAATGACGGGATAAATCGATGGTACGCACTCTACAACCGTATGATCTGGGGATTTGTGAAGAAACACCAAGAATGGAACATCAACGAGCTTGATCATGACACGATCATCAGTAATGGGTTAAGCTGTGGAAGCGTGAAAACGGCTGTCGATGATGGATTATTGCCGCGAGTGGAAGGTTATCAGAGAATGACGAATCTCATCTGAAAAAGCTGGCTAATGTGAAATAAAGGTCACTTCGGAAAGTGACCTTTGTTTCAAAAGAGGACTTTCACTAAAAGCTCAGGTTCGATGCGGAAGACGGAACCCGACCCTTCAAAGAAATGATGTTCCTTGATCATGTGAAGATTCAGGGATGACCAGCTGATCGTGAGCCCAAGCTCAGTATTGGTGAGCCTGGTGACAGCTTTACGATAAACGCCGGGATGACTGAAGGGACAGGGCAACTTACCCCGGACAACTTCTGTCTCCACGACGAACTTGTTCTCGATTTCCAGAGGAGTGTCATAGCTATTCCAGGAAGCGTCAGTAAAATACTGCATCCTGTCAGCAATTTCCTCGGGAGTTTTACCAAGGTTCTCCAATGTCTGTTCATCTGTTTCAATGATCTCATGATAGTGTCGTGTGTCATCCCCCAGGAACCCGCTCAGGGTGATGACACCGGGTTGCATCCGCTTATCGATCTTGATTTCTTGAGGTGTTTGTTTCATAATATCATCCAAAACTGTCGTAATATATCTTATCCGCAGCGAGACCATGCTCGACCAGGGATTTTGTTACCGCAGCGATCATACCCGGGCTTCCGCACAGATAGGCTTCCGTATTCTTAGGGTCACGAATGGCATCCTTGAAGAACGGCATGACGAAACCTGTTTTGCCTTGCCAGTTCTCCTCTGGTGTTGCGTGGGATAGAACCGGAACATAAGTAAAATCAGGCAGAGCCTTTTCGAAATGCTGCATATATTCGGTGAGATAGAGGTCTTTGGTAGTCCTGGCTCCGAAGAAATAGGTCATTTTACGATCGGTGCCTACAACTTCAAGGTGTTCCAGCATCGATTTGATCGGAGCTTTGCCACTTCCACCCGCCACGAAAATGACGTCAGCGTTTGTATCACGCAGATAGAAATCGCCATAGGGTCCGGTCAGATTGACTTCCTCCCCCAGCTGGAGATAATTATGAACCCAGGTCGTGCAGATACCTTCTGGAACAAGCCGGATGATGAGCTGAAGGGTTTTCTCATCTTCGGGTTTGGAGGAGATAGAATATGCCCTAACGACTTTCTGTTTCATCTTGGCGTAAGGCTTGGTCTCGATCTGAACGTATTGACCGGCTTTGAAATCAATCTTGGAAGGTTCAAGGAGCTCAAAGGTTATCCCCTTGGTATCGTAGGTATAATCAATTATCTCAGCTACTCTGGCTTTGTACTTGCGTATGTTGAAGATCGATTCGGGTATGACAATGCTGATGTCGGACTTGACTTTTACCTGGCAGGAAAGACGGATCCCGTCAGCTAGTTCGGCTTTGGAAAGGAGGGGTTTCTCGGTGGGAAGCAACGGTCCTCCGCCTTCAGTGACTTTGCACTTGCAAGCTCCGCAGCTGCCTCTTCCGCCACAAGCCGAAGGGATAAAAATCTGCTGGTCGCCAAGGGAGCTAAGGAGGCTGTTGCCACCTTTTACCGTGAGATCACGTTTACCATTGATATTGATCTTCATCTCTCCATAGTTAGAGAGGAACTTCTGCGCGATCACTAATAGAACCGCAAAAGCGGCACAGACTCCGGTCAGGGCAAGGATATCATAGATGATTCTCAGCGCCATTTATGAAGCTCCTATTGGACCGAGACAATGCCGGAAAAACCGACAAAGCCCAATGCCATAATACCTGTGATGATGAGACTGATCCCGGCGCCTTGTAACCCCACGGGAACAAGCTTCTCTTTCAGTTTGGCTCTGATCCCGGCAAGCATGAGGATTGCCAGAAGCCAGCCAATACCGCTTCCGGCACCGAATGCTATTGACTGAAGGAAGTTATAATTGCGGATAACTAAGAAGAGGCTGACGCCGAAGATCGCGCAGTTCACGGTTATCAGGGGCAAGAAGATTCCCAAAGTATAGTACAGGGCAGGTACATATCGTTCGATGATCAATTCCAGAAGTTGAACGAACGCAGCTATAACGATAATGAAGACTATATATTCCAGATAGACTATGTTCAAAGGTACTAATATGTAATGATGCGCAACCCAGTTCAAACCGGCGGTCACTGTGAGGACAAATATCACCGCTACACCGAGACCAAAAGAAGATTCGACTTCTCTGGATACGGAAAGATAGGAGCACATCCCCAGAAAATTGGTCAGCAGTATATTCGAAGTGAAGATAGCTGCCCAAAACAGAACAAATGCACTGATACTCATATCACTACGCCTTTACCTTATAGTATTTGGTGTTGATGATCCAGATCAGGATCGCCAGCAGGAAGAACGCGCTTGGTGCCATGACCATGATCGACCAACGAATCCACCAGTCACCGAGGATGGGAATTCCGAAAAGGGAACCGAAGCCGAAAAGCTCCCTAACGACAGCGATTGCCAAAAGCACTAGTGTGTAGCCGATACCACTGCCAATTCCGTCGATAAATGAATCAAGAGGCTTATTCTGGGCGGCAAAGCCTTCTGCTCTCCCCATCAGAATGCAATTGGTGATGATCAAACCGACATAGGGTCCGAGTTGCTTGGAGATCGCTGGCATATTAGCCTTGAGGAATATATCCACTACGATCACGTATGCCGCGATTATCAGGGTCTGAACCATCATACGGACACTGCGGGGAGTGTATTCTCTGATGGCTGAGATCGTGAGGCTGGAAAAAGCGACGGAGAAGGTCACTCCCAAGCCCATGATCAGGCTGTTCATCATTAGATTGGTCACTGCGAGAGAAGAACAAATCCCCAAGATCTGTCGCCAGACCGAATTCTCGCGAAAGGCTGAAACGATAAATATCTCTTTCTTGGTCATTGGGCAGTTCCTTGTTGATCCTTGATGATCATTATCTCATCTTTGAGCATACGGAGAACGCTGTTGCTTGTAATAGTCGCGCCGGTGATCTGACGGATCTGAGTATCGCTTGTCGTGGCTTGACGTTCCGGGACCAGAGAGAAAACTGTCGGATTGTCACCGGATAATAGCTTCTTTCCCCTGAATTGTGTCCTGAAGCCTTCTTCCTCGATGCGGGCACCGAGCCCCGGAGTTTCCATCTGGGAATAAACTGCGAGGTCGATGATGGTCGATCTGTCTGGCGCTAAGGCGACCAGAGCTCTCATCGAACCCCAAAGTCCATTGCCGCCGATGTCATAGCAGTAAGCAAGTTCCTTACCTGATGCAGTGACAACGAAGCACTTTCGGGATTGACTATTGTCTTCCTTTATGTATTTCTTAAAGGTATCCTGAGAGTTAGCTATCAGATCTGATTCGTGAAGCCTGAGCTCAGAAGCAATAGTCTTTGCGGTGAGCTTTACGATCTGTAACTGGTAAGCATTATCCTCGTTTGCCTTGATCTTTGCCTCAGAGGTTCGGAACATAACGGCAAGGATACCGACGAAGACTACCGAGATGATGATCATGAACAGGATCGGATAGTATAAGGTTTCTGTAAACGGTGTCTTATCCATGATCAAGCCACCTTCTTCTTAGGTTTCAAAAGATAGTTGTCGATCCCGTACTCGATGATCGGCATAAATGCGTTGGTTAAAAGCAGAGCGAACATAAAACCTTCAGCAAATAGCGAGAATCTTCTGATGAAAACGGTTAAGAAGCCGATCATGATACCGTAGATCCAGATTGCGTATTTCCCCTTTGCCTGAGACACAGGATCAGTTGTCATAAAGACAATTCCGAACATTGCTCCGCCTGTCACTAACATGAAAAGTGGGTTCTCCGCGGGATAGAATATCCAGTTGAAGAGAAGGATACTGACAGCGGTACTCACCATGGGTTGCCATTTCGCTGTTTTAGATACGATCAGATACAGACCTGCAAGGATCAGAAGTAGTGCGGAAGTCTCGCCTATGGATCCGGATATATAACCAAGGAAGGCATTCAGGAAAGAAGTATCAACCGGCCGGCCAAGACGGAACTGACCGAGGATTGTAGCTGAAGTTATCATTTCAGATCCACCAGACCATCTTAGGAACCCTCCGGGAAAATCAGACATGGTAAAAGGCTTGATCCAGTTTACGGTCATCTGCTGCGGAAATGATACGTAAACAAAAGTTCGTCCCAGGATCGCCGGATTGAACGGGTTGGTTCCAAAACCACCGAAGACCATTTTACCGAAAGCTATGGCGATGATCGCACCAACTGCTGACATCCATATCGGTATAGTGGGCGGCAAGGTCATGGCCACTAGTGTGGACGTCACAAAACACGCCATGCTGACCTTACCTGCTTTCTTCTTGTAGATAAACAGGTACTCAGTGATATAACCGGCAGCATTGGCTGCAAGGACTACGGCGAGAACCCTCCAGCCAAAGAGAAAGATAGCGAATATCATGCTAGGTATCAGTGCATAAAGGACTCTGTTCATGATACTCTGTTTTAATATGCGTTCAAACATGAAAATACATCGTCTCCCTATGTCTTACTTAAACTGTGGTAGGTGCATGCATCTTGTTCCGGAAAGAACTCAAATACATATTAAACTCGTCAATAAGAGAGATTGGAAAAAATATATTCAGAACATTCTTGTCTGTCGTAGAGCTGTGAATTCCTAATCCGTCTATGGATTCCAGCACAAAGCAGAACTCACGCATCAAGCTGGGTTGCATCGTGATCTTACACTTAATCGTCCACGATGATATTGCTGTGAATTCACTTACGAGGAAATCCATAAGCTAATTCCCGGTATTGCCAGATTCTTTGTTTGTATCTTTTTTGGGTGCAGGAGCATCAAGGTCAGGATCACCGGGAAGACGCACATAATCTCTTGTTGCGTTTACGTCTTCATCTGTAGGATTCTCTGAACCACGGCTAAGGAACACTTTAACCTGCATCAGTTTCTCGATCTTGTTTCCCGGAGCAGGAATGCATCTTACTACCGAGTTGGGAGGATACCTCTCTGAATAGAGTGAGTCAATGATCGTTGTTTTCAGGTTAGAATTACGTAAACGGATGTATGCTTCCTGATAAGGCAAGCCAATGATCTCCGGTACTTTAACTATCTTCGAGCCTCTGCTTACGACAAGATAGACAGCCTGATCCTGTTTTAACTTCTTGCCATCCTCTGGGCTCTGTTCGAGCACGAACTGAACCGGGATCTCATCCGACCATACGGAGTCCTTTACTACGACGTGGAGCCGGTCTTCATGCAAAAGGTTCTTTGCCTTTGCGAGACTAAGGCCAACTACATTGGGCACAACCACAGTCGCAGAACTGCCAAGAATGATCGGATATATGATCTGACTTGAAAGGAAAGCCACAACGATGATGATTCCAAAGCCTATTCCAGCTATATAGCCAACATGTTTCCAGTTTATCTCTTTATGATAATTCTTCATTACTTGATCCTTCTGAGTTTTGCCGCAAAAGCCCCATCCATGTTATGCCTGAAAGGTACTGTCTTCATGCAACCTTTCTCAATGTATGTCTCAGGTATGAACCCTGAAGCATCCACAAGAATAAACTTTGCGTTGTTCCTGAGGAACTTCTCGACTTGTTTTTCGTTTTCATCAGGATTCATTGTGCATGTCGAATAGACCATGAACCCGTCAAGCTTCACGAAGTTCGAGGCATATTCCAAAGCTCTTTCCTGAAGCTTGATCAGTTCCGGAATATCCTGATGTACCTGCCAACGTATCTCTGCTTTTCTGGCAAGAACACCCCAACCTGAACACGGGGCATCTACAAGTACTCTATCGAAGGCTGGCGCTATGGGACCGTACTTAAACGCGTCGTTTACGATAATCTTGATATTTGTAAGCTGGAGCCGATCAGCAGCTTGTTTGAGGAGCTTCATCTTGTTTGGGATTTTATCGACGGCAATAACTTCACCGCTATTATTCAGCTTCTCGGCGATATACGAGCATTTCCCTCCAGGCGCGGCAAAGAGATCAAGCACTGAATTATCTTCGCGGGGATCGAGAAGATCGACAACCATTGCCGCTGAACTATCTTGCACGGAGAAATATCCTTCCGAGAAGGCAACATCGTTTAACACCTTATCAGCTTCACGAGTCGAGAACATCATTGGGCTGGCTTGCGTAGGTGTAATGATCACATCACGTTTGGCGAAATACTGCACCAGTTTCTGCGGGGTCGTTGCAGTCGAATTCACTCTGATATGAAGCTGTGGATTTTCGTTGAAAAAGATAGCAAGATACTCAGCATCTTCTTCTCCCCAGAGAGCTATCCATTCCCCGATCAGTTCTTCTGGATATGAATGCTCGACAGATATTCTCTGGACCGGCTCTGTTGGATAGCTGACATCAGGATGCCTTAGGTAGTTACGCAAGACTGCATTGACGAAGTCTCCTAACGAGTTCCCCAATAGGGACTTTGTCAGTTCCACAGTCTCATTGACCGCGGCATGTGAAGGTATAGAATCCAAATAGATGAGTTGATACAATCCTAGATAAAGCATGATCTTGATCTTAAGATCAGTTGTCGCGTACTTCTTTGGATCGGTGAAGATTGACAGAATGTAATCAAGCTTCATACGCATCTTAATAATACCCTTAACTACTGTATAGAAAAGCGCGACGTTTTCATTCGAATCTTTCAGTTTACGGGCACGTTGCTGTAGTAAGGTATCGGAAAAATCGTGATCTTTGAACACCTTAAGGATGGTTGAATAAGCTTCTTGTCGGAAGTTCATTTGTTCTTCTGGTAGAGACGTTTTATGGTCTCTTTGATAAGCTGTTCGATAGTGAGATCAGCGCTGTCCGAATTCATCGCGCTCAGCTCTCTTCTGATATCCTTGATGTTGAACCCAAGTGACAAAAGCGCATTCTCTACTTCAAAGCTGATACTGTCATTTGTAACCATTTCGTGTGGATCAAGGTAGTCTGTGATAACCTGGATCTTATCTTTCAATTCAATGATCAGGCGCTGGGCCGATTTCTTCCCGAGTCCCGGTACCTTCGTTATCAACCCTTCTTCCCCACTCAGTATTGCTCTGCTGAATGCGCCTATTGACATCGTGGAGATGACCGAAATGGCTATTCTGGGACCAACCCCCGATACTGAGATCAAGAGCTTGAAAAGCTCACATTCAGCTATTGTGGCAAAGCCATATATTTTGGCTCCATCCTGAGTGATGTTGAGAAATGTATAAAGTTGGCAAGTCTCTCCCAGTTTAGGGAGTTTCTCATAAGTACTAACCGGAATTCTGAGCTCCCATCCGAGTCCTGAGGATTCAATGACTGCCATTACAGGTGATTTTACAGCCAGCATTCCCTTGATGTAATTCAACATCCGCTTATCCTCATCCGGTTAAAATGGCAGACTGCGATCGCAAGGGCGTCATAAGCGTCATCTTTTGTGGGATTGTTTTTTAGCTTGAACAGAGAGTTGACCATGAACCTGACTTGCTGTTTGGTCGCATTGCCATTACCCACGACAGCTTTCTTGATTTCCCTGGGGCTATACTCAAACATAGGAATATTGCATTGAGCTAATGACAGAAGCAACACACCCCTGGCATGCCCAAGAGTGAAGATACTCTTCACTTGTTTGCTGAAAAACATCGTTTCCACCGCTGCCATGTCCGGTCGATACTCATGAATAACTCCAATCATGCGTTCATGCAGTTGTTTAAGTCTTTCAGGCAAATCTTTTGTCTGAGAGACATCTATGACGTCACAACCTGCCGCAATAACCTTGCGTCCTTCAAACTGCAAAAGACCATAGCCGCAGAAGCGGCTTCCCGGATCTATACCGAGGATGAGCACTATTCTTTATTTAGAGCTTCAAGAACTTCGTCTGAGATATCGAAATTAGCATAGACCTTCTGGACGTCATCAAGATCTTCCAGTTGATCTATCAGTTTCATCAGCTTTGAGGCAAAATCATCAGCATTGATTGTGTTCTTCGGCACCCTGGTAAGTTCAGCGTTTTCTACCGGATAACCCAGTTTCTCGATCGCGGCGATGACAGTATGAAAATCTCCAGAACCGGTATAGATATCAAAGCGGTCGTCATTCAGTTCGACGTCTTCAGCGCCGGCTTCAAGGGCCTGCATCATAAACTCGTCTTCTTCGAGACCGGCAGCAGGAACCTGCATAAAGCCTTTCTGTTCGAAGTTCCAGGATACGGCTCCGGTTTCAGCAAGGTTTCCGCCGTATTTTGAGAAAGTATGACGCAATTCAGCTACGGTTCTGTTTCTGTTATCTGTCATGACGTCCACGACGATTCCGACGCCGTTGTGTCCATAACCTTCATAGGTCAATTCTTCATATTGGACACCTTCGATCTCACCGGTACCACGTTTTATCGCTCTATCAATATTGTCTTTGGGCATATTCTCAGCTTTGGCGCTGTAGATTGCTGTTCTGAGACGAGGATTGGTTTCGGGATCGCCGCCACCGTTCTTTGCCGCCAAAATGATCTCTTTCACTAGTCTGGTAAAGATTCTACCACGTTTGGCATCGGTAGCGCCTTTTTTGTGTTTTATTGAACTCCACTTATTGTGTCCGGACATACATAACCTCTCTATTTAACATCAAATTTCGTTAGCGTTGTCTTTTATTCATATTATCCCGCTCATGACCATCATGTCAAGATAAAAAAGGGAGGCGGTCATCAAACTCGCCTCCCTGTGCAATATATTCTTCAGTGTAAGTGTATGTTTTATGCTTCTGAATCCTGCCAGGCGGCGACAACTTTGGCTGTAATGTCGTCCGGTACCTTCTCATAGTGTGAGAAGCTCTGGGTGAAACGTCCGCGACCCTGGGTAAAGGATTTGAGGGCAGGATAGTAGAAGTACATTTCAGCGACAGGCATTTGTGCCGTAAGATACTGTTTCTTCCCACGCTGTTCCATTCCCATGATCCTGCCACGACGGGTTGAGATATCTCCCATGACGTCGCCCATGTATTCGCTGGGAACAATGATCACGATCTCATGAATAGGCTCAAGCAAGATGGGTTTGCATTTCTTGAATCCTTCCTTGAGTGCCATGGATGAAGCGATCTTGAACGCCATTTCTGAAGAGTCAACATCGTGATAGCTGCCATAGTAAACTTCAACAGAAACATCCACGACCTGATAACCAGCTATGATACCTTTTTCCAAAGTCTCGAGCAGTCCTTTCTCGATAGCAGGGATAAAGTTTGAAGGAATGACACCGCCAACGATAGCGTTGATGAACTGGAATCCTTCTCCTCGTTCAGTCGGCTTGATGCGGAAATAGACTTCACCGTACTGACCGCGTCCACCGGATTGCTTTTTGTGACGGTACTGCGATTCAGCGGAACCCATGATCGTTTCTTTGTAAGGAATACGGGGTTCTTTCATGACGGCATCGACTTTATATCTGTTCTTCATCTTCTTCAAAACTAGGTTGAGCTGCTGCTCACCCATTCCGGAGATGACATTCTCATGAGTTTCTGCGTTCAGATCAAATCTGATGGTCGAGTCTTCGGCGATAACTCTTTGCAGGGCACTACCAATCTTATCTTCATCGGATTGATTTGTTGCCTTGATCATTTGCCAGTAAGTTGCTGTAGGCAATTCTACATGCTCAAGGGCAATGTGAGAATTGAGGGGTACCAGGGTATTCATAACTTTGGCATTCTTCAGCTTGACCATTGCGCCAATATCTCCGGCTTTGATCTCCTGAGTATCATTGCGATTCTTCCCAAGCATATAATAGATATTACCGGCTTTATCTTTGGCATCCTTTTCGGGGATGAAGAATTCAGTTCCGGTCTTCAGAGTACCGGAGAAGACACGAACATAAGCAAAATCGCCCATGCTGGGGTCTGCGTAAAGTTTAAAGATGTAGCCCAGGATATCACCATCAGGGCTGACCTTGAAAGTGGATTTCTGGTCATTGTCCAGGACTTCGAGGATCGGCACATCTGCCGGTGAAGGGAGATAGGAGATCACTCCATCCAAAAACGCTAAGACACCGGTTCCGGTTCCAGCCGAGCAGGCAAACGCGGGGACGATCTCGCCTGTTGAAATACCTTTCTTGAGACCTGGGATCAGCTTGGAATCAGGAAGCTCCATGTTTTCCAGGAACTCATTCAATAGTTCCTCATCGGTTTCAGCGACTGCTTCCATCAAGTGTAAACGGGCATCTTCGACTTGGCTTGCCATATCAGTAGGAACTTCTCCGATACCGCTCGGACGGATCGCCTTGTTGGTGATCACATCGACTACGCCTTCGAATCCGCCTTCTTTACCGATCGGGATATGGATCTTAACCGGGTTAATACCTGTATTTTCGTGAATCGCTTCCAGCGTTTTATCATAATCCGCGTGTTCGTTATCCATGCGGTTGACCACTATGACCTTACCGACTTTCCGGTTTTCGACCTGTTCCAGTGCGAGCTCGAGCCCGACTTCGAAACCACCGGTCGCATTGGCTACGATAACAGCGTTTTCGACTGCCTGGATCGCAACTATAGCATCACCGATGAAATCAGGATTTCCGGGAGCATCGAGGATATTGATCTTGTGATCTTGGTAGTTTGTGAAGCCAATCGAAAGACCCAAGGACATGTTTTTGGCTGTCTCCTCTGGATCAAAATCCATCACGGTATTTCCTTCATCGACTTTACCGAGACGGTTAGTGGCTTTTGTCAGGAAGAAAATCTGCTCAGCCAGGCTTGTTTTTCCAGCGCCGCTGGAACCGAGTAAAAGAAGATTTCTGATCTTCTTCATGTCATAGTCTTTCATATCATTCCTCATGTTAATAATTACAGCTATCGAAAAAGATAGGTTGAGCAATGATTTTCATTGGCGTCGTCTTGTCAATGTCTTTTTATCCAGATTGTCTCTTGGATCGCAGCTCTCCCCTTTTAGGATATGGTACGCTTCCCGTATGCCTCCCGTACGGTCACCGTACGATATCCGTATGATCGATCGGCAGGCATTGCATCACCTTATTGTCACATTATAAGCACGTAAGCATTGGCAAGAAAGAACAATTCCAGGAACATTGGAGAAACTGAATAGAAACCTCAACCTTATTGATGTTTACGCTTCATCTGAGTCTCCACATTCAACGTGCCGAAGTTCATTATGAATAACAAAAACGGACAAGCAAAGCTTGTCCGTCTATCTATCGAATGTGGTAATATTTCTACTTTACAATACGTGTTCCAGTTTTTCCCGCGAATGCTTCAACAATGGCTTCCATGGAAGTGATCAGGACTTCTGAACCGCCTCTTTCGATAAAATCGATAGCCGCCATGATCTTGGGGCCCATACTGCCAGCAGGGAATTGTTTATCATCATAGTGTTTACGAGCCTCATCGACAGTAAGTCTCTCCAGATCCTGCTGATCAGGTTTGCCGAAATTGATAGAGACCTTTTCGACACCGGTCAGGATCACGAAAAGATCCGCTTTGATCTCAAGCGCAAGCAGCGCGGATGCGAAATCTTTATCGATCACAGCGTCAACGCCTTCATATGATCCGTCATCTTCTATATATATGGGTATCCCGCCGCCACCTGCAGCGATCGCAATGTTACCGCTATCGACGATACTTTTAACGATTCCCGCGGGGATAATATCCTTGGGTAGGGGTGAAGGTACGACTCTTCGATATCCCTTTCCGGAGTCTTCCTTGAGAGTCCAGCCTAGATCCTGATGTAGCTGGTCTGCCTGTTCCCTCGTATAATAGGTGCTACCCACAAACTTTGTGGGGTTCAGCATCGAAGGATCATTCTTGTCAACCACGACTTGAGAGATGATCGTGATCACGTCCTTGTTGATGCCGATCTTGCGTAAACGGTTTTGCAGGCTTTGCTCTATCATGTATCCCATGGTGCCCTCTGTCGCGGCATTGAGGACTCCAAGCGGGAGCGGAGCGATTCCTTCTTTCTCACCGGCTTCCTGCTGACGTAAAAGGTTTCCTACCTGCGGACCGTTACCATGAGTGATTGCCAGTGCGTAACCCTGGCTGATAAGTTCGACAACTCCACCAAGAGAATCACGGGTATTGGCGAACTGCTCGGTTATAGTGCCCTTTTGTCCGGCTTTTATGATAGCGTTTCCGCCTAGAGCCAGTACTGCTGTTTTCTTCATTGATTTGTCCTCTTAATGACTAAAGTCAAAGCCGGGGGTGGATTCACCCCCGGTTTTGTTCTAATTATATGACTTTGAGTATATTACTTCTTTTTAGGTGCAGCTTTTTTAGGGGCTGTCTTCTTAGCGGCTTTCTTGGTGGCAAATCCACTTAGAACTTCCGCAACGGTCGGAACACCAATTTCCTGGAGCTCGTAAGAAACCTGGCAAGCGGGTTTCTTAATCTTTACGATACGACGAAGATCGATAGGAGTGGCGATAACCACTGAATCACATTCGGTATCATTGATGGTCTTTTCCAGGTCTTTGATCTGCTTTGCGCTATAGCCCATCGCGGGAAGCAGGATGCCGATATCAGGATATTTCTTGTAAGTATAGGCGATCTCGCCAACTGCCCATGGACGAGGATCCACGAATTCGGCAGCGCCGTATTTCTCGGCAGCGACCATACCGGCTCCAAAGGTCATCTCACCGTGTGTGAGGGTGGGACCATCTTCGACGACAAGGACGTTCTTGCCCATAATAAGTTCAGGTTTATCTACGAAGAGCGGAGAAGCAGCTTCGATGATCTTGGCTGTGGGATTGATCGCGCGAACGTTGGCACGAACTTCATTGATATCGTCCAGATCGGCGCTATCGATCTTGTTGATAACGATAACGTCTGCCATATGAACGTTGGTTTCACCGGGATAATAGGTCACTTCGTCGCCGGGGCGATGAGGATCGACAACAACGATGCGAACCATTTCGTCTGAGCAATAGAAAGGAATATCATTATTTCCGCCGTCCCAGATGATGACGTCGGCTTCTTTCTCTGCTTCGCGAACGATTGCTTCGTAATCGACGCCGGCATAGATCACACTGCCCATGGCAATATGGGGCTCATATTCTTCCATTTCTTCGATGGTGCATTTATGTTTCTTAAGATCGCTGAGTTCGGCATAGCGCTGTACTTTCTGGGCGACAAGATCACCATAAGGCATGGGGTGACGGATGGAGACAACTTTCAGTCCGCGTTCCTTGAGGGCTTTTACGACTGCACGGGTTGTCTGTGACTTACCACAACCGGTACGGGCAGCGCAAATTGTCACCAGAGGTTTGGTGGTCTTGATGGTGGTATTGTCTGCGCCCATGAGCATGAAATCGGCACCAATGGCGTTTACCAGAGCGGCTTTGTGCATAACCACTTCATAAGGAAGATCGCTGTAAGCAAGAACAACGAGATCTACGTTGTTTTTCTTGATCAAGGTTTTCAGCTCGCTTTCGGGTTTGATCTCAATGCCTTTCGGATAGAGCTTCCCAGCCAATGCGGCAGGATATTTCTTATCGTCGATACCAGGAATCTGAGTGGCTGTAAATGCTACTACCTCATAATCCTTATTATCGCGGAAAAAGACGTTGAAATTGTGGAAATCACGTCCCGCGGCACCCATGATAATTACCTTGCGTTTCATCATAACTCCTTTTGTTGGATGTATATTTCTATTGTGAAGTCAGTTTAAATATCGTGCTTTATCGTCAAGGAAAAGTTTAATCGCTCACAAATTGACAGCTTGTGGAACTCGTGTATTCTATCGATTAGTTCATATAGAAAGCACATCCGTACCTGTTGTATAATTCAGCCTTGACACATATACATAAGCGATATTCATAGATCTTGATCAAAAATACTAGAACAAGGAATGACTCATGAGATATGTATCAATTGTGGGAGTTATCCTGCTCACCATGTTGTTCTTACCACTTAGCGGTGAAACTTGGAAATCTGCAACAGCTTTGGCTGGTAAGGTTAGTTTGGAGTACCCGATGAGCTGGGTTGTTGACATGAATACGGATACGGAGTTCGATGTCTCCAATCATGACGAAGAGGCACTTTTCACTGAAGCGCTCTCACTTTCATATGAGAGTATTTCAGAAGAAGACAGCAAACTCAGTCTTGACCAGTTTGTGGATGATTCCGTTGCCAATATGACCCGCATACTTGCCGGTAACGTTGATGACAGCAGCCATGTCGATGGACGCACAACGATCAAATCTGGCAAAAATGATGTTTGTCTATTGGACCTATCCTTGAAACTTCAGGGAGTATATCATCTCAAAGCCGGAATGCTCATCTGCAAGCTGGAGAATAAGGTTATTTTCGGTCTTTTGACCTATGATGCTGATAAGGCGGAGATTAACAGCGAAACATTCAAACGCTTGATGGGCAGCATCACAATAAATTGAGATATTTCCACGCTCAAGCCTTTCTAAATGGTCTTTTTTTCTTGACACGGTACAGGTGATTTTAAACCTTGTCAAAATGCGTGCCGAAGTGGTGAAATTGGTAGACGCAGTGGACTCAAAATCCACCGGGCATTAGCCCATGCCGGTTCGATTCCGGCCTTCGGCACCAACTAATTCAAGGAGAACATGGTAGTTTTTGCTCGTCAAGGCTAGTCTTTTGCCCCAATCCCGAATAGTGTGAACAATTGGCTTGGTTTTTACTCTGACAAGTTTAGATTGTATAAGTTAAATATAGTAATCTGGCAGGATTATTGCAAAGCCTGCTGTATCACAGAATGTTGTGGAGGAAAAATGCTCAGACATCCTTTCGTACTTACAGCTATGATTATGCTGGTAACCTTGATCGCTCCCTTAAGTCTTATGGGGATATCTCAGGGTTCGCTCTTATATCTTACATTTGAGCCAGGTGCCAGGGCTAACGGCATGGCTCGCGCTTATACAGCCGTTGTGGATGATGCTTTTGCTGGTTGGTGGAATCCTGGCGCTATGGCTTTTAACCGCAAGAATCAGCTTGCCGGCACACACATGCCATGGCTGCAAACCACTGGTATAAATGATATGTATCATGAATATCTGGCTTGGAATACATACTTCGACGGAATCGGTAATCTCGGTGCAAATATCGTTATGATGGACGCCGGTACTCAGATGGAAATGGATGAATTCGGTAAT
Organism: Candidatus Cloacimonadota bacterium; assembly: GCA_035353255.1. Lineage (GTDB taxonomy): Bacteria > Cloacimonadota > Cloacimonadia > Cloacimonadales > Cloacimonadaceae > PHBP01. Next base: position 27,214 of record DAOPZE010000001.1, read on the forward strand.
CCTTTGGGTGAGTTCCATACCTTCGAATTGGCTTTTGCCGGTTCTTATGGTTATGAAGTGGTTCCCGAAAAGATAGGTTTGGGAGCAAACTTCAAGCTTATCTATAGTAATCTTGGACCCGGACAAGGTAATACTGATACTGAGGGTAAGACCTTTGGTTTTGCCTTTGACATAGGTTCGAAATTCCAGGATGTACTAGGAGTCAAGGGGCTTGACGCTGCGGCTGTTCTGCAGAACATAGGTCCCGATGTGACGTACGTTAATCAATCTCAAGCCGATCCTCTCCCTATGACCTTGAGAGTAGGTGCTGCCTACAGCATCTTTGACAATCCGATGAACTCCATGGTCGTCTCAGCTGAGGCAAGCAAGTTCCTCGCGAATGACGACCCTCTCTGGCAGAGGTTTATCACTGGTTTTGAACATCCTGAAGAGACGATCGTCTCCGCCGGAGCAGAATACACCTATCTCGATCTTATTTCACTCAGAGGCGGATACTATTATGACAACGCCGGCAAGATCACTGGTCCTGGATTTGGTGTTGGTTTCCAGTACAGCTTCAACCAGAAGTATAAACTCAACGCTGACTTTGGTATGATCTGGGGTGGCGAGCTTATCAACGATTATAATAAGGTCTTTTCTCTGGGATTTGAGTTCTAAATCTCTAAAGATATCTTGATTGATAGCTGTGGGTCATTTGCTCGTTCGTGTTATCTATGAAAAGGCAGGTGACCCCTTTTCTTTTTCTATGAGAAGAATCACCATCGTTCTTGCTTTCAGTATGCTGCTTATATCCAGTATGCTTTCAGCTAAGACTATGTCATTAAAGAAGTATGTCGTTCCGAACCATATTAAACAGCATCCATACATAAGCCTGCTTTCCGCGAATTCTGCATCTCCAAGCACGCATACAGACACCAAGGATCCGCGCTACAGCAAGTTGCTTGTGCTCTTGGTTGACTTTACAGAAGAGACTCCGGATGATCCCCTTACGACAGGCAACGGAAAGTTTCAGTTAGAGCCGGACATAAACTACTTGTACTCCATAGCGTCACCCCCGCACAACAGGCAGTACTATCAAGCCAACATGGAAGCTCTCAGGTACTACTACAAAGCAGTTTCCAATGGATCCTACAGCCTCGAATACGACGTTTATCCCACTAACCAGCAAGCTTACACACTCCCCCATCCGATGGGCTATTACAATCCTCCCGGTGCCTCGAGCGAGTTATTTGTCTCACGCATGGAGGAGTACTTCAAAACTGCTATTGAATTAGCAGACCAGACTGATCCAAATATAAACTTTTCTCAGTATGGACACTTCATGATAATCCATGCCGGTTCTGACTGGCAGCATGATATCAACGCGGACAGTCCCTCCGATCTGCCATCTTTCTACATTAGAGTCACACCAGGCAAGGAAGCAGTTGTCGATAATGGCTCAGTCAGGATATACAATGCCTGTAACGTCCCGTCAACTATATCCCAGGACTTCAGCGAACAGAACAGCGATGGAACCATATACAGAAGCGGTTATGGAGCTTTGAATTCAGTTCTTGCTCATGAGTTTGGTCACTCTCTTGGTTTAGTGGACCTGTATAATACTAGAACATACCAGCCTATGGTTGGCGTATTTGATATTATGGATTCAGGCGGATCAGGAGTCATGGTGGACGGTCCTCTTCAGGATGGTTCCTATGTGATGGTCGAAGGGATACTCCCCGCGCTTCCGGGAGCGTTCTCACGAGTTCTGCTCTTTGGTGATTACTATAAGGAACAAGGACTATTAAAAGAAGCGCAGTTCGTAAGTCAATCAGACAGTCTCAGGTTATGCGCGACAAGCAAGCGACAGACAGGGAATACGTTCATACCTCATACTTTGAAGATTCCGCTTTCTGACACGGAATACGTTTTACTCGAAAACCGCTCTGTTGATCCTGATGGTGACGGCGCGACAGCCGTATTCAGCGATCTGGACGGACGTGTGATCCTCTACCCTACTGCCGCAGGAGATCCCACAAACACACCAACTTACGAGTATGATTATCTGCTTCCCTCATTCCTCCGTGCTGATGGTTCGTCCGTTGGCGGTGGAATACTGGCTTGGCACGTAAACGAAGATATCATCTACAATGAAGGTGTGACTTATTCAGGTGGGGAGTGGGTCAGCAATTTTGATAACAACACCGTAAACAATGCTCTTTCGCATCGTGGAGTAAGAGTCATAGAAGCTGACGGCTTGGATGACATCGGCAACGAATATTCCTGGTACTGGGCTGGAACTCAGTATGAATATTTCCACAAGACGAAACCAACTCTAGGCAATAATGGTGAGTTCATAAACTGGTCTCTCGATCCCTGGCGTCCCAGGCTTTCATCTTCGACAACTCCTTCTCTCACTGATGACGGTGGGCACGGTTCTCTCTACTGGATAGACAAGATCAGCAATCCCCAAGCAGTCATGAATCTCTGGATCAATAGCGGTTTCTTCGATAAAAGTCAAGCTATAGCATTCGGAGACACGAATTTTATCACAACTAAGCCTATTAACTCCAGCTTTCTGAATGAGGATAACATACCTGTTCTCTTGCCGGGAAAGATAGCGCTGCTAAGCCAGCATATTACTGCCTCAGATACGACCTGGGTCAATAACCTTGGCTTGTTTGACATGGCAGGTTCTCTTCCTGTACTCAGAACCATAACATCTGATCAGAATGGCAATGGTTTCCGTGAACTGGTCATAGCTCAGAATGATACTCTCAGTTTATTGGAGTTTGCCAACGATACTCTGGACCAGCAGATGATAAGCCTACCAGAATCCATATCCAGCCCCCCCCTTGCCAAAAGCTACATATACGAATTCACCAAGGACTCAAACTCTATCCTCTTTGCACCTACACCAAACGCTCTATATACAATAGACGGAACAAGTGTTGCCAATATTGCTACAGAGCTACCCGGAGTCACCAATATCGCAGCTTGTAACTCCGGTATAGTAACCGTACGTCCAAACTACTTTGACCTCATGCTATTGTTCCCTACAGGAGAAACCTACAGCATTCCCAATGAAACCTTCGGCAATTATGAACCTGTTTTCTACAAGAGCACAGATAGCGACAACTCCAATCTGTTTTTGATGTCCAACACCGGAAACATATATACCTGGAATGGCAGAGAAGGTAGACAAAAGATATTCACCAATACAACCGGAACACTCCCCACCCAAATGGGACTAAGTCTTTTGGGCAACCAAAGCCCTGTGCTATTCTTTGGCTTAGGCTCAAAGCTATATGTGGTTAGAACTGACGGTTCCTTCATGAGCGGCTACCCCGTATCAATCTATCCGGATATCGCGCAACCAGCCATGGAAGTACGATCTCTGCTACTTCACGATGAGACATATTTCTATCTTCCCATAGAAGGAAGAGGCCATCTGGCTATCAATTCTCAGGCTCAGATCTCCCCCCAATACAGTTTGTTTAGAAACTCTGCCTCAAAGCAAGATTATCTTTGGTGGCAGGATAGCACAAACACTCTGTACTGGTACTATCCTGATGAAAATGGTAATCTGATCATCAACAGTCTGGACGATCAACAAGGTAATCCAATACTCTGGAGTGGTTTCAGGAACGGAGCAAGTGGTGAGTTTGTCTCAGTCTTTTCCGATGATAGTCCAGTACTGGAAAAATCAGCATATATCTTTCCTAACCCGATTACAGGCAGTTCTGCAAGGATCAGGACATATCTGGCCGGATCAGGGAATTACCACATTTATGACATTTCTGGCACGAAAGTAGCTTCAGGTGAGATAGCCTCAAGCGCGTTCGGCGTTCGAGATATACAGCTGAATAACTTGAACCTGTCTTCCGGAGTATATATTTTGGTTCTGAATATAGACAGTTATCACAAGACTCTCAAATTTGCAGTCGAAAAATGACTTAAGTGAGGATATCATGAAAGCACGTCTGATACTATTTCTGATCCTATGTTTATCAGGATTGGCACTTACCGCTGAAACCGTGAATAATGCCAATATTGACGATATGATCTTTGGCGTTCCTGTAGCTGGAGATACTCTTGTTTCTCCGGCTCAGAATGATCTGAGGAACGATATCATCACCGTTAATTACCAAAAGAAGAATGCCAAGCTGGCGATGCTGTATTCTGCATTGCTTCCTGGTCTAGGTCAGTTCTACGCTGATAAAAGCGCGTTTCGCACCTACATCTACCCGGTAGTGGAACTTGCTCTTATCGGGGGAATAGTTTATTTTGACGCCAAAGGCGACGATAAGACCAAAGCCTACGAAAAGTATGCCAATGGTGAGAATATCACGGTCACATACGGAGATTTCACTTACACCGGACCAAGATATCGCCGTGACTTCCAGAACAACGTTCAGGCGATCGTCATGGCGCATAATGCCAATGACATCTATGACAGCACTTTCTTCCGGCTTGATGCTGCCAACAGCCAGCATTTTTACGAGGATATAGGGAAGTATGACAAGTATGTGTTTGGCTGGGCTGATTGGTATTACACCTTCGCCGCCGATCCAAGCGGCCAGTTTGTGTTGGATAATCCTGACTTTAGCGATGCGATCGTGATGAGTTCTGATGACTACACGGCACAGTGGCTCGGCAATTACAAGATAGCTGACATTATTAATCATAACAATGTGAACTATGTATCCAGCAATTCTCTGAGTTCCTCTTTGCTGAGAAAAGAGTATATCAAAATGCGCCGCGCGTCCGAAGATGAATACCGTACCGCACATTATCTTTCCTTTGGCCTTGCCGCAAACCATATCATCAGCGCGATAGATGCCCTGGTCATGACCAATCAGGTCAATAGTAAAGCCATAACTCAAAGTCCCTTCAAGATGAATTATTACACCAGTATCCGTGATAATCACCTTACTCCCAGTCTTGGGCTCAGCTATAGTTTCTGATTAACTAAGGTTTTAAATGCGCCGTTTACCTCTGTTCCTCTGTTTGATGTTTGCTCTTATGGCATCAATTCCCCTGATGGCGTTACCGAAGATAGCCTGTATTGGCATGTCCGCGATAGTTCCCGGTAGCGGAGAACTTGCCTTGGGTAAATACAAGACCGGAACAGTCATGTTGACGGCGGATCTTCTGGCTTTGACTGCGTACACCAGCCTGGGGAAGGATATTATCAATTATCGTGACTCATATAAGATGTATGCCGAAACCTACGCTGGTGCCGCTACTGACCAACCCGACGATTATTATCTGGATCTCCAATCGTATCTCAGCAGTGATGAATACAACAACTATCAGGAAATGATCGCAAGAAACTACTTCCTGATCTATGGATACGATCCCGCCGGGTTTGCCGCTTACTTATCAACACATACCTATTCGGATGATATTGACTGGCAATGGCAGACGGAAGAGTTCTGGAAAGAATATAAGAAGATACGGGTTCAGTATCAGAATGCCAGATTGAACCGTAACCTCGCTCTCGGTGCAATTCTTCTCAACCGGCTCATCAGTATGATCGACGTGGCTTTTACGAAACCAGGTCCCAAAACCGGTGAATTCTACGTCTCCCCTATCTCCAACGGCCTAATGCTCAACTATCGCCATAACTTTTAAGCATGGAGTCCTCTTTGAAACGCATCATTCTACTTATGCTAATACTATTAATCGTGGTTTCGGCTTTCTCACAAACATCGAAAGTTCCCTTTCTGAAATCCATAGTCGTACCGGGATGGGGGCAGTTATCTTCAGGAAGGGATTATGGCTACGCCATGCTTGCGGGTGAAGTTGCGATCATCGGTTCTATGTTGTATCTGGGCACAGAACAGAAACTCAGCAAACAAGAGGCTTATGAATATGCCATGGAATTCGCTCATATCCGTCCCGGTGATTATGAAGACACTTATCTCGGTCACTTAAGTCATTACGATAGTAGTGGATATGGCGGCGGTGGATACAATGCCCATATTCGGGAACTAGCCATCGAAAACTATCCAAACGACCCAATAATGCAACAGCAGTACATTGATAACAACATCTATTCCGATGAGATGGCATGGAACTGGGATAGTTCCGGCGACCGAGGTACCTACAGTAAAATGAGGATACATACCCAGGATCTGAAGGACTTCTCCAAGATCGCGGTTGGAGTTATGATCCTCAATCACTTGGTAAGCGGTATCGACGCCCTCAGATTCGGTAAAGACAACAACTCCGGTCTCTCCATCCAGATGCGAGGCGATCGACCGGTGGTCAGTCTCGACATTTCATTTTGAGGTTTTACCGTCGATAATCTGTCTGAACTCATTTAAAAGGCAAGCGATTAGAATCGCTTGCCTTTTATCTTTCCGCTTCTTTTCCGATCCAGTACCCTGACCTTATCCTTACCATACGCCTCCCGTATGGTGACCGTATGATATCCGTATGAGCGTTTGTTCACTATTCAGGTATCATTCATAGAGCTAATTGTCATCTTAAGCGATGGTCATAGGCGGTAGATATGAGATCGAGTTGTTCACAGTAAAGAATAATGAACGATTCAGACAGATATCCGCATGATGGAGACATCAGCTGAAACATCATTAGGAAAGCAACTTGAATCGACCGGGAATATCAACTTAATGTCATGTGTACAAGCATATTAACGCATCTAAAGATTGGGGTTGACAAATCTCACCACAGGCAGAGACTTGTTTTCCTAGTATGATATGGAGCTGAGTCATGTATATAGATCATAGATATGAGGTTCTGGAGAGCCTTGGTACCGGTTCTTGGGCAAACGTTTACAAGGTACGGGATACTCGTACTGATAAGCTTTATACCTTAAAACTCTTCCAATACCTGCCATCCGAAGAGCTATATGCCAGATTCAGCGCCGAAGAAATGCACCATATTACCAAGATCGAGCATCCCAACCTCAGCCATGTCGTGGATTTCGGACATGTCGGCGATCATGTTTACTACATCAGTGATTACTTCGAAGGTAATACCCTGAATACATTCAAGTTCGGTAGAACCAAGGTGGATCAGCTCTATGACATCATTGTGCAGATCGCGTACGCCTTGCATGCCTTGCATGAACAGAATATCCTCCACAAAGACCTTAAGTTGGAAAACGTCCTCTATCACGTGGAAGGAAAGGATGTTCGAGTCAAGCTTATCGATTATGGTTTTACCAAGATAGACCCGGTCAAGGATAAAAAGTACGTCTCAGGGACTCTCCCTTATATCGCGCCGGAGATATATACAGGCAAAGCTCCCGATCGAAGGAGCGATTTCTACTCCTTAGGCGTTATCTTATATAGAATATGCACAGGGAGTTTCCCTTACAATATCGACCAGATCAATGCCCTTATCACTGGAAACCAACGCTATTTCATTCCGACCTTCCCGTCAGAATTGAATAAAGACATCCCTCTCCCCCTGGAGAAATTCATCCTGATCCTTCTGGAACGCAACCCGGATAACCGGTTCAATTCCTGCGAAGAGATCATCAGCTATATCAACCGCATCCACTACAAGGAATACTCCTTCTCCGAATCATGGTCGATGGTCAACACTCTTAGGTTTAACAGCTATATAGTAAGAGAAAAGTACTCGCATCAACTCCTGGATTTTATTCCGGCGGTCGGGGCAAGAAATGGCAAGATCATCTCTCTGATCGGTGGTGATGGGCTAGGTAAAGACAGCATTCTCTCGCTGTTTCGTTACCATTTGCTGAGCGGTGAGTATTTCCTCTTTGACTATAGCTGTACAAAGACTGATCATGAAGCTTTCTTCGCGTTGATCAAGGAATACCTGCATTCATTGAACGATCAGGAACTCAAGAACGACACTGCCTTAAACAAGATATCAGAGAAATTCAAGAGCTATCTCTTTGCTTCTGAGAAAGATGCCAAAGGTATATCCCAATCCGTGGAGGAGCTGCAAATTGACTTTCAGGCGGTCAGGTCGCTGCTGCTGGAACTATCTGAACGCAAACCGATCATCTTTATAATCCGAGACTTCCAGTATGTCCACCATCATACTGTGGATTTTCTCAATTTCCTCTCCGGATTCCTGGTTCAATCAAGGATAATGGTCGTCCTTAGCTGCAACGATTTCAATAAGGTCAAGCAGATCGATCATACAATACTGGTAAACATCCCTCCGCTCTCATTCGAAGAAACCAGGCAGTATATCAGTAAACTGCTGAATACAGAGCCAAATCAGGGCTTGTTGGATGCCATCGCCTACCGGAGCGCCGGTAATCCGCATTTTATCAGAGAAATGCTGGTAGATATGATCATCCGCAAGACGATAGAATATTCAGATGGACTGAAGCTCCCTGATGATCTAAACGATTATGTTTTGCCGGCAAGACTGCTGCACTCGATCTTCTCGCGCATGAGCAGGTTGACCAGCGCCAATTATCAATATCTGCAAAAACTATCGGTTGTTCAGACAACACTGACCAGGGAACTCATTCTCAGTATTCTGGGGATCACTGATATAGAGCTCTACAGTCTCCTCAATGAGAGTACCTATAATGAGATGCTACAGAAGGAGGATAAGCACTATAGTTTCTCCTTCCCAGAGGCAAAGGCAAGACTTTGGGATGAGACTGACCCTGATGAACGGATCAGGATTTCACAGAAGGTTCTTGATTTCTATGATTCAAAAGTTATCCACGATATCCCGCTGTGCAAAGGTATCATCAGCAATGCGGAGATAACAGGAGATACCAGAAGAACGCGGGATTACCTCTTGAAACTCTACTATCTCCTCGATGCCGAACACGAGCAGGAACAGGCTTACGATACAATGCTCAGGATCCTGGAGCTGGACGCTGACGCCAAAGTCAAAGTTGGCTACCAGGAATTCATCCATGACCTTTCCGCTTTTCACTCCAAGACAGAAATGACCGGATTCTATAAACAGGCTTCCCGTTTGTTGAAGAAGATGAACAAAATACCGGAAGTGTTTGAGAAGTACCTCTTGCTTGGCACGATAGATCTGCTTTCAGAGAATCTGAAGGAAGCTCTGAAACACTATGGTATAGCCGAGAACCTTGCGCTGACCGGTAAGCAGAAGATCCTCTGTTGGCAGTATTTCACCCAGATATACACACGTATCGATCCAAGGAAGATGAAGCACTATCTGGATAAGATCGCGGCTTATGATCTTCCTCAGGATATGCAGATCCTCTACATCGACCGGCTCGCAGTGTACTACTCCATCATGAAAGACACCGATAAAGCGATAAAAACCATTGAGACTTTCTTTGCTCAACTACCTCCTGAGCATGACACAGCAGTGATGATCAGACTAGCCGCAATGCACAACGATCTGGGTGTGTTCTACGGAGATCTGAAGAACATCGAAGAGGCAAATCAACATCTCAATATGGCCCTGAATATCTGGAACCGATATAATATCAAGAGATTCCTTGCTTTGATATATAACAACATCTCAGACCTGTATCTTAAGCAGGGTTTTACCATCCAGTCAGAACACTATTCCGATCTTGCATACGCCTCCGCGGATGAGCTGAACCTGCCTCTGATGAAAGCTCTTGCGTTATTGAATCAGGGCGAAGCCAAGATCAAGATGGGGAAATTCCTCGAAGCAGAAAGTAAATTGCTCGAATCTCAAGAATTGATCGAGAGAATCGGAAACACAAAGTATCTTGATTCGATAAAGCGGAACCTTGCTCTGGCAAAAAGCAAGATCAGAGGCTTTGGCTATTACTTTAAATTCCTCCAGGAAAGCGAACCAGAACTCATCGACGGGTATGTCCGCGAGATCAATCCTTTGGTGAAGACTTATTTCTACTATCTGCATGAGATGTCCAATCCCAAAAAACTTAGGAAATTGATCAGGAAGAATGTTCAGATCAATTACAAACACATCCTCGAGGAAGAGTTTTATCACAATGTTCTAAGTCTTTTGGCAATAACCGAAAAAGACTACGCGACTGCCCTCAATGAGCTCAAGATGGCGACAAAATTCGCCGGAGATATAAACAGTAATTATGCTATGGCAGTGTTCTATTTCTATCAGATCATCTGTTATTACGGACTTCGAGAGTATAAGAAAGCAGCTGAGTTGATCGAAAACGCCAAGCCTTTAGTGGTTGATAATCAGTACAATTATTGGCACCGTAATATCCAGATCATGGAGTTGAAACTGGATATGGTTAATCCTGAAGTGCCTCTGCGTAACATACTTCGCAGAACCAACGATCTGATGCTTTTATGCAGAGAAGAAGAATATTATCAGCTTATCGTTGAGCTTTATCAGATAAGGGTTCAGCTCCTTCTGGAACTGAGCGCGACTGAAAAAGCTTCTGCTTGTTTTGAGGAATACAAGCGTTTCCTCGAAGAGATCACGCTGAGTATAGCCGAAGATGACAGGCAAAATTATCTTCTGGTTAACCAATACGCGCTGAAGAGCATCACGAAGTTTGATCTTGTCGAATTCGTTTCACGCAGAAAGGACCAGAGAAACAGCTGGAATGAGCTTCTGGTCAATATAGCTAATATCAACACATTGGACAGGATAATCTTCCTGATCGAAAAGGGCATAACTCAGGTTCTTTCACCCTGGCAGTTCAGACTCATGGAGTATTCAGACCGTATAGGCAGCTTTTATACTTTTCAGAGTTACAACTGCGATAAGGATGTCAATATCGCCCCGGAACTACACCCTTACATCGAGAAGTCCATCAAAGCGGATAACTTGACCACGCTCTTCTTCCAGAACCAGAACATCATGGTAATCCCTCTGCTTACGGGAACCAAACGTATTGGAGTTCTGCTGTTAGCTGATGATGGGGAGCTTGAGTTTACCAAACACGAGATATCGATCATGCGCAGCATCAAACAACATCTGACTGCTCTCCTCGTCAGGATAAGAGACTATACTCAGATCACGATGAGGATCGATAAGATGAACCAACTGATGAGTATCTCCCACGAGTTGATGCGAGTCACGGATACTGTCGAACTTGAACATCAGATCGTTTCAGCATTTATTGATATAACGAATAGCAGCAGAGGATTCCTGATCAAGAGAGATGCGGAAGGTAACAACCTCTATCAGATCCAGCTTGATCGCTCCAAACAGATACTCTCTTCAATATCTGGCATCAGTAAGACAGCATTGAGCGTGTGCCAGGCAACTATGGAGCCGGTCTCGACCTTTAACGCGATAGAAGATAACCGGTTCAAGAACTCTATCAGTGTTCAGGACTATGAAATACACACGATATTCTGCACACCGATCGTAGTTGATAATGTCAGCTATGGTATCATATATCTCGATAACCTCCTGGAAAACAACAGGGAAATGTACCTCAATCAAGAGATCCTGACTCTTTTGATCGAACAGGTGACCGTAGCATTCAAGAACGCCGCACAATACGCTGCAGTGTTGCAAAAAAGCTCTGAGATCAATGCGTTTGAACAACTCAAAGATGAGTTTATGGCAATCGTTGCTCATGAGCTCAATACGCCTCTTACAACTCTGCAAGGCTATGTTTCAAGACTCAAGAGAAATCTGTATGTGGACGAGGAAGAACGAGTAGAGATCGTGCAGAAGATAGAAACATCGGTTAAAAAGTTAATTCTGACTATCGGTGATATAACTACCATGAATAACTATAATATCAAGACTTCGCTGACAAAATCCATCGTGCCTATAGAAGAGATCATTGAATTGGTTCAGCAGGAAGTCGAGATACTCTCACGCAAACGCAAGATGTTCATCAAGCTAGAGATCGAAAAAGACCTGCCACAGCTTTACGCGAACTGGGAAGCCTTGCATCTGATGCTCTATAATATCGTGCTAAACGCGATCAGATTTACTAATGACTTCGGAACGATCATTATTGGCGCCAGAAGATCAGCTTTCCAGCAAGAGAAACTCGATGGTAAGGACGCAATGGTCATTTATGTTCAGGATAACGGTATCGGTATCCCAGAATACCAGATCAAGAATGTCTTCAGGAAGTTCTATGAACTCAATGAGATCTATGCGCATAAGTCCGGTATGGTGGAATATCGATCCAGCGGCTTGGGGCTTGGACTCGCCACATCCAGAAGGATTGCGGAACTTCATGGCGGTAACATCTGGATCAAGAGTAGAGAAAACGAAGGAACGACTGTCTTCATGACTATTCCTTTCAAGTCCGGAGGCAATTGATTCATGAACAGAGTAGTCATTGTGTCTCTGATCATGCTCTTCATGACCGGAGTCTCGCTTTTCTCTCAAACACCAAAAGAGATATACGACTATGAATATATAGTGGCTCTGTATGAACAGCAGGCTGACAGTACGGCTCTGACTGAGATAGAGTCCTTTTCCTTCGCGTATCCTAACAGCGCTTATCTTCCCTCTGTAATGTTCATGGAAGCCGAGATCTACTACTTTAGCGGTAATTTTGCCAAAGCTAATATTACATACAACAAGCTACTCCCCAGGATCAATGACATCTCAGCATTGAGTGATGTCTATCTTCATGATGCAGTGAGCCTGTATTACTTATCACAGTATGATTATGCCAGGGAGCGTCTTGAGTATCTTCAAAAGCTTACTGACGATGAAGAATATACCTCACAGGCATCCCTGTGGTTAGCTAAAACGACCTTCGCTGCAGGTCAGTATTTCAGCAGTGAAAAGTACTATCGCCAAGCTATTGAGCTCTTTCCTGATGACAAGGCCATCAGATTCGAGCACTTCACCTGCCTGCTGAGACTATCAAGGGAGGACGAAGCATCCGCCATCTTTGATTCGTTACCGACCGACGAAACCTATAGAAACCAATATCTGGAAGCATTACTAGCCTATTATCTGGGTAATTCTCAATACAGCAGTTTCCGGGAACTGGTAAGAAAGAACAACATTACCTTCCCGAATGACGATCAAAACCTGCAGTTACTGATCATTCAGTATTACTACATGATGGAAGACTATACAGTCACTGATGCGTTGTTACTGCAAATCCCATACTCAACTCCCAAACTCGACTTCTACAGGGCACTGATAAACAAACAAAAGGGACATATTGCACAAGCTGACTCTCTCTTTGCAATATTGACCAGGGGGGACGATCCTGAACTGGCTGTTCTGAGCTACCTTGAACGACTCAGAATCCTCTTCCTCGCTTCTCCTTCCGACGCTATGCAGCAGCTTCAGTCTTTCATGGATTCTCCCCATGCAGCTCGATATAAAGGTGTTGGCCTCTTACTTTCGGGCATATTCGCATATCAAGCAGGGGATTATATTAAGTCCATAAGTTATCTGAACAGCAGCCAAGCATTCCAACTCGATGGTGAGCAACTCGAAAGAGCAGCTTCACTGATCCCCAAGAACTGGTACAAGCTCAATGAGTTCGACCGAGCGACAGCAGGATATAACCGCTATTTAAACCTATACCCAGAGGGTCGTTATCGTGATCAAGCCTGGTTTGATTTGGGAATGATAGACTACAATAGAAAGGATTACCTAATCGCCAGATTCTACTTCCAGAATCTGCTGAACGAGAAGCCATCTGAATCCTATCTCTCCGACGCAGGTCTTTATCTGGGTGAGATATGTTTCTTCCGGGGTGAGTATAATGAAGCGATCCCGTATTATCTTCATTCCTCTACCGGCACCACAACCAATCCTTTTTTATTGCTCCGCACTGCTCAGTCTTACTACTTCCTTAAAGACTACACCAATGCTGACAAGTACCTTCAACAGGTGACTGATCCTGCTTTCGAAAGCGATAAACTCCTGCTCAAAGGCAGTATACTATTCGACCAATATCAATATCGTGCTGCGCTGGATACTTACAACCAAGCTATCGAGATCACTTCAAATCCCATGCAACTGACTGAGCTACTTAGCTATAAAGCGCTGACTTTATACCAATTGAAGCAATTCAAAGAGGCATCAACCCTGTTTCTTGAGTTATCCAGCTTAAAAGAGAGCCCGGATACTTATCTCTATCTTTCTGCAAAATCAGCCTATCAAGGCGGGAATTATCCTCAGGCACTTCAACTTTATGACAGGTTCATAGACAACTACCCTGATTCGGATTATATCCTGGATGTAAGCTCAGAGATAGCCACGATCAATTACAACCAGGGAAACTTCTCAGAGTCTCTTGATAATTGGATATCTATCCTGCGGCGGTACAAGACAAAACAAGGTTTCGAACCCGCAGAACTTCAGCTCCTTCAGAATGTTTTTTCTGGGATTGAGCTTTGCCTCATCCAGTCTCAGGATCTGGAAGACGCGGAAATGATCATGGATATGATCGACAGCTTTACTTCAGACTACATCAAGTTTGAGCTGCAATACATCCTGGTCAAGCTCTACGCTTCACGTGACCAATGGGAGGATCTGATCTCTGAAGCCGATAGCATTCGCTCAGCAATGCCTTCCATGTACACTTCAGATATTGAGCTTCTCGTGGTTGAATCCCTTATCAGGCTGAATCGATACACTGAGGCTGACAGTCTTTTGACCATTTCTTATGCTGTTGACCAGAATCCTAAAACACTATTGAAATGGGCTGAACTCGATGAACTCAATAGAGACTATTCCGATGCTCTCGACAAGTATCAGAAGCTCTACGCCCGGACTCCCGATCCCCAACTCTGGCTTAAAATGCTGCAATGCTCCGCACAGCTTGATTTCTCCGGCTTCCGCGAACTTTGGAACATAAACAACCAAACCCAATATGAACTTCCGGATGCAGATCTGATTTATCTGCAATATCTCTTGAGAATCACTGACTACGAGTCTGCAAGGCGTTTTGCCGAAGCAATGCTATTGAAGAACTTCAATCCTGCAATCCATTCTCAGTGCTACCTCGTCCTGGCGAAGATCCAGTACGATCTGGCTCAATACACGGATTGTATTAGCTCTCTGCAAAGAATCAAGCTTGTATTTCGGGATTATCCTGATGTGATCCGGGAAGCCAACTACTTCCTGATCAAGTCCATGTACCAAAGCGGTCTCAAGTACGAAGCCCAGTCTCTCTACAATGATCTGCTTCCGGAGCTGACTGCTGATATGATAAACGATCTTACGGAGATGATGAGTGAGTAAGTTCTTCACTTGGGGATTCCTGCTCCTTGCCTTTTTCGTGACAGAACTACCATCTCAGGTATACCAATTGCCGGATGTAAACGTGAAGGTCGAATCCCCGATCAAAGCCTATATCTATAAAAAACCACTCAGCTATGATCCTGATAGTTTGCGCCAGGAACACTTCCCGGTGTTTCTTCCCGTTGTCAAACCAGAGATTACCTACGCCAGTATCTTGCCCTATTACCCTCCCGTTCGCTATCATGCGAACCTAAATCTTTCTTCACGGGCAAACCTCCTGGCAGACTTCAACTACTATCCCGGGTTAAAGAATCTGAAGAGTGTAGGCGCAAGTTTTGATTGGTACACCAGGAAATCAGATTGCCATTCCAGTCTTATTGATCTTTCCGCAATTTCTCAATTTGGTCAAAACAGAGTTGCTTTCCAGATCGATCTTGCGGATAACTCACGCAAATCGTTCAGTCAAAGCACCAACAGATTTAATGTGACTCATTCAATAGATAGCCTTCAGATCAAGACGATAACCATCAAACATCCTAAAACCTCACTGAACTTACTCAGCTTTTCTGAATCAGATCCTGGTTTCGATCATGACTCAAGCACTATCGGTTTGGATCATTCCAGCCGTATCGTATTCAGTGAAAGACTCATTGCTCTGCACTTCGTGACCGATCGAAAGGCAACAGCTCTCGATCTTGACTATGTACTGCCAGGGAAAATATCTCTATTTGACAATGTAACCTTGGGCATGATCACAGATTTTTCCCACTTTCTACCCGCTTTCTCAGCTCACTATTGTACTTCACCAGGAACTAACAGCACTATAAGTCTATCTCTGTCTCCCTATTGTGAAAGCGTCCCCCCCCTGCCTTTAGATGGTTTGCACCGCTGGACTGAACTTAGTGAAGCTCACAGGATAACCCTTATTCCCTGGAATCTTAACGCCAATGTTATGTATCGTCTCAAGCAGCGTTTTTTTGATGCTCCTCCAGAGATTAAGCTATCATTCTCTTCAATCCAGGCTGTTAACTATCCGATCCTGTCACCCGGTACAAGCCTTTCAGTTCCTAAAACCAGCTACCAGGATATCTTCAGGAACGATCTAATAGCCTCTGCCAAAGCTAAATACCAGGGAATTGAGTTCGAGCAGTCTCTCTCATTAAGCCTTCAGTATCTGACAGATATGTCCTGGCACCGTAAGCCTTATGAAGCTTTGTTCAACCTGAGTACCACTGCCAGCAAGAGCATCGGTAAATTGGATCTGGGCCTCTGCTTTGAGCAGGATTACAATCGTGTTGATCACAACTATCGTCATCTACCGGAATCGATCGATCTTTCGCTCAAAGCATCATATCAAATCTGCAGCTATTGGCAGCTAAACGCATCGCTCTTGAATCTTTTCAATACCGATAACACCTTGTATAATTCTCTGCCGTCCCAAAGACGTGAGCTTTGGATCGGTTTCCGGTTTCTGGGAGTATAGGACTTTTCAACGATGAAATATGCAACTGTAATGCTAATAACTATCTCTCACAATGCAATTTGTATATAAACTCATATAAATAAACGTAAAAGGAGTCAGTATGGAAAAACTGATGCTATTAGGTGATGAAGCCTTAGCCCAAGGCGCACTCGACGCTGGGATCTCCGGCTTCTATGCCTATCCAGGTACTCCCTCGACCGAGATCGTGGAGTATGTCCAACGGAGCAAACAGGCTGCCCAGATGAACGTTCACAGAACCTGGAGTTCAAACGAGAAGACCGCCGTTGAATCTGCCATAGGCATGTCCTTTGCCGGAAAACGCACCATGGTCACTATGAAGCATGTCGGTCTGAATGTCGCGGCAGATCCGTTTATGAACAGTGCCTTGACCGGCGCGAATGGCGGTATCATCATTACCGTTGCGGATGATCCTTCAATGCACTCATCCCAGAATGAACAGGATTCCCGCTTCTACGGGAAGTTCGCCATGATCCCGATTCTTGAGCCTTCCAATCAACAGGAATGCTACGACATGGCTTTCTATGGTTTTGAGCTGTCTGAGAAGTACCATGTACCTGTCCTCCTGCGCCTGACCACTCGTCTTTCCCATTCCCGCTCGGGTGTCACAAGACGCGAAGTCCTGCCTCAGAAACAAATGAGGAAGCCTGATGACATCTTCCAGTTTATGCTCCTTCCAGCTATCGCGAGAAAGAAGTATAAACACCATATCGAGCTTCAAAAAGACTTTCTGGCAGAGTCGATCGTTTCTCCCTTCAACGAGTTCAACTTCGAGGGAACAGACTATTCCCGTGGAATTATCACCACCGGACTGGCTTACAACTATCTCCGTGAAGTCTTTGCCGGAAAGCCTATCCCCCATCCGATCCTGAAAGTCTGTCAGTATCCGGTTCCCGAAGAAATAGTCAGCAATCTCTACGATAGATGCGATTCACTCCTGATCCTCGAAGAAGGAATGCCCCTGCTGGAAGATAGCATTAGAGGATTCGCCCTGGGTACCAAGAAACCTATCCACGGACGGCTCGATGGAACAATCCCTCGTGATGGCGAATTGAATCCTAACAAGATCGCCGTGGCTTTGGGTCTTCCTGACACCTATGGCAAGGATATTCCTGAGATCGTAAGTCAGAGACCGCCCGCGCTCTGCGTTGGCTGCCCCCACTCCGATTCCTTTCTGGCTCTGAATGAGGCAATTGCCGAATACGGAAGAGGGCATGTCTTCAGTGACATCGGTTGCTACACACTGGGATTCATGCCTCCCTACAATGCGATCAATGCCTGTGTTGATATGGGCGCGTCGATAACTATGGCAAAAGGAGCCGCAGACGCAGGTTTGTTCCCTTCCATAGCCGTGATCGGAGATTCAACCTTCTCGCACAGTGGTCTGACCGGACTGCTGGATTGCGTGTTTGACAAGACCAATGTTGTCATCGTTATTCTCGACAACGCTACCACCGGCATGACCGGCGGTCAGGAATATACCGGAGCTGGTAAGCTCGAAGCCATCTGCGAAGGTATCGGCGTCGAAAAAGAGCATATCCGCGTCTTTGTTCCTCTCAAGAAGAACTTCGACGAGATGGTACGTATCTACAAGGAGGAGATCGCCTACAACGGCATCTCCGTGATCATCCCTCGCAGAGAATGTCTCCAGACTCTCAAGCGCAAGAATAAAATGGAGGTGCAGTCATGAAGAAGGATATAATTCTCGCAGGTGTCGGCGGACAGGGGATCCTGACTATCGCGACCATTCTTGGCGATGCCGCTCTCAAACGTGGCTGGCAACTCAAACAAGCAGAAGTACACGGCATGAGCCAGCGTGGTGGTGATGTCCAATCCCATCTGAGACTCTCGGACGAGCCTATCTGGTCAGATCTGATAACCTTAGGAAAAGCCGACATGATCCTCTCTGTTGAACCCATGGAAGCCTTGCGTTACCTACCCTATCTCGCTCCTGATGGCTGGATAATAACCAACAAAACGCCGTTCGTGAACATCCCGAATTACCCAGAGATCGAAGCTGTCTATCGTCAGATCGAATCTATACCCAATCACCTTCTGATCGATGCCGACGAACTTGCCAAGGAAGTGAAGGCAAACCGTGCCATGAATATCGTGACACTCGGCGCAGCCATCAAACACCTGGGATTCAGTGCCGAAGAGATCGAAGCATCAATTCGTTCGATCTTCGAACGTAAGGGAGAAGTGATCGTCGAATCGAACATCCGTGCGCTCCGCGCCGGAATCGACTTCAAGAAGTAGTCAAGATCTGATCTGAGTTACATTTCAGATCATAATATTACGAAGGGGAGATCGTTAAACCCGCACTCCCCTTCTTTTTCGTCTGTTATCACATTTCCTTATCCCCACCTTCTACCAGACCCTATCCTCACCGTATGCCTCCCGTACGGTGACCGTATGATATCCGTACGAACGTACAGCCTTAGTATGGGGAGGATAGGATGATGTTTCGGTTGGAATAAGATTCAGGAAAAGGAAAGAACTTAGGGAGACGGGATGCTAAAAGCTATATTCCATACGCCATTGCCAGTTGCCCAATGCCGTCCCGGGTATGTTCATTCTGGCTTCCGCTCCGAGACCAAGCACATCTTGCATCGGGATAATGACCATTCGACAAGGCGATTGTCTGGCGATCTTAATGATGATAGAGTGGATATTGCGTTCGTTAACTTCTTCGCCCTCAGCCAATATCATGTTATCATTGATGTACTGCATCAGGTTTATATAGCTATCATCTTCAGGTTCAAGATCATTGAACCATTCCACAGTCGTTTTATTATCATGCGTGGCTGTGTAGAGGATGCGGTCTTCTGGATATTCTCTAACTTTCGGGACTGATTCTTCGAAGCAGAACTGCAGGACTATCATCCCGGGTATAGAAATGTTGTCCCGATAGGCGCAGACTTCCTGATTCAATACTCCAAGATCTTCAGCTATGAATTTCTGATGTGGGTATTTCTCGGTAAGGACTCGGAAGAAATCATCCGGACGTGCTTTGAGCCAATGTCCGTTTACCGCGGTTAGCGAGCCTTCCGGGACGCTCCAGTAATTCACGTAGCCGATGAAGTGATCGAGTCTGAGCAGGTCAAGGTAAGAAAAAGCGTGCTCATACCTTTTCATGATCAAATCGAATCCTCTTTCAGCGAGTTTGTCCCAATTGTAGATCGGGTTTCCCCAAAGCTGGCCATCTTTCGCGAAGGCATCTGGCGGAACACCGGCAAGGCTTAGCCTCTTCCCCTTGTTGTTCAGATCAAACAGATCCTGATTCGCCCAGACGTCCGCGCTTTCATAAGCAAGGTAGAGAGGTATATCGCCGATCAGGGTGATTCCCGAGTTTCTCAGATGTTTGTGGAATCTGTGGATCTGATCTTCTACGATTGCTTGTTGCGCCGTGAAGGACAGCATTTTTGTGCTGTACTGCTCCCAAAGTGAATCGAAAAGCGAGTCTGAATAACGACGATGCTCCTCTTCCCAGTTAAACCAGGCACTGTCTTCATAGAGGTGAGAGAGGATCAGAAAAGCGAGATATGGTTTCAGATACCAGGATCTTTGAGAGATATATTCGCTGAGATCATGCGTTCTCAGATATGCCCTCGTCGCTGTTGCCCAGAGCTTGTCTTTGGTTCTATAAACACTGTCAAATTGGACATTCTGGCTTCGGGGGAGTTTGGCTTCCTGGAGATCTTCGAGAGAAACCAAGCCATCCTGATAGAGGAGTTCGGGGCTTACCAGATAGGGGTTGAAGGCATATGCAGAGAGAGGGTTATATGGGGAGTTCCCATAGCCACAATGAGTAAAAGGCAGGGTTTGCCAGTATTTGTAATCATTGAGAGTGAGGTATTCGCAAAAGTCATAAGCCGAAGGACCGAAATCCCCGATCCCATAGTCGCCCGGGAGTGAGCTGATGTGCAGAAGGATGCCCAGTTCCTGATTCATGAATTCAATATCTTCGTCAAAGAGAGAATCAGGATCAGGCTTCCATCCAGGCCGGCTGATTTGAGCTGATGATCAGCCACAAGCAGAAGTTCGAATGCTTTGCGGATGGAGGGAAGTTTATAGGCAGCGGCAAAGCCGAGATATTCGCGCTTTTGTGAAGGGAAGAGCTCCTGAAGATGCGTGCTGATGATCTCAGCATCGGATATATGCCGGGATTTGAGAAGATTGATCTTCCAGATCGTCAGAAAGAACTTACGCAGCTGAAAGAGAATCTGGAGCGGCTCCCAGTCATTATCTATCATCTTTTGCAGCATAGAGAGAGATTGATTCTGATTTCGTTTCCCCAGGGCACGCTGAAAGTCGATGACAGTTCCGGTTCGCGTCGTTCCCAAACTACGGAAAATATCGGCTTCGGTTATACCTTTTTGTTCACCAGCCATAAGAATAACTTTCTGAAGTTCATTATACGCATAGCTGTAGTCAAGCTCTATTCTGCTGGTGAATTCTTCTATAGCTTTGGGTGACATGGTCTTGCCGATGGTTTTCAGCTCAGCTTCGAGCCATTCCTTCATCTGGTTCATGAACTTGGGTTTTTCGACTTGGATAAGATTAGTAGTCTCTTTGATCTTTTTCCAGGCACCTAGCTTGCCGTCTATCTTTTCGGCGGTGATCAGGAGAGTCTGCTCTTCCGCGGGATTCTGAAGATACCCGGCTAGATATTCAAGTTCTTTTTTTCCGAGATCCTCAGCGTTCCTGATCATGATCAGCTTGGTGGTTGAAAATAGGGATATACTGTCGAGTATGTCGTTAAGCATAGACAACTTGGTTTCGTTGCCGTAGAGGGTCACAAGCTCTGCTTTGGCTTTGATGATCAGTTCATTGCGGATCCTTGAGGCAATCTTATCCATCCAGAAGCTGTCATTCCCCACGATCAGATATGATTCTCCTAAGCCTATCTTAGCTTTATTGAAATCACTTACCGAGAAGGATTTTGGCATACTATAAGACCGAGATGAGAATAACGATCAATCCTACCGCCCAACAGTAGAAAGCAAAGTATTTCAGCTTGTTCTGACGGATAAGATTCATCAGTAAGGCTATCACGGCATAACCGGCAATTGCGGAAGCGATGAAACCCACAAAGTAGCTGAAAATCATGTGCTTGTCCAGTGCTTTGATGTCTTTGAACACGGAAAGATTAGCCGCAATGATCGCAGGAATGCTGAGTAGGAATGAATAGTGAGCGGCATCCTTGCGCTTTACTCCGCACATAAGCGAAACCGCTATTGTTGTACCGGAACGGGAAATACCGGGGATGATAGCGATCCCTTGACCCAAGCCAATGATCACGCTGCGGATGAAACCCATGGAGAAAGCCGGAATAGGAGTGGATTTGATATAGTCTGAAATAAAAAGCAAAACGCCGGTAATAAGCAGCATAAAGGCTACGAACATCGGCTTGGCATTGGTAAAGAGGGAATCAAGCGTATCTTTGAAGATCAGGTAGATGATACCTGTTACTAGGGTGGAAATGATAAGATAAACAATCAGAAGCCGGTTGTGCCGGTGTTTCTGTTGGTTGACCTGGGGTTTCCAGACCATCAGAGCCTGGATCATATCCCAAAGAGTGGAACGGAAATAGATCATAACTGCAACGAGAGTTCCAAGGTGGACAAACACGTCAAAGCTGCCACCGGTGCTTTCTGAGACTTTCAGATAGTACTCCGCAAGTTTGAGGTGTCCAGAACTGCTGACCGGAAGAAACTCGGTTAATCCCTGAAGGATGCCTAAAAAAAGAGCTTTGAAGAATCCCATATATGTCCTTAGATGATCCCTGGTAGCTGTTTATTACTTAAACGAGACAAGGGAACGATCGTAAAGCCTGCCTGGTGGAGCTTGTCAATCAATTTCTCCAGATATGCCAGCTTTGCTTCATTATGACAATGTGTTATGGCTATCACGTAGTTGTTGTGTTCTGCTAGACTCAGTATTCTCTCATACTTCTCGTTAAGGGTTTTATCCGAGACATTAGGCGAATCAAGAAAGATCTGGTTCTGATAGGCTTTTACGTGTGATTTCTGAGCCACCTGGTAGGCTACGGAGACGCTTGATGTCCTACTGTCCAGGAAGTACATATTATGTTTCTGTAGCACATTCATCACCGCTACCATCACTTCCGGTTCCGTGGTTGCCAAGCTACCCATGTGGTTGTTAACTCCCTTACACTGTGGAAGTTGTTTGATAAATCTCTCTACCCTGCGTTCTATTTCCTGAGGTGACAGCTGAACCAGGATAGCATCCTTCCCGGGGTCTTGAGAAGGATAGTCAAGAGGCTCCATGGGAATATGTACCAGGGTTTCCATGCCCAGAGCGTGAGCGCGGTTCATGGTAAACTCACTATACTTCATATCAGGTAGTATGGATATGGTCAACCCCTTATCCGCATTCAAGAACCCTTCTAAAAGGTTTCCTGAGATCATCCCGAAATCATCTATTACGATGGCAATAGCCTTCCCTTGTGCCACGACAGGGTAATAGCTTGGATCGTAGAAGATATCTACCTTATAGGTTTTATCGATCCCTGCCTTAGTGAATTGAAGAGATTGTCGCGAGCTGGTTTCCTTGCCTTTTTCCAGAATACCGCCCACCTTCTCGACTTCTCCTTTGATGATCATATTGGAAAAGACCAGGTCAAGGTTACTGCGGTTCAGAGGTAGCTTGTAGCGTACTTCTTTCCCTTCTGTAGTTCTCTTGACAGCTTCGTCCGGTACATCCAGCAATCTTGCCGCTCTCTGAATGGCAGTATCAAGCTCAGAATCAACTTTCGCGGAAGGCTGTACTTTCACAGTATCTTCCTGATTAGCTTTACCCTTTCTGGAGGTTTCTGCTTCTTGAGGAGACTTAACCTTAGTTTTGAAGATATCACCTGGTGTCTTAACGATAAAGTAGATGAGCGCTACACAGATAACACCGAGCAGCACGTAGATCCAGACCGGATCATTACTTTGCTTTTTACGTGAACGAGTATTTTTAGTTCTCTTGCGTTGCATTCTTGACCTTTATCTTGATTGGATGAAGTTTATGTATCATCTTGGAAGTTAACGCTATTATAGGATAGAAGAACAAGTTAGAGAGCACAAAGGATGAGAAGATCATGAATACGTCATAGGCGAGATCTATCGAAGTATCAACTTGTATCAGCTCGAACCTAAGGGTGATACCAACCAACTTACCGGCCATGTCCAGAACCGGCGATAGCACGAACTTGATCAGCATTACGTAGATCAATGCTGAAGCCAGGACTGCCATTATGATCGTTCCCGTGAAGATAAGAGTCTCTTTTATGTTCTTGCGAGCGAAGCATATAACCTGATTTATCGCTCTTGGATAGCTCATCCCTTTGTCTCTGTATGGTTTTGACCAGACACTTTGGATGTAGTAAAAGAAGATCAGAGCAATAGCTATATACTGAAAGAAGTGCGAGTATATTCGTTTGATCGGCAATTCGATCTGATAGAAATAGCTTAAGAAAGTCTTCACAACAAAGACGACCATAGCGATCAAAAGAACCGTCAGAAGTCCCTTATGCAGTTCAAGAATGAACCTGATAAAGTCCTGCCTGTTACGTTGAATAGAGTTGTTCGGATTCATGAACCCATGATACTTGATCAGCAGGAACCCCAGGAACGCGACAACAAGAAGAAACAACGTCAAGGGCAAGAGATGTAATTGCCTGGATAGCAGCTCATACATCCAGAAAAGAAAGCTAAAGCTGTCCAACCAGTAGAAGATCGCGGAGGGGAACAAAAACACCTGAATCCCATTCCACTCACCAAACAAAACCTGCCGTGACACTGAGACAATTTTCTTCATACTTGACCGTCATTTCCCAAAAAGATTTAATAACCTGTTCAAGCTATTAACCTTCAACATTCTGTCAACCACAAATCTCCCGGAATGCGTGTAATCTATTGATCACTTCCGCTTTACCCAGAATAAAGAATATGCTTGGAATATCAGGGCCATGGAGTTTACCCACCAGAGCAAGCCTCAATGGCGAATAGAAATCCTTTCCTTTGATTCCAAGAGTGGATATCGCCTGCTTGACCAGAATGTTGATCTCATCATCAGTTTCAGGATAAGCAGTATCCAGCTGTCTTAGAAAATAGTCAGTGACAGCCAGAGACTTATCTGCGTCGAGAGATGCAATATCTTCCTGAGTTGGCTTGGCCTGATCGAGAAACATCCTGCAATAGTCAACGAATTCCGGCAGCAAGGTGACTCTGTCTCTGGCGACAGCGATCATTCTGAGTGTCTGTTCGGTGGTTTCAAGAGTGTATCCAGCCTCATGGAAATAGGGTTTTGCATATTCCATGATCGTTTCCAAAGGCAAGGAACGGATATATTGCCCATTCATCCAATCCAGCTTGGTCAGGTCAAAGATCGCTCCGGACTTGCTCACCCTCTTGAGACTGAATTCCCGGCAAAGCTCTTCCAGGCTGTAGATCTCGCGGTCATCATCGGAGTGCCAACCCAGTAAGGCGATGAAGTTTATGATCGTTTCCTTGAGATAACCTTTTTCCAGATAGCTTTCTACGGACACATCATTCATCCTCTTGCTGAGCTTACTGCGGTCAGGATTCAATATTAGAGGGAGATGTACCCAGGCGGGTATATCCCAACCCAGGCATTCATAAAGCCAGATATGCTTTGGGGTGCTGGAGAGCCATTCCTCTCCACGAATGACATGAGATATCTTCATCAGATGGTCATCGACCACTGCTGCCAGATGATATGTCGGGAATCCATCGGATTTGATCAGAACCTGGTCGTCTGATTGAGAGGATTCCATCTCGACATGTCCTCGGATCTCATCCTCAAAAGCAAAGGTTCGTTTATCTGGCATCTTAAGGCGCAAGACATGTTTATCTCCGCGAGCCAGCCGTTTCCTGATCTCTTCTTCCGACAAAGACAGGCAACGCCTGTCATATTTGGCGAACTCCCCATGTTGGGTCTGCTCTTCCCGCATCTGAGTAAGTGTTTCTGAACTGCAAAAACAATGATAGGCATCTCCTTGCCGCAGAAGTTGATCAGCGTATCTATGATAATGCTCCAACCGTTCAGACTGGGTATAGGGACCGTATTCCCCACCTAACCCCGGACCTTCATCGATACTGATGCCGATCGTCTTAAGAGAAGCGATCAGTTTCTCGGCAGCGTCAGGAACAAGCCTGTTCTGATCAGTATCCTCTATTCTAAGGATCATGGTTCCGCCTTGAGAGCGGGCAAAGAGATAATCATAGAGAGCAGTTCTGAGTCCCCCGATATGCAGGTATCCTGTAGGACTGGGTGCAAAGCGTACACGAATAGCTGTGTTTGTCATTTATTCCTCGATAGTGCTGTTGATCAGATCGTATGTCTCGTCCAATAGGCTCTGATGAACCAACCGGTAATGCGGTTGGTAAACGCTTTTATATATGTCAGAATGACTTGGGATCAGTTCTTGGCTGATCATATCCGAGATTCTCTTGGTATCAGATTCTGTGAGAGGTAGTCTGGTTTTTATCAATGGGATAACTTGCGACCAAACGAGTTCAATGTCTTTTGAACTATATGGTTCGCTAAGCCTGGATCCGTTTATGATCCTGACGAATTCGTCGATTGCTTCCTCTTGCTTTCTCCCATCCAGATCGGACAACCAGCATAAGCTTATCCTCTGATATCCGATTCCCGTACCGATATCATACGAGAAGGGTACGGGAAGCATACGGGCAGCGTTCAGTTCAGCAAAGAGTGCCTTCTTGATCAGGGAATGGGAATGTGGCATATGAGATGGTCCGGTAATTGCCTGATATATAAGTTTATACAGATCATCGAGCTGTGCCAGAGGATAGGAACAAAGCTCCATATCCAGTATCCGGGAAAGTTGCTCTTTAGTGAAGGAAGGTTTAAAGATCGCCATAAACCAGTTCACCATTCTTTATGGTCGCGACAACTTTAGGCTGATCGCTGTAAGTCCCTTGATCCAGAGGTTTATCCAGAATAGTAAGGTCTGCCTGGTAACCTTTCTTGATATGCCCCTTGGTCGTTTCTTCATGTGAAAGCCGGGCAGCATTGATCGTATAAGCCGCTATCGCCTCAGCGAATGTTATCCTCTCAAGCGGGTTATGGTGTTCAACCGCTGAGTAGATACCATTTAGCGCGTCAAGTTCTGTTATATACCAATCTGAACCGAAACAGAGATTGATATTCATGTCTATAGCGTGGCGAAATCTATTCATCTCGCGGCTACGAGATGCGCCCAATACACTCTCGTAGAATCCCTCTTCCCCACCCCAATAGCGGTCGAAAGCGGGTTGCATGACGGCTTGAGCTCCCGACTCAGCGATCTTATCTAGGAGATCCAGAGGAGTAAGTTCCATGTGGATAAGCTCATGTCGAAGGTCTTTGGGGTCAGTCTGCGCAAGTTTCAAATATACATCATTGATCTGCCTGATCGCGCGGTCTCCAATGCAGTGCACTGCGACCTGGAGATCATGCTTATGAGCCTCTGTGATAAAAGAATCCCAGAAGTCGTTGCTCTGGTAGAGAACCCCATTCTTGTCGGTGTGGAGATAGTTTTGGGAGATAGCCGCGGTATAGGAACCAAACGATCCATCCGCAAGAATGCATCCGCCGATACGTGTCGCGCCTAGCTCCAGAGCAGCCTCAATATCGAAGCACTGTGGATAGATGTTGTAATCGATCGGGAATCTTCTCAAATTGTCCCGGATCAGGCGATAGTGCGTTAAACTCCGGTTCGCGTCACCGATCATAGTGTGGATTGATGTGAATCCACCCGCAAGTGCGATCTGAGAAGCTTTATCATAAGCTTTCAAGATCTCCTGTTCACTAAGGTTTCCATGTAGATAATGGACTACTCTATCGTTCTCGTCTCCTCGGAAGATATAGTCTCTAGGTACCTTGAGAAACTCGCAAAGATTACCGTTCACGACGCAGCTATGACCGTCTATCCGTCTCACAATTAAAGGTCGTGAAGGGGCAACGGCATCCAATTCATGGGTCAGCGGAAATCTATGCTCTTCTATCTGATTCTCATCGAACCGCCAACAGAAAAGAGTGTCAGAGCCGGGGTGTTTATCTATGTGAGCAGAAAGCAGTTCCTGAATCTCCGCAATGCTCCTGCAAGCTCCCAGATCGACTCCACCTGAGTAAAGCCCGCCTTCAAAACTATGAGTGTGGGTGTCGATAAATCCCGGGTAGATCGCCTTTTGTTTCATATCTATCTGCATGACGTCATTTGGTTGTGTGTCACTTTTTTGGAGGATGTTCTCGATCAGGCTGTTTCTCAGATAGATCGAAGTAACAGAATCTGTGAGTTTACCGTCGATATAGAATTTACCGTTAGTTAGCAGCAGATCACTCTTCACAGTTTAGCCTCCTGATCATGTCATAAAAGAGATTGATGGGAAAGCCCATGACGTTGAAATAGCATCCTCGTATAGACTCAATGAACTGAGACCCATATCCTTGGATCCCGTAAGAGCCGGCTTTATCGTTAGGCTCTTTTGTCTTGATGTATGATTCGATCTCTTTGTCCGTAAGAGTTTTGAATCTAACCTGAGTCCGCTGGTAATCCTTGATGATGTTGTTTTTCCACAAGATACAGATGCCTGTATAGACAGCGTGGGTCTTACCTGAGAGCAGATTCAGATGTGTTTCGATCTCATTGCTGTCCATTGGCTTACCCAGAATCTTGCCGTCCACGAACACTAGAGTATCCGATCCGATGATCATTGTATCGTTGTCGAATAGATCCTTGATCGCAGTGGCTTTGTTCTCCGCGTGAGTCATCACTTGCTTGTATGGAGGCGTATCAAGCATGGGTTCCTCGATCCTGGCAGGTACGATCAGCGGTCTTAAACCGATCATTTCCAGCAATTGCTTCCTTCGAGGAGATTGTGAAGCCAAGACTATGCGATTATTCTTCAATATATTATGTATCATAATGTTATCCTATAAGACACGCTGCGTTGTGGGGTTTTGCCGTCAATAAAAAAAACGTGGGCGAAAAAAGTACTTGCCTGAAAGTCCTATATCTGTTTTCCTTGCACGTAGAAAAAACAAAAAATATCCAGGAGGATTACAATGGAACGCGTGCATAACTTTAACGCAGGACCTGCCGTGCTACCCGAAGAAGTTTTACGGGAAGCGCAGGCTGATTTCTTCAACTACAAAGGCATGGGACTTTCCGTCATGGAAATGAGCCATCGTAGCAAGGAATATCAAGCGATCATCGATGAAGCTAATGCTTCGGTCAAAAGGATATACAACCTTGGTGATGACTATGAAGTCCTGTTCCTGCAAGGTGGAGCTAGCCTTCAGTTCCTTATGGTTCCGATGAACTTTGCCTTTGATGGTAAGGTGGCAAACTATATCAATACAGGCGCATGGTCAAAGAAAGCCATTTCTGAAGCCAAGAAGATCGGTAAGCAAGTACATGTTGCTGCTACTTCAGAAGACAGAAACTTTGCTTATATTCCCCGGACATGGACTTTGTCTGACGATCCATCGTACCTTCATATCACTACTAATAACACTATCTTCGGTACAGAGTGGCATTCGGATCCGGATGTTCCCAAGGATGTTCCTCTTATCGCAGATATGTCTTCGAACTTCATGAGCAAACCGATCGACGTACAGAAATACTCTCTGATCTATGCCGGAGCCCAGAAGAATGTCGGTCCTTCGGGCGTCGTGGTCGTTATCATGAAGAAAGAACTTCTTCAAAAAGCCAACACGGGTCTTCCGTCCATGCTCGACTATCAGATCCATGCCAAGAATGGTTCGATGTATAACACACCTTCAACCTTTGGTATCTATATGATAGGTCTTGTGCTTCATTGGATCGAAGCTTACGGCGGGCTCGAGAAGATTCAGATCAACAATCAGGTCAAAGCAGCTTATATCTATGACGCAATAGATGCTTCTGCCGGATTCTACAAAGGTACCGTGGACAAAGCAGATCGCTCCCTGATGAATGTTACCTTCAGACTTCCCAGCGAAGAATTGGAAGCTCTGTTCATCTCTGAAGCCAAGAAACAAGACATGATCGGACTCAAGGGACATCGTGACGTTGGAGGATGCCGTGCCAGCACATATAATTCACTTCCCTTGCCTGCTGCTCACGCGCTTGCTGAGTTCATGAAGGAATTCCAGAAACAACACGGTTAATTACCGTTATACATCTGAAAGACTTACAATAAGGAAAGCTCGGGATCATCCTGAGCTTTCCACTTTGATAAAGGAGAGACATGTCGATTCTTAGCTTGATCAACCGTGGTGGTGGTCTGATGTGGGTCTTGTTGCTCATATCGGTAGTGGTTATTGCAATAGTTATTGAGAAGTACAGGTATCTTTCCAAGGTTCGGAAACTCAATCAGAAGCTTGCTAATGCTCTCAAACAACAGGATAAACTGGACAATATCAAATCAGTACTGAGAATTTACAAGGGCGAAAGCCCCCTGAGCGTTATACTCTCCAAGCTTTACCTGGAAGATTCAAGAGACATATATCTCGTTAAGGAGAGTATGGAAACTGCCGCAGGATTGGAGATGCACAAACTTGAGAAGGGTATGGGATGGCTCAGCACCTTTTCCGCGATAGCTCCCTTGATCGGCTTTCTTGGTACAGTTCTGGGGATGGTCAAGGTATTCATGAACATCTCAGGCTCCACCCAAAGCGCGATTGACATCAGCACTCTTGCAGGTGGTATATGGGTTGCTTTGCTGACCACCGTAGGCGGTCTAGTAGTTGGTATTCCGACTCTGATCTTCTACAATGATCTTGTTGGTAATCTTGAGAATATTGCCCACGAGATGGAAAGCCAGGCAGTGACTCACCTAAAACGCTTTCAATCATTGACATGAAGATCTCTACATCCAAAAAGACCATTACTTCTCCAGCCTTGATCTCGATGACTGACGTGATCTTTCTGTTGCTGATATTTCTCTTGATCTCCTCCAACTTCACGTCCCAGACTGGTTTACCTGTCAAACTTCCCGGTTCTTCGACCGCCACCAGGCAGACAAACCAAGTTATAAATCTGGTCTATCCCGGCGGGGACAAGATATTGATCGACGGAAAAAGCGTCAAACTTGAGGATCTTGGGGAAAACCTGAAGACCCTCTTCAAGAACAAGACTCAGATCGTTAAGCTTGCCACGGACAAAAAGACCCAGATCCAAGACGTCATTGATATCATGGACGTAATACGTATGTCCGGTTTTGAGCGGATCTTCGTTGCCACGGATATCAAGAAAAGATAGATATGATTCCCATCAAGGTTAAGGTCCTAAAATCACCTGCCGCACTTTCGATCCTGCTTCATTTGGTCATACTCCTGATCTTTGCCTTGATCATAATTCGTCCCGATGTATCTTTGAACTGGCATGAATTCGAATGGGCTCAGAATTTTACAGATATCCTGCCCAAAGTATCAATCCCACAGGTGACCGAGAGTGTGACTGAAGGTGCGCCACAAGGTAGTGAAACTACCATAGCCCAACCAACAAAGAATCAAGGAAATGCTCAGACACCCCAGCAGGCAGTCTCTACCACTCCACAGGCCAGAGTATTAGAACTCCCCACTTTTTCCGACGGAGATCAAGCCGCTGTCGTTGAAAAGCCTGCCGTAATCCCAGGAAAAAGAGGCAAGGTTCCAAGACCCAGTCAAGCTGGTCCCGGAACTGCATCAGGAAATGGGTATAGTTTTAGCGGAGATGGAGGCATAGCCATCAAAAACCTCGTACTTCCGGATCTGAAGGTTTCAGATTACGGTGAAGTCAAGCTGGAATTCAGCGTTCGTAACGATATGACTGTCGAACCTACCACCATTCGCGTTGCTAAAAGCGGAACTCAACCTCAGAATCAATCTGCTATCAAAGCACTCAAACAATGCACTTTCACTTTAACCGGGATGTTCAACCCCGACAAAAGACATTCCATCCTCTTCAGATTCCTCCCGGCGGAAAGATGATGCAAGGTTTTACCGACAGTCTTTCTATTCCCAAGATCATGGGTATCTTAAACGTTACTCCCGATTCTTTCTCTGACGGAGGTAAGTTTCATGATCCTATATCCGCGATAAACCATGCGGAAAGTCTGATATCGCAAGGAGCAGACATTCTGGATATTGGCGCGGAATCAACTCGCCCGGGTTCAGAGACGCTCGATCCAGAAACCGAGATCGCAAGACTTGAGCCTGTATTATCCGGAATTAGAACTCATTATAAAGATATACCTATTTCTATCGATACCCGAAAATCCCTCGTGGTGAAAATGTGCCTCCCCTATGGGATCCAGTATGTGAATGATATCTCGGCTCTGAGACATGATCCTGATCTTGCGGGATTGTTAGGTGATAACCCCAGTCTCAGGATCGTTCTGATGCACATGCAGGGCGAACCCGGTTCTATGCAGGATCAGCCAGCCTATAAGGATGTTTTGCAAGAAGTAATCACTTTCTTCGAAGAGAGAATATCTTTCTGCCGCAGAAACGGAATTGAAGACTCACAGATACTTCTTGATCCCGGCATTGGGTTCGGCAAGAATCTTGAGCACAATATCCTTCTTCTGCGTAGCTTGAGAACCCTTTCCCAGCTTGGTTTCCCGATCGTACTAGGCGCAAGCCGCAAGCGTTTTATCAATGAGATCTACTCCAGTCCTCCAAGCGGACGTCTTCCCGGAACGCTTGCCGCATCACTGTCCGGTTTACTGCAAGGCACAGCGATCATACGTGTGCACGATGTGGCTGAGCACAAACAATTCTTCGATGTCATTTCCCGAATTCTTCCAGAGGACTTATGGACTTTCTGATCCCTTCATTTGCTGATGTGATCGATATACTGATCATAGCTTTCCTGATCTATCAAGCGTTGCTGATCGTCCGCAAGTCCGGTTCACATCAGATCCTCTGGGGTTTGCTGCTGATCTTCGTCTTCTATTTTCTTGCCATGGTTCTGAATCTGAGGATGCTGACAACTGTACTGAACACTGTGAGGAACTATTGGATCCTCGCCCTAGTGATCCTATTCCAGCCGGAACTGAGGTCATTTCTATCTAGGCTAAATATCTCCAGAAATATCGGCATGACTTTCCATAGAAAGGAAGCCGGCTCTCAGTACACTCCTTTGATCGACGCCATCTCATCGATGTCATTCAGGAAGATCGGCGCCTTGATCGTCATTGAAAACAAACGTAACCTGAACGAATACATCCATGGCGGAGAACTATTGGACGCATCTGTCTCGACTAGGTTGATCCTGACCATATTCAACACCAGATCTGTTCTGCACGACGGTGCTATCATCATTCGCGGAGATAGGATCATGGCGGCAAAAGTCGTACTTCCTCTGTCCAAGAAAGCAGAGTATGTCAGCCGCTATGGAACCAGGCATCTTGCAGGGATAGGCATTTCTGAGCTTACCGATGCCCTCGTGATCATTGTTTCCGAACAGACAGGTCAGATCTCAGTCGCGAGTGGAGGAAAGCTGCAAACCGGTATTGCTTTTGAAGAACTCGTACAGATCATTTCTGATGCTTCCAGATAAACGTCCTCTGCTCATCGGGATCACAGGCAACATAGGTAGCGGTAAATCATCAGTTTCGAAGCAGATACAAGCCGAAGGATATAGGGTTGTCAACGCGGATGAATGTGCCCATCAAGTTCTCTACTCAGATGATCTTGTAGCTTCACTTCAGAAACGATGGGGTTCCGGTATTTTCCGTGATGGTGAAATTGACCGTCAATCTCTTGCCAAGATCGTCTTTTCTTCGAAAGCAGATCTGGAATATCTCAATTCTATGATCCATCCACTGGTACTCAAAGCCTTTGATCATATAGTATCGATCTCCACCGATGATTACCTTTTCTTCGAAGTTCCTCTCCTCTTTGAAGCAAACCTGGAGAGATGCTTTGACTTCATTGTTCTCGTAACCAGCCCATTGGATCAGCGGATCAAAAGGGTACAGGAGCGAGATCACGCCGATGACGAGTCAACTTTGGCACGTATGGCGAACCAGATTGATGACATTGACAAACTCAACAAAGTCGATCTTTTGATTAACAATGACTCAACGTTCGATGCTCTGCAAAAGACTGTCAGGATATTCCTTGGCGATCTAAAGAACATACAGCATAGAACCATTATCAACTTTTTCACTGATCAGCAGTAAGTCTCTAACGAGAAGATAGTACACACTCACTGAGGAAATGACTCCATTCCATTTCTTCAGATACAGAGAAGCGCTTGACAGCCACTTATGACTATCTTGTACCATCACAGAATTATGATCTTACCCTTATCGAATGATAATCGTATTCCGTACGGATATCATACGGGAGGCATACGGTGGGCGTACGGGAAGGATACCGCATAACTAAAGCCATAACACGCGAGATTGAGATGGGATGTCTTGATATTCATCAGAAAAGTGCTTGTTTTCGATCATGTTTTGGTTATCATGTTAGTAACTATGCACTTAAGAGGTTAACAATGATACATGAGGTAGTCAACAACAAACTGGACGGATTTTCCAATAATAAACTGCTGGTCTTGGATTTCTATGCGGACTGGTGTAATCCCTGCCAGGCACTAGCACCGGTTTTGGATAAGATCGCGAACGATAATCAGGATATCACATTCCTACGGATAAATGTCGATAACAACCAGGATCTATCAGATAAATACAACATTCTCAGCATTCCTACGCTTATCTTGATCAATGATGGTAGAGTGATAGAAACTTCGATCGGAGTTATCTCAGAGAACGTTCTGCAAAACAAATTGGATCTGATGAAACAAGCTTAAATTGAGTTAATATTCTCTTTGTGTAAGTGACCTTGGAAATCTATGGGTCTATAGGTTAACTTCGACCCAGACCCCCAGCCTGAAGATCCTTGTCCCGTCGTCGAGTCTTTTATCCGATGTGAGCTCCCAGGCGCTGGTTATACCGCCTTTGATATTCTGGTCAAATTGGTACGTTGCCCCGGGCGTTATGGCGATCCTGCTGGTGTTTCTGTCAACCTGTGTCGCTTCTCTGCCGATCGTCTCATCGAAGTTCTTTTCGAATAATAGGGTCAGAGATGAGCTGAGTTCGTTCTTGATATGTATCTTCTTACCGGAGAAGGGTATCTTGAACCCTTTACCGGCTCTGAAGGAGTAGGACACCGTTCCGTTCATCGACTGCGAATTATTTGTCTTGATAATGTCATAGTTGTCCATTGCGGTGATATTTTTAGTACGGCTGAGAGAATAGCTGAGATTAACACTCAGGGACTTCGCAAAGTTGCCGGAGAAGCCTAACAACGGGCTCAAAGCGGTAGTAAAAGTTTCCTGGGAAGGTTCGAGCCAGTCAAGGTCACCATTCTGACGGACAGTATATTGGAATCCGGTGTTTAGTCTGCTTCCGGAAAGCCACTTTGACACCCCGATATATCTTTCAAAATCGACCAGAGAAACTGTAATATCAGGGAAAGTTGTGGAGATAGATTGATTACTGGCGTTGGATTGTCTGCGATTCATGGTATAAGAGTAATTTATCGTGCTATCGACATTGCGGGAAACTGCCAGACCCGAAGAAAGCGTCAGTGTGTTATCATTGGTCGTGGCGTCGAGGAAGTCTGGCGCGACCGAATGCGGGAGACCGATCTGGAATGCGAAAGGCGGGCGGACATCTTTCTCAGTGTAAGTCATGTTGTAAGTGTTTTGGAATGAGGCATTAATGTTTTTAAACTTGGATAGATAATTTAATAAGGTCGCCGGAACCTGGATAAAGCTAAAGCTATTGGAAGGCTTCTTCCCTCCTTGATCTCCGTCTTTCGGGACCTTGGGTTCTTCTCTGGGATCGGTCTCTTCCTTTGGTTCAAGATTATTCTTCTGGGAACCTTCTTCTTCCTTCTTTACCTCTTCTCCGGGTTTGTCTTCTCCCTTGTCAGAATCCTGCATCTCGAGCTTCTTCTTTTCCTCTTCGGTTAGTTCTTTCTTGTCACCCTCTTTATCAAGTTCTTCTTTCGGTTCTTCTTGGTTACCATCAAACTTATATTCCACACCGGTTTGGTTTGGATCCTTGATTTCTTCTTTGGGCTGTTCTTTGTCCTTTTTGTCGTCTCTCTTCTTTTGAGGAGCCTTGGCTTTTAATGACTGTGACCAACCACTCAGAAGGTTTGAGTTTTGCAGTGTCACAGTGGCTCTGATTGATCGGTTATTGCCGCCGTCTGAAGAATATACATCTATTGGGCCTTCGTCTGTGTTCTCGGTATGTTTACGCTGGAACTCGGTGTACTTGGTTGTGACAGATGAATTGATGTTGAAGATATTGGAAAGGTAGTTCGGATTATATGCCAGTTCCACATCCTGCGAATATTCGGTTTCTTTACCGAGATTGATTTCTTTGTAGTAGTTCTTCTGAATCAGGTCTCGTTTTGTATTCAGTCTCAATCTGGCGGTTACATCCGAGAGGAGATTCCAATTGATGTTGGTATCCGTGGTCAGCAGCCTGGTATCGGCAGTGTTTGCCCGGGGATACCAACCGGTGATATTCTCTCTGGTATCCCAATAATAAGCGTTGGGTTCAGTAGCATTGAATGTGAAGCTGTTGTTCCAGGTCGTCGGGAACCATCCCAACCGGTATCTTTTTATGAGCGGGAAGCTCACTTTATCCGCAGGCAGGCTCAGATTATAGTTTAGTGTACCACGGTAAGTCAACGTCGTATCTTGTTGCGTTGGATTATGTAGATAGGAATCCTCGAGTCGCGCGCTGAAAGATGTCCTGTAGAGCGTATAGTTCAGGATCTTGTTTTTAGGAGCTGATTTCATACTTAAAGCGACATCAGCGGAATAGATGAGAGTCTCGTTCTTCTCGCGCTCTTTCTCAGTCAGATCAACGATATTCTCACGAAGCAGGTCTGAGTTTGCTCGATAACGCGGAATACCCTCAGTGTAGGTTCTGTTCAGGGACAACGGAATATCCATATTCCAGGATGTAGGCAGAAGCTTGTTCAGGAAGTACTTGTTTGTGATCGTCAATGACTTTGTTGAGGTAAAGGTGTTTGTTCTTCCTCGTTGGATAGTGGCATTGAAGTTCTCCGATTTGTCGTCATAATCGACATCCAGAGTAATAAAATCAGCTAGTGCTGCGTTGAGAGTGAGGCGCTTTGCGATACCAATATCTTCATAAGGGTCCGCAACTCTCAGATCGTTGAAGAATACTGTTCCGGAAAACTCCCTATTTACCGGCAAGCTGTCCGGAATCGCCACGCCGAAGTAAACTTCACTAATATTAGTAAGTGTGGTCTTCCTTCCTATGAATGATACACTGTAAGACCCATGATCAATCGTGCCCTGGGTTTCGACGGGAAAAACTTCCTTGAGGGAACTTAATTCCTGAAGGTTATAAACAAACTGATCCCACAGAGATTCAGACATCTTCGCCTGCCAAGCCTTAACGCCAACTCGTTGAGTGATCTGGTAATAATTCAGGGAATCCGCGCCGACCCGAAAGATAATATCAATGGAATCCGGATATGCTGAGTTTAGGTCTATATTCTCGGGATAGACCCAAAACTTGAGACGGTCATATGACAACAAGCTGTAAGGATCGAATAACCGCTGACGCAAGAGTACTTGCTGGCCCGGCTGGAGATTAGCGATATTGAGGCTTAGAGCAGATTCACTTGTTTCTCGTCTATCCTCTATGAAAACAGTTCCCTTGGGAGGAGTGTAATGACTTCTGTTCTTCTGATTATTGACAATTCCAGATAAGTATTGTGTTCCGTATTGAGTCAATTCTGAACCCGAGACTATTGAGCCATTCTCGTCCCTGACATAGAAATCCTGCCACTTGTTGCCGACGACAGAAGCATCCGCAATCAAGACCTTTGCTGTGGTATCTGTCTCTAGCCAGATCCTGGCGTAGGATATCTTTTTTAAACTTGGTTGGACTCCGGTAGTCGAATTGTTAACTATCTGATAATATTCAGGATCAGTCAAGGGTATCCGGTAGAGCCGCCAACCATCATGATTGATATTCTCCAAGTGCAGGGAGTCGATAAGCGAAACTGAATAGCTTAGATAACGGTCGAGCTGGTTCAATACTCCGTTACCGTCAAGATCCTCGGTATCCAGAACTCCGTTCGCTTCAGTACAATTCAGGAATGGATAGTCACCAGTGGCTTGATCAATTACGTTTGAAGCAATATCGTTGGGATCATGCCCCGGATCATCCTGTGATATGCCATCAAGACCGATATCCTCATCATGAGTTGGCACGCCATCATTGTTCTTGTCTTCATTATTCAGGACATTGAGTCCGCCATACTCGGTATAAAAATCTTCATTTAGATCTCCAAGATCTATGTGTAGCGTGGCATTAGGAGTTGGCTCGTTGTTCCGGACGTCGAGTTTGACCAGTACTTCTATGTACTTCTTCTGGGAGAAATCAAGTTGATTTCCAAGGTATTTCATGATCCCGCCCCAGCTCCAGATACCTGCTCCCGGCATCCCAAGATTGTTGGGGAAAACTTTCAAAGCCAGTACAGTGACATTCTCAGTCTTTTCGGTTTCAGTCAAAGTCAAAGGATCTTCAAGCTGGTCGCGGTGGATGTTTTTGGGGTTGTACCAAATCGTTCTGCCTTTTGCAAGAGATTGATTCCATGGTTTACTCGCCAAGGACCAGGTTCCTATCGTCACGCCCATGGGATATGAATCTACGATCGATTCCATATCATCGATGTACGCTTCCTTTTTCTTTCCATTGGGATCGCCATAGATATTTGGGATCGTATAGGCAATTTCACCAGATAGAGTTAAACGGCTTTCTGCGGTTGTGTTTATCAGGGGCAGCGCGTTGAGGATCTTGGTAATGAATTTCGGCTTGAGCGTAAGAGTACCATCTACGTCAGCCATCCACATCTGGATGTTCTCGTTCCCGATCTTGGGACGCTTATCGCTGACGCTCTCCGACCGGTATATCAAGGTACCACCTAGTTTAGCATAGTTAGTGATATTCCAGTCTGCCCTGACGCCTGTAAGAGTTTTCTGAGCCACCGCGAAAGTCGAACGATACTCGTAATCGATCTCGATCTTGGCGTCGGGATCTTTGCCCTCTGCCGTCAGGAACGTTATCCTTCCAAAGTCATAATCTACCAGATAATCGATGTTCTCTTTCTGCTGTTTGGAGTTCACTAGAACCCGGACGCTTCCCTTGAGTATACCTCCTTGGGGAAGCTCGATCGCCTCTCTGCCTATCTTGCCTTTAACAGAGATAAAGAAATCAATATCATCGTTATAGATGTTTTCGTTTTCATCTTCATAGATAATGCCGTCTCCTAACGGGGCAAAAGGCTGAATGAAGGGGAAGTATACAATGCCGGAAGTGAGATTAACGGTATTGTCGTCACCATTGATCAGCCCGTCTCCGGAGCTGTCCATACGCAAGTAATCATTATAGGTGACAATACTGCCCACCTGAAGACTATCAGCTACATTATAGTTTCTAGTCTTATCCACATTCTCTGTAAAGATCTCAAGATTAAAGCCATCGCTTTTAATATTGGTTTTATTCATGTTGTACACGTTGCGCATCTGGTAGTGCCAGACGTTGTTCGGATCGGTTGAGTCATATTCCTGGTTTCTGCGACGTATCGGTTTTGCGTGCGTAACGGTATCTTCAGGGTCATCAGGATCCATATTAAGCGGAACAGGTATCCCGTCCTGACGGATGTATTGAATTGCGATAGTAGTCCTGCGGTCAACCGCCCTTAGGATCTGGATAACACCGGAATTGTAATCGGTCACAAAGTCAGTTCCCTCGACGAGCTTATCATAGTATGGTACGTAGAAGTCGTTCTGAGAAAAGAAGATCGTATCACCAACAGCTGATGCAACATTATTTGTCGAGTTGAAATCATCTATATATACGTTTACGGTACCGTTCTGTGGTAAAAGACCAGGGTTCTTGATCAGCCATGCTCCACGTGAATTGGTTTTAATAGCGTTGTTTAAATATCCTGTCGGAACATTTGGTCCCATGTCGTCAGCTTCATAAAGATCATACAGCTCGTAAGGATCCGCGATATAGTACATAGTTCTTGCAGTATAGTCCTTACTGCGGAACACTGTTGAGTCAGCCTGAGATTGTCCTATATACGAAAGAGTATTCTTTTGTCCTTCTTCCTTACTGGCGATAACAGAAAGATCTAGATTCCCATACTTAAATCTTGATGTGACTCCGAACAATCCCTGCGAACTTGTGGAATAACTAATGTATCTTGATCCCGCCAAAGACAAGGTAATATTACCCGCTTCGATGGATTTGACGATCTCATCTTCATCACCGGTGTACTTAACGTTGATGTTGTTAGGATCGAAGAGCTGTTCGTCCATCTGTGAATTGTATTTAAGATTGACCGCTATCTTCTCGCCGATGGTGCCGGATAGACGTAGATTGGTCTCTTGCTCCATCTTAAGATCGAAACGACTGGAATTACTTGTATCATAGATAGGAACACGTTTACGTTTTGTGCTGCTACCTCCGATCGTGATCTTTTCAGAACCGTCCAGATTCAACCGCCCGGCTCGTGAGCCAAGAACCTTTTGCACAGCTTTTGGCATTGCCACAGTAGGCAAATCTATAACGAACTCACCTATCAAACCTGACTGAGTTGATTGAGTATTCTGTCGCTTGTTTTTGAATTCGCTGAATAAACCTTTACGATAAACCATCTTCATCATGTTCTGCAGATACTGGTCGTAAGGGATGATCAATTCAGGTAGAATGTCTTCATCTTCGACGGTAGTTCTGACCGCAACCTGATCATTCTCAAGATCGATCCTCTCCGTGCGGGTCGGATACATGGTTGAGACTCTATAAGGTTCGTTCTTAACGAAGTTCAACCCTTTGTTTGTTTTATAGATGTCGTAACGATTAAAGACTATTGGATAATAGCCCGGGAGGTATAATCTGGGGTAGAATACAGACGCAGTTAGTATTCCCAGAATTGAGAGAATCAGCAGGAATACCAGGATTCTTTTAGCCATTTTTGCTTAGTCTTTGGAGATTTCGTGCAGTCTCTTCAAAGCCAGGTATGTTCCATCCAATGTGATAGTTTTATCCACGTGGTTGATAAATGACAATATCGGAGCCACAAGATCGCTCATACCACCTGTGATGATGGTCTTTAATTCCATATCTGAGGCATATTGTCTTTTGATCGCGGAGATATAGGAATCGATCATGAAAGCGTGCCCATAGATGATCCCGGATAGCATTGCGTCATGAGTATTGGTACCAAGTAACTTGGTAGGAGCGACAAGCTCGATCTCAGAAAGCAAGGCAGTCTTTTCAAACAAATATGCAGAACCAGTTTTAATACCAGGCGCAATAACAGTACCTTCAAACGTTCCATCCGCTTTGATAACCTGAACAGTTGTCGCCGTTCCTAGATCGATGACGATACAATTCGTGTGATACTTCTGCAGAGCCGCGTAAGCATTTACAACAAGATCCGCGCCTATAAAACCGGGATCCGATACCAGGTACTTTATGCCTAAGTCGCTGTAGGCATTGATGAGATATATTTCAGCTTTTAGGTATTTCTGACAGAGATGCATCCATATACGTGTCATTTCCGGTACGACACTGGCGAACGCAACAAACTTGATCTTACTGAGATACTTATCGTCCAGAAGGGATTTAATAACACTGAAGTATTCATCAGAGGTCTTTTCTTTGAGGCTCTGCATCCTCGTATGCCAGACCAGCATATCCCCGTAATACACACCGCAAGTTAGGCTAGTATTGCCTATATCCACCACCAAGATGGCTGTTTCTTTATCGATCACACGCATAATTACTCAACTCAACTCTTAGATTATAGTAAAAACAAAAACCATCTATGCATCACTCGTGTCCAGAATCTCAAGCTGTCTGAATATGTCAACAACTTTTCGTCTAGTCGAATCCAAGTTCTTTGAGTGATGTGTTCTTTTTGCGCCAATTCGGATTGATCTTGACCCAAAGATGGACTTGAACCGGTTTACCGACGAATGTCGTTAGCTGTTGTTCCGCGTAAGCTCTGATCTTCCCAAGTGTTTTCCCCTGTGACCCGATCAGTATGATCTTCTGACTCTGCCGTTCCAGCCAGATAACAGCATCGATCACAGCCTTATCATCGGTATCCGTGTATTTATCGATCAATACAGCGGAGGCATAAGGTAATTCCTGCTCGAGAATATGAAAGATACCTTCCCTGATAACCTCGCGGGCAAAGAATCGCATGGGCAGATCGGATAGCTGGTCTTCGTCATAATATGGCTCATGATAGGGTATTCTTGATACCAGATCGTCCAGCATCTCTTGTATCCCCTCTCCAGTTCTTGCCGAAACAAAGTGCACAGAATCAAAATCTCCGATCAATCCATCCTGGTATTTATCTTGCTCACATTGAGGACGGAGATCGACCTTGTTGAAGACCGCGATTTTTTGGTTGCGGAAAGTACTTAGTATTTCCAAGACCTCTTTGTCATAGTCACTGGGAAAGGAGAGAATATCTGTCATGAAGATCACCAAGTCCACGTCCTTGAACGCATCCGACCATATCTTGATCATCCTTTTCTGCATCTCATAGCGTGGTTTCAGATATCCCGGGGTATCAACAAACACGACCTGCAGTTTCTCGTCATTCCAGATCCCTTTTATTGCGTAACGGGTAGTCTGTGGTTTGGGTGAGGTTATCGATATCTTTTGTCCGAGTATATGATTCATCAAGGTGGATTTTCCTGTATTGGGTTTTCCCACGATACAGACGAATCCGCTACGAAAATCAGCAGCAGTCCCTGTGTCAATGCTCATATAGTTTACATCCATTGTGAAAATATGATAACGGCCTCTGACTACGCGTCTGGTATTCAAAGGCCGTTAGAATAGTTCGGGGCATCAGCTTTCGACCTTGTAAGCCTTCAAGCCGGGAACCCGATATTATACATGATTGAATTTCATCAGAGTTGTTCAAAAACACTACGAATGATGTCAACGCATTCTTTGAGCTGGTCTTCAGTAATGACCAACGGAGGAGCAAGCCTGATAATATGCCTGTGAGTAGGTTTGCAGAGGATACCCTTTTCCTTGAGCATCATACAAACATCCCAAGCTTCGATCCCCTCTTTTGGTTCTACTACGATAGCATTGAGCAGACCACGTCCACGTACCAG
The DNA here is from genome assembly GCA_035353255.1 of Candidatus Cloacimonadota bacterium. Taxonomy (GTDB): domain Bacteria; phylum Cloacimonadota; class Cloacimonadia; order Cloacimonadales; family Cloacimonadaceae; genus PHBP01. Next base: position 70,020 of record DAOPZE010000001.1, read on the forward strand.
TTTCAGCATTGGATGTCTGATCTCTCGCAGAGCGGAACGGAACATCTTCCCCAGAGTATATGCCCGTTCTGCCAACTTCTCATCTCTCACGACTTCCAGGGCAGCTTTAGCAACAGCGCAGGCTAGCGGGAAACCACCAAACGTGGAACCGTGCTGACCGGGTTTGATCGTCAGCATGATGTCTTTGTCAGCAAGTACCGCGGAAACAGGCAGGACTCCGCCAGAAATGGCTTTACCAAGGATAAGGATATCCGGACGAACACTTTCATAATCACACGCCAAGAGCTTTCCTGTACGGGCAATACCTGTTTGAACCTCGTCCGCGATAAATAGAACATTATGTTCCTTGCAGAGATCATAGCAGTTTTTCAAGTAACCTTCATCAGGAACGAAAACGCCGGCTTCACCCTGAATAGGCTCAACGATAAAGGCACAGACGTTCTTTCCGTGTCTCTCCAGTGCTGACTTAAGGGATGATGCGTCGTTGTAAGGTATCTTCATGATCCCGGGTACGAACGGTCCGAATCCTTCGTAGCATTCAGGATCAGTCGAGGCAGAAACTACACCGATCGTCCTTCCGTGAAAGTTATTCTCGCAGAAGATGATGATGGCATTGTCTTTATCGATGCCCTTCACGGTGTATCCCCATTTCCGGGCAAGTTTCAGAGCGGTCTCGACTCCTTCCGCTCCTGAGTTCATCGGTAAGACCATATCATAACCGAAGAACTCTGTGACGAACTTCTCATACTCACCGAGCTTGTTATTGAAGAACGCCCTTGATGTAAGGGTCAGGTCTTGTGCCTGATCCGTTAAAGCCTTGATGATCCGCGGATGGCAATGCCCCTGATTAACAGCCGAATAAGCGGACAGGAAGTCATAGTAACGGTTTCCTTCAGGATCCCAGAGAAATACTCCTTCGCCTTTTGCCAATACCACCGGTAGCGGATGATAGTTATGCGCACCGTACTTTTCTTCCAGCTCGATCGCTTCGCGACTGCTGATCTTTCCGTAAACGAGATTATCGGACATGATTCCTCCATCTATATATATTATTGATATCTTAGCTTTGATAAAGCCCATCTTAAAAACCAATGCTTTGTGTCAAGTGCGAAATTTGTCATTGACAGGAAATACAGGTAAAGTCCAATGGACGTACGTTCCCAAATCAACAAGGATGTGACGGTGACCTAGAGAATGGATGATAAAGACCTTATCTTTGGCGGCGACTTTTTCGATATAGAAGCTGACCTGCTAAAAACGCCCCCTACCCTGAAACTTCATGAAGGTGAACTGCGAGAAGTAGCAGTACTCTTCGCCGATATCAAGGGGTTCAGCAGCATCTCCAATCTCTTTGACGCGGAAACGATTCACGCCCGCATGGACGAGATCATGAAGATCTTTACCAAATGCATCAATTTCTATGGCGGAGCCGTCGATAAATACATGGGAGACGGTATCATGGCGCTTTTCGGAGCGAAAGAAGCCTCAGAGCAAGATACCGAACGCTGTATCATGGCGGCGATCAAAATGCAACAGCAGCTTCAGCTTTATAACTCCCTGCTTTCAAATCAGAAGGGTTGGGAGAACCTCCAGCTCGGACTGAGGATAGGGATCAATACCGGATTGGTCTCTGTCGGCAAGATCGGCGACAAGCCTTCCGATGATCATACTGTATATGGTCCGCCGGTCAATCTCGCCTCACGCATGGAATCCAACGCTCCGGTGAACAGCATCATGCTGCCATTGGAGACCAAGCGTCTCGTCGAACGCAATTTCGATTTCGAGTTGATCGGTGATATTAAGGTCAAGGGCTTCGAGGAAGCGATCCAATGCTGGAAAGTACTGGGCCCCAAACAGGATAGCCAGCTTCACAGGCGCAATCATGCTACCAGTTATATAGGCAGAGAAAAGGAACTGAGCATTCTCCAAGATGCTTTGACAATCCTTGCTTCCGGCAAAACTGACGAACTTCCCATCATGGGTATTCGCGGAGAAGCCGGTCTTGGGAAAACCAGACTCGTCTATGAATTTGAGAAACAAAACCAAACAACGGCGAAGTTCCTGCACGGAGCTTGCAGCGCGATCTCTCCCGCTCCGTTGAATCTCTTTACCTCGATGTTCGAAACTCTGTTTCACTTACAGGTGAATGAGACGCCCCAAACCAAGCAGGAAAAGCTAGATTCTGGATTTCGTAAACTCATTGAAGAGACAGAATCCGAGAAACAGAGTGACCTGATAGATGTCAAATCCCTGATAGGTTTCCTGCTGGAGATCCGCAGCGCCGATCCACGTTTACGCCAAAGCGGCGGCGATCTTCTGACCCATCTATCCAACGCGATCGAGACGGTTTTTGATTGCCTGACTCATAACGTGATCTACCGGGAGTCTCCTCTGGTCGTGATCCTTGACGATCTGCACTGGATCGATGAGGCGTCTTCTCATGTTCTCGAGAACCTGCTGAACCGATTTGGCAGCCTTCAATCCCGGGTGATGTTCATCCTCATGTACCGGAATGAGTATCAAATGCCATCGTTCGTATCCCGAAGCGGTAAACTTCAGGAGATAGTTCTGAATCCTCTTCCCGTGCCGGATATCCACCGCTTGGTAAAACTGCATATTAAAGGAGCGGAAGTCCCCGATTCAGTACTTGATAGAGTCTGCGAGCTATCTGAGGGTAACCCCTTTTTCCTGGAAGAGTGGTGCAATTATATCGAGGAGATCCCAACCGGAGAATTGGTCAATTTCCCCGTTCCGGCAAACCTGCACGCCATGATCCTTTCCCGTCTCGACAAGCTTCCACAGACACTTCGGATGGTATTGCATAAGGCATCCGTGATCGGTCAGGAGTTTTTTGTGGATATTCTCCGCGAGGTTGAAAAACGTCTCGATGAACAGATCAACATCGATAATACTTTGGATGTTCTGGAGTCCCAGTCCCTGATCCTGAAGATGCTTGGCTTCGAATATTCCACTTACTTTTTTAAGCATATCACTACAAGGGAAGTTGCTTACCAGACTCTGCTGCATGAGAATCGCAAGATGCTTCACAAACTCACTGCTGAAGCTATCGAAGGTATATTCCAAAATCGTCTGTCAGAATTCTATTACACGCTTGGGGATCATTATTTCCGGGCAGAGATCAATGATAAAGCCGTTCATTATTTGCTGCTTTCGGCTGAGAGTTCCGCAAAGATCTATAACAATCAGCAAGCCCTGGATCTTTACAGCAAAGCGCTCAGCCTCGAAGAAGACGAACTTGCCAAACTCAGGATCCGTTTTCGCATTGCCGATATAAACTTCCTCATCGGGAATTGGAAAGATTCCCTCGATGAAGTAAGAACGATACACGAAGGGCTTTTGGATCATGAAGATGACCATTTGCTTTTCGAAGTGCTTCGATTCCTCGGCATTTCAGCTGTCTATGCTCATGATATGGAGAAATCGCTCGATTGCTTCACGGAAGGACTCAAACTGGCGGAAACGCTTGGTGATCCTGTCATTCTCTGCATTGCTAATGGCAATATGGGCAACTGGTATCAGATCAGCAAGATACGTGATAAAGCCCTCGAATATCACAAGATCAGCCTCCAGCTTGCCACAGACAACCATGACGCTCAGAGACGCGCTAAAACTCTGAGCAACCTTGGTCTGTTGTATCTTGACCAAAAAGATTATGATAACGCAGAACTAAACTTCAATCAGAGCCTTGATATCTCTATCGAGCACAGATATCTCAAAGAAGAATCCATCGCCCTCGGCAACCTCGGTTATACCAAAATGCTCCGCAACGACTATTCTGCTGCGATGGAACTCCTGGGACAAAAGCTGCAGCTTGCCGAGAAGATGAACGATAAACTCGAATTGATCAAGGTACTTGGCAATATCGGCAATGTACATTCCGAGCAGAAAAACTACCTCTCCGCCGTCGAGTGCTACCGCAAGATCCTGGAATTAAGACTATATCTTGGAGACGAAAAAGGCGCTGAACAAACCCAGGAATTGATCAAGAAGACCCTCGATAAACAGGATTGATCCCCTTACCCCTCCTTTGCTGAATCACACTGTTCTCGTATTCTTCTGAAATACCTCTCGTATCCAAGCCATATCTTGTACGGCTATCATACAGGTACCATACGAGAGGCGTACGGTGGGCGTACCATATAGCAAGGAGCAAGAATATACAAAAGAAAAAGCAGTATCATGATAGATACCGCTTATAATAACAGTGTCTTAGGCTCGTTGTTTGATGATCACCAGGAAATGCTTCCCCCCCCTTCTGTATCCCAAAGATCAAAGGATTTGAATCTCCACTTGGAATCCAGAGGATTGAAGATAAACTCTGTCGTCATAACTCCCGAAACCCAAGGAACTTGTAATCCCTTAGTCTGGGTCGCGACTTCCGTGATCACGCCCTGCATCATCAGATTAAAATTGAGATCTGATTCCGTGATGTTCTTGATGAAAGTTGTCGTGAAGATGCTCTTTTCTTCATAGGAATTGAGAACTATCTTGTCGGGTCTGGCACTGAAAACAATGACTTGCTTGGTCGGAGCAGTCGCAAGCATCTTGGCAAAGGGTTTTGCTATAGCTTTGGTTCCATCCGGAGTCCACTGTTTGGAAGCCTCGATCACTAGCATTGAAGTTCTGGCTATCTTGGTTTTGGCAGCGAGAGTGTTCAGGTTATAAGCTGTTTTCTTATAGCTTTGCGAGGTACTAAGGTTCATTCCCGCTGGACAGAGGTAGTTGACTCCGTCGTAAGCTGTACCGTGACCGGCAAAATAGACGACGACGTCATCGTTTGCCGTAATAGTAGTAGCAAATGAGTCTACAGCTGAAACCATCGCGGCAAGCCTAAGGTTATTATAACGGGAAACACTGAAGCCTAGCCCGGTCAGGGCTGATTCCATATTAGTTGCATCATTTATCGGGCTGTTTAGCGTCACCCTGTCATAGTTCGAGTTCGCAATTACAAGAGCTTTCCGCTCCGCGAACAAACTCAAAGCCATGATCATTATCAGACCTAAAGTGAACCATCTTTTCATGATTCCTCCATGGTTATTATTTCTATACTTCATACGCTGACTTTCGTCCGTTCCTGTCAAGTCTTTTTCATTTCCTCATATCAACAGAAGCAGA
>DAOPZE010000002.1:0-29747 GCA_035353255.1 Candidatus Cloacimonadota bacterium
GAGGATTTCTATCCCCGGGGGAGAAACCAATAGAACGTGGATCATGTACACTATGGATCTGGAATATTACCGATTTACAGGATCAGGCATCTGAAGCACCGATTAATCTTGGACAGCGAGCAACGGATTGATTACCCACTCGATTTGAAAGAGAGCCGGAATTATATATCCAGAGTCAATTGAGGGGACACAAACAAAAGGCTCTCTTTCAAACTAAGTGGGTAATGAAATCATTGCTTTCCGAAACAGGGCTAGCTGGGATCTGCGTGTGATTCCGGGTAGAGGGCTAAAAGCCACTCTACCACAACAAGCTGAAAGCTTACGGTACAGAATGGGGCTATCATGCAGAGAAACGTATTGTACCATAAGCTTTCAGCTTGTTGTACCCGGAGGATTTCTATCCCCGGGGGAGAAACCAATAGAACGTGGATCATGTACACTATGAATCAGGAATATTACCGATTTACAGGATCAGGCATCTGAAGCATCGATTAATCTTGGACAGCGAGCAACGGATTACCCACTCGATTTGAAAGAGAGCCAAACAAAATTGATCTACAAACAAAACCGGGTTAGCGTGTTGAGTTCGCTAACCCGGTATTCTATGTGTTGTTACTATATACTACTTTAGGAATATCACCTTGCGAGTGAAGGTTTTTCCTCCTGACGTCATGCGGATAAAATAGATTCCGCTGGGTAATTCACTACCGGAGTCACTTTTACCATTCCAAACGACCGAGTAACTGCCACTTTCCTTGACTTCACTAAGGAGATTCCGGACAATTTGTCCACGTTGGTTGAAAACTCCAATCGAGGTTTTGCCACGTTGAAGGATTCCGTAGTCAATGGTAACAGTAGGATTGAAAGGATTGGGGTAGGCGTTGTTCAATCCTGCTTTGATCGGGATGGGTGGCACTCCGGGATCATAACTGTTTACAGTGATTACTGAAGGTCCATAGTAGTAGTTGCTTCCATCCAGATCGAGGTTTTGAAGCCAATAGTAGTATGTTCCGTTTTGGTTGATCTCTTCGTCGGTAAAGACATACACCTGCATCTGGGAAGTATTGGTTGCTTCAATAAAAGTGTTCAGCAGCGTTGCGGTTTCCAGATCGCTGATCGAGTTACGGAGTATCTTGAATCCGGATACGTTGGTCTCGGATTGAGTGACCCACGTTAACTGGATATAGTTCTGAGCGCTGATCTCAGCGGTGAAGGAGGACAATTCCACAGGCAGGGTTCCCCCATCTTCTCTTCCTATCGTATAAGTAGCTTTAGCGCCAAAGCTGCCGTTGAGAGTCACGGTTATCTGACGGGGGATTGCATCTGACCAACTGGTGGTGGTTAGTTTGGTCGCGCCTTGATAAACGGCTGGCTGGTCATCATTAGCCCAAGGGTATCCGTCATCATCCGTGCTGGTCCAGAAGAAGGTAACGACCTTGTCGTTTGTATAGCTTCCGGTAAACACCCATTCGCGGTTAACCTTGTCTGGAAGCAGTACCGGAGTAGTCATAGATATAGACCACCCGCTGATATTGAATCCAGTTTCAGGAAAGCGAAGATGGTTGTAATTCTGCGATTCATAGCCATCCACAAAGTCAGTATTAGCGCTGGTGATATCACCGGCGGTTTGATACAGGATGCCATTGACAGTGATCGCGTTTGTGAAGGTAAGTCCGGTTGTGTTATTCAGCGTGAAGTCATTTGCTGTATTTATGGCATTGCCGGTAACCTGCGCGGAAGTTCCATTAAAGGTGTAATTGGCAGTATTATCAAGGGTTAGTGTCCCGGTTACCTGAATGCATCCGGTGGACGCAGTAGTGGACACGCCTCCAGTGTTTTGAGTTTCCAGATTCGCGCCGGCTCCCAGGGTAAAAGAACCACTGCCGGATAGAATTCCGTTACCCAGGGTGGCGATGGTGCCATTTATGGTAACATCAGTTCCTGTTCCGTTATTTACATCGAAAGTGATGCCGTTATTGATAATCAGCTTACCACCGGTATTAACGGTCAGCTGGTCAGCAGTTACATTGGCTGTAACGGTTACGGTATGGGTGTTACGGATCAATATACCCAGGGATAGCTGGTCCGGTGCCATAGTTGCAGGAGTCCAGGTGGAATTATCCGGTGAAGATTCCCAGATGGATGTATCGCTCCACTCTCCCGAGCTGATCGTCCGGTAATAGTGATTTGGATACATCCAGGCACTATATGTAGGATCTGCTCCGGCATTCTTCCTTACAAACACCCAATCGAAGTCGGTATATGAGCCACCTGCCAAACCATAGTGGTTTTGCAGGGTAATTTCACCTGTATTGGGGAACTCGGTATCGGTTATCGATCTCATAAGTGTGCCGTCACGGTAGTACTTCAGATCATTGCCAAAGGCTGTGAAAGTGCCTCTATACCATTGATCGACCACCGGAATCAATCCGTCTCCTGTACCTCCGACAAATTGCCAGCCATAGAATGGTGGTTTGTGGATGGACTGCCCCTCACCATCACGTTGATCACTACGAGCTTTGTAACCCTTTCCAGCCACAACGGTCCCAGTGCTGTATTCGAACTTGCTTCTCACGCTCACTTCTGCGATAGCATCATCCCCTACCCGGAAACGGTATTCCACAATATTGTTTTGGAAACCGCTGTAGCCGGGGTAGGAACCTGCTACTGAGTGACCGTAGGTACCTGTGGGAATACCACCCCCAAATCTGGCATAGCTTTGTCCTGATGGAATCGTAATGGTGCTTCCTTCAATGTATTTGTATTTTATCCACTTGGTCAGATCACTTCCAAAATCGTCAAAGACCATGAAGGTATTCAAGCCATTGGAGGTGGTCAACGCACTGGAATTGCCATAGTTGATGTCAACGTTTACACTACCCGCGCTCAGGTCGCCGGCTAGTTTTACCCAGAACGTGGCTGTGCTGCCGGAAGTCATCGATTCCATCCAGTACTTCAGTTCTGTGGTTCCGTTGTAGAACCGCACATCGCCAAAATCAGTCCGGCAATTGTTGTTCAGATATACCGTTTGACCGCTGTCCGTTCCGTTTCCGTAGTTCACAATGTACTTGATCTGGTATCCGGTTCCAGCTCCGCTAAGCTGAGCGATTGGTTGTCTTTTTGTATAGTCCCAGCCTTTGGATGTGATGGTCTGAGCGCTGCTGGCATAAGCGGTTCCGCCTTTGGTACCGGTGGACACCGTGATATCCGAAGTGGTCATGGCAGAAACATTGATGGTGCGCCCGGTAACGGCAGCCAAGGGTATATCAGCCGTTATCCAGAAGAATCTGGTGGATCCTGCTGTGATAGCCTGAGACAGACTGCTGAAGGTGTGAGAGCCTGTTCCCAGCGAAGTGGTGATATCAGAACCCATCTGCGCCGCATCGTCGAGTTGATCGGTCGCGCTGGACCATAGCTGGAATTTGCTAACATCAGTACTTTGATAGGTTCCGGCTGAAGTGAAGGATGCTGCCGACAGAGTTACCGATCCAACCGGTTCATTGGTAGATATGGTAAACCGGTAAATCGGATACTTGGTGGTTGCCTGTCCTACGTTAGCGGCTGGTAAGGCAGTATTTGCGGATCTCAGGGTAACCTGGGAGCTGATTATTCGCTGAGCTCCTCCTGAATAGGCGGTCACATTCAGAGATCCCGCGGAAAGGGTTATATTCGACGCGGTCAGCGCAGCTACGCCGATAACGTTGTCAATCACCGCGCTTGCGGTAAAGTCTGTGGTGATCCAGAAGTAGCGGGTGGAACCTGCTGACAAAGCCTGAGTAAACGAAGCAAAGGAGTGAGAACCCACTTCTAAAGTAGTAGTCAGATTCGACCCCACCTGGGATGCTCCGCTCAAGTTATCAGTAGTATTCGTCCAAAGCTGATATTTATTGATATCGGCAGCGACATAAGAACCACCGGTGATAAACGACAGCCCGGTGAAATTGATCGAACTCGCAGTGGTATTGGCAAGAGTGAATCTATAAAGGGGCGCTTTGGTCTGACTGATGGCCACATTCATGGCTGGAACGGCATAATCAGTAGTGGTGCAGAATATAGTGCTAATGGTCTTTAATCCACCTGCATAAGCGGTACCCGTCTTGGTTCCCGAGGCAAAAGTCAGATTGGTTGTGGTGATGGCAGGAGTAACCTGCAAGGTTCTGCCGGCTGTGGCACCCGAAGCCAGATCTGCCGTAATCCAGTAGTAACCTGTGGTACCATCGGCAATAACCTGGCTAAGTCCACTAAAAGTATGGGTGCCGGCACTCAAACCGGTAGTCATAGTAGAGCCAAGCTGCGATGCTCCGGAGAACACATTTGATGTACTGTACCAAAGCTTGAAATTGGTCAGATCGGTTGTCGTAACCGCTGTTCCGGCAGTAGTGAAGGCAACAGAATTCAGGGTGGCGGAACTCGTGTTTACAGCCGTAGAGAAAGCGTAGAAGATATTGTTAGTGCTTCCAGCCATCAAACCGCCCGCGGCAACCGCAGGATTATCTGAGGCAAGAGAAATATATGCCGTACTGAGAATACTGCCCGATCCTGCCAAAGTGGCATACCCAAGAGTATATCCAGCCCGATGCAGGTAGGTGGTGGCAGTGGTCAGGGTTAGCACATTGATTCCGGTTACATTACCGCCCAGGAAATAGGTTCCCGAAGCGCTCAAAGTAAGGTTGTAGTAACCTGTGCTGGCAGGAATGGTCAAGGGGGTTGTGTATTCTATAGTAGAACCTGTGTTATTGGTAAGGGTCCCACTGTTCATGATATCGGCTATGGCGGCAGTTATGATACCATTATTGTTTACGGTGCCGGATAACTGATAGCTGAGGCAGTTTAACCTGCCATTATTAGTAAGAGTTCCGGTGTAGGGAGTTTTGGAAGCGTCAAGAGTAACTCCATTGGTATTTACTATGGTGATGTTCCGGGCAAAGGAAGCGGGCCATTCTATGCCCACAGTCTGAGTACCCGATCCATTATAGCGCAGAGTAGCTGAAGCTCCGTAAGTAAGGACTGTTCCGGTGGTAGTGGCAGTCCCTTCGATTGAGAACACGCCATTCACCGTCGCCCCTGTAATAGTTTTGGCGCTGGTGCCGGACAAGGTGAGGTTGTTGTAAGTAACTGCAGCAATGGTTTGCGTGCCAGAGGCATAGTATTCCACGGTTCCGGTATTGGCAGTGAAGTTCCCGCCGGTACCACTAACTGTGCCTCCCAGTCTGAGGGTACTTGAACCCCCTTCCAGGGTTCCGGCAGTTCTGGTCCAGGTTCCCGTGAAGGTATGAGTCAAACCAGTTCCCAGATTTAAACTTCCGCCCGTGCCATTGATCGTTAATCCCGCACCGCTTGCGTTACCCGTTAAAGTGGCAGTCCCGGCGGTCTTGGTCATGCTAACCAAACCGGTGGTCGTGAAACTACCAATGCTCTGAGTAGCCGCTGCCCCGGAAATTGTAACCGTTGAGCTCCCGGCTGTAAGGGTTCCGCTGTTAACAAAGCTTCCCTGAAAGATCAGAGCCAGATTTGCAGTGGCAAGAGTAGCGCCACCATTGATGGTCAAGGTTCCGGTTGTGCCGATCGTTAACGCCGCAGCCAGGGTTTTCGTTCCGGTGTTGGAGATCGTCAGATTATTATATGTGAGACTAGCAACAGACTGATTTCCTGAGGCATTGTATTCCACGGTTCCGGTGCTGGCTGTAAATGTGCCTCCGGTTCCACTCACTGTGCCACCCAGTCTGAGAGTGCTTGAACCCCCGTCCAGGGTACCATTCGTTCTTGTCCAGGTACCGCTGAATGCATGAGTGAGTCCGGTGCCCAGATTCAAAGTACCACCGGTACCGTTGATGGTGAATGCTCCTCCGCTCACGTTTCCGGTCAGAGTAGCGGTCCCACCAGTCTTGGTCATGGAGACCGTGCCGGTGGTCGTGAAACCTGCAATGCTCTGCGTGGCTGTGCCTGCTCCGATGGTGATATTGGAGCTACCGGCAGTAAATGTCCCGTTGTTTACGAAGTTACCCTGAAATGCCATGTTGAAGTTATTGGTGGCAAGTGTTGCTCCACCGTTAATTGTGCAGGCACCAGCAATTGTGGTAACCGCAGCGGACAGAGTGGTCCCAGCTGTATTGGAGAAGGTCAGATTATTGGCCCCGGTGAGACCTGTTCCCGTAACCTGAGCGTTGCTGCCTGTGTAGGTGTAGTTGGCACCGGTGTTAAAGGTCCTGGTACCGGTGGTTCTGACACATCCTGTGGCTCCGGTAGCGGCAATACCATCTGCATGTTTGATGATCAGGGTGGAACCGCTTGCGGCTGTGAAGGTTCCTGAAGAACCATCCAAAACAGTAGTGGCAGTATCAAACTCGAGCGTAGCACCGCTATTTACCGTAAAGTTTATAGCATTACTGATTGTCCCGGCGCTCTTTGAGATGACTTGGTTAGTAGTTCCATTAAAAACAATGACTCCAAATCCACGGGCATCAGTAGCAGTTTTTGTCAGGGTACCGCCAGACATCGTGAAATTACCGGCAAGATTAATGGTAAGGTCATTTGCGCCACCACGACTTTTGTTATTCATATTAAAAGTACCACCGGAAATCTCCAGATTCCCGGCAACGGTAGTGGTGTTGGTAGCATTTCCAAGTATGAAACTACCGCTTCCTGTTGAGACTAATTTCAAGTTTCCATTTATTGTATCCAAAGTCTCATTAGCAGATATTGCAGTCGTTTGATTTGGGCAATTCCAGGTGAAATTTCCATAAGACTGATTAATATCGAGATCTCCGGCAAAACTTGTGTAACCGACAATCTCACATGTGGAATTTGTATCCCAGGTAGCTGTAGGAATCGTCCCTACTGTAGTAGTATAGTTATGTTGATATAAGCCTCCGCTGCCAAATGCCAGTGTTCCGGTCGTCGTTACAGTTCCGGCATTATTACGCAGAGTTCCATTCACGGTCATGTCAGTTGCTTCAGCTCCATTAGCAATGGTTAGCGTGATGCCACTGCTTATGTTGATTTGACCTCCGGTATCGACCGTAGTCTGATCTATGCTCACATTCGCCGCGACGGTCACGGTATGCCCATTACGGACGGTGATTGCGTTGGCGGTGCTGCTGGGAGCCAGAGTTGCTGTCGCCCAATTGGTGTTGTCATGAGAAGACTGCCAGGTTCCGGCTGTTCCCCAGTTTCCCGTCCCATTGGAACGAAAGTAATCGGCTGCCAAGGACGCAAAGGCGGTAATTGTTTGATTTCCACTGGCAGTAGCCGAACCAGATTTGGTTCCGCTACTTACTGAAAAGTTGGTTGTTGTCCAGGCTGAAACATTCAAGGTGCCGGTGGTCGTCGCGCCTATGGCTACGTCAGCAGTGATCCAAAAATATCTGGTCGCGCTGGCAGTTAAAAGCTGGGTGAATGAAGCAAAGGAATGAGATCCGGTTCCCATGCCGGAGGTAATATCACTGCTTATCTGGGTGGCTGTTCCCAGCGCGTCAGTGGAATTAGTCCAAAGCTGATATTTTGACATGTCTGTGCTGGTATAAGTCCCGGCGGTTGTGAAGGAAACATCAGTCAGATTCACAGTCCCCGTGGCATTTCTCGCCAGATGAAAATGATAAATCGGGTGTTTGAGGGTACCCTGGGTAACGTTGCCGGCAGCTATCTGAGTGTCTACACTCAGGGTAGTTGTCTGGGCAAACCCATAAGAGATCATCCCGATTAAGATGACCAGCAATAATAACAACTTGTGTTTCATAATTAATCTCCTGTTACTTTCAATAAATTCTTTGATTTGTCCTGCCAGCATTGCCGTAATACAACAAATGCTGTCGTTAACAATTATCACATATATTTTTATATTAAATTAAGCTCTTATATCACTGTGTTATACGCCGATTAACAAAAACTATATATACACAAATCACAAATTTCAGCTTAGTCGGTAGTGTAATAGAGGTATTCTATTCCACAGCTTACCATTTATACTGTCATTGAATGTAGAGATGTTAGGACGTCAAGCCTAATATAATCCCAAAATATTTCCATGCATGCTTATTGTGGAAAGGTATCCACACATCTATGAACCATCATGTATGCCACATGCGACAAACGTATACAAAAGAATGAGATAAATGTAATATTGCAACTAATGGCTAAAGTGATAGAGCCACTCTAAGTTTTCTTGTGTTAAGTGGCTTAACGTTCTTTTTACCAACGTTATGTACATTGGATTTCTCCCCAGAGTTATTGTTACCGGGAATAGGTAGAAATTTGAGAATATAGTGAACCCCGCCAGCATAATATCATTAACCATTCTTTGTAATAATCGGCTCCTTCATGTGGAAAAAATCTGTTTGTGGTGCCGCAGAAGAAGCCCATCGCTGCCTTTGACCCGATAGTTTGCGGATCAAATGATTACCGTATGCTCATCGCACGCCTTTCGCATCTTTGTACGAAGATCGTTCGAGAAGCGTTCGAGAAGCGTTCGAGATGAGTACCCCAAAACTAAGGGAGAGAAAAGTGCCGGATTGATGTATCTTAATGCGACAAAAGCTACAGATCAGAGGATGGCTATGATCTGATTATAAATCTCCAAATCCTTTACTTGATCGGAAGTAGCAGCCCTATCGAGATAAAATTCACGAATGAACCTTCCCGGAGCTTTGTCCATGATCAGAATCCGATCGGAGAGACGGATGGCTTCGTGAATGTCATGAGTGACCATGAGGATGGTCAGATCGAGCTTATGCTTGATCTCTTTGAGCCAATCCTGCATACGCAATCTGGTGATGGCGTCGAGATTGGCGAAGGGTTCGTCCAGAAGCAGAAGCCGTGAATTGGTCATATAGGTGCGAAGGAAGGCGACGCGTTGTTTCAACCCTCCGGAAAGCTGATGAGGAAGGAGGTCGGCATGGTTATCCAGCCCAAAAACAGGGAGAAGCTCGAGGGCTTTGGCTTTGGCGGAGCTATAGTCGCCGTGCTTGATCCTGACAGGGAGAAGAACGTTCTGGATGGAACTGAGCCAAGGGAAGAGCAGATCCTCCTGTGGCATATAGCCCAGGAAACCACCTCTACCGGTGATCACCTGTCCGTCGTAGAGAATCTCTCCCGAATCGGGACGGGTGATCCCGGCAAGCAGTTCCAGCAGAGTGCTTTTACCACACCCGCTGGAACCAACAATGGTGATAAACTCATGCTCGCTGATCAGCAGATCTAGATCTTCGAGGACGATCAGGCGTTGTCCTTTGAAGAGAAATGACTTTGTGATACGCTGTGCCGCGAGGAGATCTTTCATTGGGGAAGGAAGTCGTTCGTCCAGGCAGCTTTGGCGTCAATATTCGTATCGATCAGATGGTTGCTGTACATCCAATCACTGAAGTTCTTCCACACTGTGTCTTTCTGTTCGCCCCAGCGTGGAGCTTCAGCCTTATACTCTTTGGCGAGGTAGTCCATGCTCATACGAACCAGATCGGGATTGAGTTCGGGCGCGTGTTTGACCAGTATCCCTGCAGCCTGTCCGGGATGGGAGATGCAATAATCATAGCCCTGACTCACGGCTTTCATAAAGGCGCGAACGATCTCAGGTTTGGATTGGATCATCTTTTCGCTGGTGATCACTACGGGAGTATAATAGTCAAAAACAGGATCAAGGTCTTTGAGGTTTATGAGGTTCAGTTCGATCCCACGCTGTTTTGCCTCGATTCCTGTCCAGCCCAGATAGATCCATTCGAAATCGGCGTCCTTGCCGATGGTTGAGAAGAAATCTGCGACTCCGGATATGATCTGGACGTTGGTATAGTTTGCGCCGGCTTTGAGCATGATCGACTTGAGGATTGCTTTTTCGGAAGGTGAATCCCAACTGCCATAACGCTTGCCTTCGAAGTCTTTGGGGGTGAGGATGTTTGCTGCTTTGAGCGAGGCAAAAGCCGAAGTATTATGCTGGATCACGGCACCGATCGATACCAGAGGAATGCTCTTGGCACGGGCTGTGATCACGTTCTCCTGATAGCTGATCCCGAATTCACTCGAGCCATTGGCAACGATCTGATCGGAAGTGTTCTGACCGGGTTGAATGATCTCTACGTCCAGACCAGCGTCTTTGAAGAAGCCGAGTTCCTTGGCTACATACAAGCCTGTATGATTGGTATTGGGAGTCCAATCGAGCGTGACCCGGACTTTGGTGATCTCTTTTGGCTTGGCAGAATCCTTTTCTTTCTTGCATGAACTGATCCCCAGGATGAGGAACAAAGTTATACAGAGGATAAGAGCTTTTTTCATGGGATTTATCTCCTGTTATTCATTATTTAGCGCGTGGATGATAGATCTTGTGGGTTTCTATCAGATGTCTGGTATCGACGTGGGTGTAGATCTGGGTCGTATCGATCGAAGCGTGTCCCAGGAGGACCTGGACGATCCTGAGGTTGACTCCGCCTTCCAGGAGGTGAGTCGCAAAGCTGTGCCTGAAGGTATGGGGTGTGATCTCAGTTTTGATATTGGCTTTGAGGAGCTCCTGCTGGAGTATCTTCCAGAACCCCATGCGGGACATCTTTTTACCCAGGTAGTTGGGGAAGAGGATATCGGAGGATCGGAATTTCAGGATGGCGGGTCTGGCAGAGCCAAGATAGATGCCAATAAGCTCTGAAAGATTGTCCAGATAAGGCACAAAGCGCTGTTTGCTGCCTTTACCCCGGACGAGGATGACCTGAGCTTCGTGGTTCAGATCATGAGTAGTTAGCCCCAGCAGTTCTGAGATGCGCAAGCCACACCCATAGAGCATTTCGAACATGACCTTGTTCCGGATCTCCAGCTGATTGGTCACGGGTAAGCCATCCAGGAAGCTTAGCATCTCTTCGACACTGAGGAAATCAGGCAGATGCTGACCGATCTTGATCGTCGGGACTTTATCGAAGTTGACATTGATCCGGTTATCTGTTTCCTGAAGGTAAGTAAAAAACTGCTTGAGAGCGACCTTCTTTCTCGCGATACTGGTATTTATCAGCCCCAGATACTGAAGCTCGACGAAATAGTTGATGATATCCTTGTGATCACATTCCAGAGCAGGTTTAGCGATGTACTCGAAGAAATCACGGATGTCACGGGTGTAGCTATCGACACTATTGCCGGCGAGACCTTTCTCCACCTTGAGGTAATAGATAAAACCCGTGAGGAGTTTGGCGTTATCAGTCGCTGACGTTGTAATTTGGGGTTTCCTTGGTGATCCTGATGTCGTGAGGATGGGATTCTTTGAGCCCGGCACTGCTGATCTCGATGAACTCAGCGTTCTTTCTGAGAGCGTTCAGATCGCCCGCTCCGCAATATCCCATGCCCGAGCGTATTCCACCGACTAGTTGGAAGACATAGTCCTTCAGAGGTCCCTTGTAGGGAACCATGCCTTCGATACCTTCCGCGACAAGCTTGTTGTCATCGCTGGATTCCTGAAAATAGCGGTCTTTGCTTCCATGTTTCATGGCACCGATCGAGCCCATACCACGGTAGGTCTTGAAGCGTCTGCCATTATAGATGATGTACTCCCCGGGGCTTTCGTCCGTTCCGGCAAAGAGAGAACCGATCATGACGGCGTTCGCTCCTCCTGCGAGGGCTTTTACGATATCTCCGGAAAACTTGATCCCACCGTCGGCGATGAGATGAATGCCATGCTTGACGGCAATCTCAGCGCAGTCCATGATGGCTGAAAGCTGGGGAACGCCTATTCCGGCAACCACACGCGTCGTGCAGATCGAACCGGGTCCGATGCCGACCTTGATGGCGTCAGCTCCGGCGTCGATAAGGAACTGAGCGGCTTTCGCGGTGGCGATATTACCTGCGATTATATCGATTGAGTGTTTATTCTTAAGCTTGGTGAGGGCATCTTTGATATTGATCTGATGGCCATGGGCAGTATCGATCGTGATCAGATCCACACCGCTATTGATCAGTTCCTGGGCACGCTCCAGAAAGTCACCGGTCACACCAACTGCAGCTCCGACAAGGAGACGGTTCTTTATGTCCTGCACAGCGTTCGGATAGTCTATGCGCTTCATGATATCCCTGACAGTGATCATGCCGGCTAGGCTTCCATCAGCATTGACGAGCAGGAGCTTTTCGATACGATGTTTCTGGAGGATAGCTTTGGCTTCATCCATAGTCGTGTTCACGGGAGCTGTGATCAAACGGGGAAGAGGAGTCATCAGGTCACTAACGAGGCGTTTGGGATTGGTCTCGAATCTGATGTCACGGTTCGTGAGGATGCCGCAGAGCTTGCCATTGTCCACGACCGGGAAACCTCCCACATTGTGCTCTTTCTTCAATTGGAGCACTGTTGAAAGTCTGTCCTTAGGACTGATCGTGTAGGGTCTGGTGACGATACCGCTCTCGGCACGTTTGACCAGATGGACTTGCATGGCTTGTTCACTGATGCTCAGGTTCTTGTGAATGATCCCGATTCCACCGGCACGAGCCATCGCTATCGCCATCTGAGCTTCGGTGACGGTATCCATTGCGGCGCTGAGGAGGGGTATCCTGAGGCTGATTCCGGGGGTGATCTGGCTGTCGAGTTTGACGTTCGTGGGCAGAACTTTCGATGCTTGCGGGACGAGCAGCACGTCATCAAAAGTATAAGTCTTTCTGATAGTTTTCATCATCGGAACTCCTTAAGATCTCCATGTTTTTATCGAGTAAGTGATTGTCAAGCTTTGCCTACAGGTTTGGTTTGCTGTAATTCATCCGGCTGATGATCTGACGCAGCCTCGGAGAGAAGATGCTGTTCGGGTTTTCTTTGAGATACTCACGGGCGAAACGCTGTTCATAGGCGCTGTCTCTGGAGAGAGAGAGCTTCAGGATCGTCGAGTATTCCTTGGCGACCTCATCCTCCCAGGGGTAATCCAACAAGGCGGAAGCTTGATCAATCTCCCCCAGAGAAAGCGCCCATTCGATCGCGAGTAAGCGTAGCTCTTCGTCTTTATTGGTCTCAAACACGGCGTTCAGCATCGCGGGAGCATTTTTGTTCACGAGATTGTATGCTCTCAGAGCGTCGAAGAAACCTTGGCGTCCTGTCTCGCTCAGATCATAGACAAGCATCATCAGATAAATGGCGTCGTTGGTGAAGCTGCTTCCAGGGAAGCGGATGATATACTCGTTCATCAGAGAATCGGCAAGGCTGAGTTGATTCTGCGTGAGGACAGCCAGAAAGCGGAAGAACTCGATCTTCTCTGCCTGTGCCGGATCGGTCACGCGCTTGAACTGCGCTTCCGCCTTGTCATACTCCTGAAGCATGAGGTGGAATCTCCCGATGAGCAGATCAGCTTCCTGAATCTCATATTGGTTACGGCCATATGCTCTGGCTTCCTGCAGAACAGCCAGAACGCTGTCCTGAGCGGCGTTGGTACTCAGCAGGATGTCCGCCAGGAGCTTTCTGCCGACGTAGTTTGCCTGTATGCGATTTTTAACGGCGGGGCTATTTAGCTGAGGTTCCCGGAACAAGCTATCCAATATGGTCTTAGCCTGTATTGTCCTTCCATTTCGATAATCTATCTGTGCCAACCTAAGCCTGTAATCAGCCCGCCAGCCGATATCCGTGGCTGTGCTGTCCAGATAGGCAAAGGACAACGCGGCGACCTCATCATGCAAGGCAGCGTACTGATCCTCCGCGAACCGGTAGAGCTTTGTCGGAGGGAGATTCTGATAAGCCTGCAACGCCTTATGGTACTGCTTGAGCTCGACGAGCGTATTTGCGTAAAGCTCCCAGAGGATCGGCTCTCCAGTCTTAAGAGTCCTGTCCCTGATCTGGTCAACGAGAGTTGAATCCTCGCTGATGATCGTCTTGATCTGGTTATTGATGAAATAGATGTTTCCCGGATTCAGCACGATGAACCTAAGATACTCATCCATTGCTCTCGGAAGCTGACGAAAGTTCAGCGCTGAATTGGCTATCTCAAGGATGAAGAGATCGTTGTTATGATAATATGTCCGGGCTGAGTCATAAAGCTGCAAAACCTGTTCATAGAACCCTCTTGAATCAAAGTATGAAGCTATCAGGCGATACTTGTTCTGATCATAGTTCTCCTGTGCCAGATACTGATGAGCGAGCTTCATCGCCTCGAGAGGAAGTCCTTTGTGAATATCCAGCAAGATGCTTTGTTCCGTGTAGAGACCGGAAGGAAGAACACGCTGCTTCTCGTTTAGCATAGCCTCCGCTTTGGGCAGTTGTGAGGTTTGAAAGTATATCTGTAAAAGCTGCTGGATCGACATCTGGTCATCAGGATACTTATCCAGGATCTGAAGAAAGAGCTGCTCGGCTTCGCTGAACTGCCTGCGTGCCAATAACTGATATGCTTGCTGGGATAGGATATCACGTTCGTTGTACTGGGCAGATAGGATTGTCGTCAAGCCCAGCATTATGATCAATATCAGGCAAAGGCGCTTCATCTGCCTTCTCCGGAAGCGTTATTCACCCGCTTCAGGTATTCCAGGATGACTTGCTGGTACTCACGCGGATAGCTCCTGTAAGTCTCATCCAGCATGGCACTGCGCCGCATAGTCTCAAAGTCAGGATTCTTACCGGATGACTCCCAATCCTGTTTCAGATTGGTCTCTCCCTTCCTCTTCTGCGACATTTCCCGCTGGTTGATAGAGCGTTGCGCGTCCAGAAGCTTGGAGACGATCCTTTCCTGCCTTTCCAGGGTATCGCGGTTGATCTGTCCTGCCTTGAGCTGACGCGAGACAGATTCTGCCTCATCGATGATCTGTTGCAGCGAGTTTCCCTGTTTCTGTGCGTCAGGATTATTCTGTAAAGCCCGTTTGAGATTGTCTGCCAGACGCTGTTGATCACTCGCAAGCTTCTGCATCTGCTGCTGCATCGCGGGAGTCATGCCTCCGCCTTGTTGCTGCATCTGCTGCATGAGCGACTGAGTCAGCATGTTCATCGCCATCTGTTCCTGTCCCATCTGCTCCAGCATCTGCATCAGTGATTGCATACCTGATCCGCTTCCCGAACCCTGTCCCTGATTCTTAAGAGCTTGCATCAGGTCATAGATCATCAGGTTCAAGCCTTTCTGGACAGAGTTCAAAACCTGAGGTATCTGAGTGTATTGCATCTCGTTGACATTGACGAAGAGGTCTCGAAATGACGTATGCGTCGATGTCAGGTCGATAAAGAACTTTGGAGGCACGAACATCAGCACCTGTGGATTGGAATAGAGCTTGCCCAGAGAGAGATCAATGCCGTCATATTCGGCGATGAGGTCACTCAGGATCAGGTAGGGATCGTTCTTGAACTTACCGGCAAGCTCTTCGTGATTCTTGGAAAAGATCAGCAGTTCACGTATGGTGGTCTGGATAGCTTTGATGATCTGCTGCTGTGAACCTGAGGACATGGATTCCTTCATCTTCGCCAGTCTCTTGGTGAAAGTCCGCATCTTTTCCATGGCTTCCTGCTGGCTCTGTGCCGCTGAAGCCCGTTTATTCTGCTGAAGCTGATCCTGACTATCCTGGAGGTTCTTCTCCATCTTGGCGTTCTGCATATCTTTCTGCAGCTCAGACAGC
Source organism: Candidatus Cloacimonadota bacterium (assembly GCA_035353255.1). GTDB lineage: Bacteria > Cloacimonadota > Cloacimonadia > Cloacimonadales > Cloacimonadaceae > PHBP01. Next base: position 15,520 of record DAOPZE010000002.1, read on the forward strand.
TGATCTTTTGCCTGTTTATCCTTCGCCGGATCGAGCATTTTATCAAGCTTATCGAGCTCTTCTTTAAGATTCTCGTATTTATCCGAAATATCTTTCTGCTCCTGAGCCAGTTTCTCATTTCCCTGTTTGGGATCGGAAGTCTTCTCCTGAAGCGCGGATTGCATCTTTTCCATTTCCTGAGATATCTGCAGAGCTTTCTGAACAGCTTGTTCTTTCTTGATGCTCTCAAGAAGCTTCAGAGTCTGATCGATCTTCTGGCTAAAGTCCTCCATCGAGAACTTGAAATTCTCCATCGCCTTACGCAGTGCGTCAGGATCGAGGTTCTTCAGGTTCTCGTTGAATTTCTCCATCGCCTTCTGCAGATCTTCGTTGCTGATCTGCTCCATCAGTTCCTGGATCTTCATCATCTTCTGCAGCATCTCAGGCGAAAGGGTGGAATTAGCCTGCATCTTTTCAATCAACTGCTGATAATCATCCGCGATGTTATCCACCTGCTTGGCAAGCTGCTCCTGATCTTTGAGGAGGTTCTCCAGCTCTTTCTTGTCCTGATAGTCCACTTTCTCGTCTTTGAGTATCTCACGCCGTTTCTCTTCAAAGTCTTGCTTCAACTGATCGGATTTGTCCTTGACCTGTTCCAGTTCACTCTGTTTCGTCTTTTCCTTGCGCTCGATCTCTCGATAGATGTCTTCGATAGAGGGTAGTTTTGCCCGATATTTCGTACTTTCAGCTTTTTGATGCGCCGGAGAATTGTCAAAAACTTCTGCCCAATATGTGACGACACTACCCGGCATCAAGCCAAGATTCTTCATGTCAAAGATATAATCCTTGGCAAAAAGCTTAGTGGGGATCAGGCTTTGGATGGGAACTGACATTGCTTCGCCTTCGTTGACGATAAACTTCAGATTGCAATTCTGCAGACCAAAATCGTCATCGGCATTTATGATCAAAGGAAGGAGCAGATCCTGATTCAACGTCACGTCCTGAGCCGGGAAGCTGATCTTGATCTGAGGCGGGTTATCGGGGATCAGACTAATTGTCTTCTCCTCAGGTTTGGATCTTCTACCCAGTTCATCGACCATTTCCAGATACCAGGTTTGTGCCTTGGTAACGGTCAATCTTCCGATATAGTTCCGCGGATCGATCGCCGATAACGGGACTGATGTTCCGTCGGCAAAGCGCATTATCGCATTCTTGACCGGCACATTGGTTCTTATCCCGAGCGTGACCTGAGTCTGCGGATAAGCCGAGATATTGCCATAGCTGAGTGTATCCGCGATGGTGTGAAGACCTGTATAAGCCGGATAAGCATAGCTGAGCAGCCAGTTCTTCACATACGGCTCATCCAGCGTTTCCACGTGATATATCTGTGATTTCGCCGCATTGTTCTCAACATAGTAGTCAATATCGTTATCCAATGCTTCGAAAGTATAGCGGTAATCCGTCAGAGCGAGCTGCCTCCAAGCTTTATCTGTCCTGTAAAACAGCCTGTGCTCCAGCCTGGTTTCGGGGTTCAAGACCCTGATGGTCAGCGATGTGTTCTTGCCGATCCGCACATTACCCGGACTAAGCTCGATCGTGCTCTTATAGACGATCTTTTCACTTTTGTTGGTATAGAATTGCCTGAAAGCCCGGCTGAAATTCTGTACATCCATTGCCCAAACGGATACAATGCCAAGATAGACCGAAAAGATGAGCAACAGCAACCCGGAACTGATCACTCTCGGGATTCGGGGTGGGGAAGTGCTGAACCGGGATAACGCCTTATCAGTCAATGCTTCGACAATGACGTCATCCTTGAATTTCTCGTTCAATTCATAGGCATTTTGATAGAGATCATCCGTCTCGCCGGAAACAGAATCCAATAATCTGGCGGTAGCTCTGTCATCATACAGTTTCTGATAGGCGCGGAAAATAAGATAGATCAGCGTTAGAACAAGCGTGACGCGGATACAGATATTCATATAGATCAGCGCTTGAGAAGCATGATCCATGTTCTTCCAGAGCAAATAGTAAAGATGGATGCCCACCAAAAAAAGCAAAACAACACCCGCCAGCGTTCGCAGCGATAACTTGAGGTTCACCTTGCCACGTACGCTTTTCAGCTTGCGCGCGTATTGCTCTTTCATCTGAACATCTTTCATGTGTTAGCCGATAAACTCAGCATGCGAAAGGTGTCAATAAGATTTTGCCTGTAACATCCCCTTCCGGCTTAGTCTTCCGCAGTGGCGTAAAGCACTTCAGGGATCGATGTGACTCCGGCTTTGATCCGTTCCAGCCCCGATTGCTTCATCGAAAGCATACCGTGTTTTTCCGCTATGTGCCTGATCTTCTCCTCATCGATGTGGTTATCGGAATCCACAATTTCCTGCCTGATCTCGGGATAGAAATAGAGAGCTTCGACGAGACATAACCTCCCGCTGTAACCATCCGTGCACTTACTGCAGCCAACCGGCATGAAGATCTTTCCGGCGTCCAGCTCATCCTGCGTGATACCGATAGACAAAGCCGAAGGATAGAGATCGGGAGAGAGTGGCTTTTTACAGTGGTCGCAGAGCTTACGAACCAGTCTCTGCGCGATGACGATATTGATCGAATAGGCAAGCAGGAAGGGTTCGATCCCCATCTTATACAGTCTGGTGATCGCCGATGGAGCGTTGTTTGTGTGCAAGGTCGTCAGCGTCAGATGTCCCGTATTTGCCAGTTTGACAGAGATATCAGCCGTGATCTTATCCCGAATCTCACCTACCATCACGATATCCGGATCATGACGCAGTATAGAACGCATAGCCTCATCAAAAGACATGTTATGACCGATCTTGAGCTGCCTGGCTCCATCGATGACGTATTCAACGGGGTCTTCACAGGTCAGGACGTTATAGGCAGGATCGATTATATGGTTCAAAGCCGCCATCAGAGTAGTGCTCTTTCCGCTTCCCGTCGGTCCTGTGACGATCACGATCCCTTTGTAGGCATTGATCGCCTTGATGAATTCCTCTTCTGCCTGGGGAAGAAAACCGAGCTTGTGGAAATTATCGATGACCTTGCGATCGTCGATGACGCGAATGACGATGCTTTCGAGCCGCCGGTTGAATTCCGCGGAGACCATAGGCAGGACGGAGATGCGAAACCTGATCAAGTGACCATCCACGACCTTCTGCGTGTATCCGTCCTGAGCTTTATCCACGATGAACCGGTCTATCCCGATACTGCGGTCTTTGACGACTGCCGCGATCGCTTCAGCGGGAGTATTATCCCGTCTCAGCCAGAGCTTCAGCCTCCCATCGACCCGTATATAGATCTCGACGGAGCTTTTCCCCTTCGGCAGGATATGGATATCGGATGCGTCATTACGAACCGCGTCTATAAGGACGTTATCGACCAATTCCTGCAGGAAACCCTTGTTTATCTCCTCATCGATCGAGATACCTTCCTGCTCTTCCGCGTTCCTGCTGTTTTCCAGAAGGGTCTGATCGCTTTTCCGGATGATCTGGCAGAACTCCAGAGGCATCTTTGCCTTCTCGATCAGTTTCTCGATCGTTTCACTGGTCGTCCAGTCGATCTCCAGCGACTTGAATGCCGTCTCCGATTCTATCTCCCTGATCAGAGGACTTGTCGTATCATTGACGAGGATCTGAAGAGTATCTAGGTTTTTGCCCACCAGCCTAAAAGGGAAGATCTTCTCCTCCAGCATCCTCGCGAGAAAATCCGGATCGATCCTTTCATGCAGAAACTTGAACAGGCATATTTGATTGCGATCAAGCTCCTCGACGTTTATCTTCGCCTCTCCAAAGGCATAGTACTTCGCAATGGTGCGATGTACCGAATCCGGGTCTAAACTCATTTCATCTATTAGGACTTTGGACAAGGCGGAAGGGGAACTCTCGCCATAAGCGTCCAACAAAGCCAGTGCTTTATTTACCGTTTCAGAGTCAAATTTCGTATGGTTTTTCAGGAATCTGCCGAATCTGTTAAGATTATTCACTTATGTATCCTTTCACGTTATTAGAGGATAAAATCTAATCGACTTTTTGTGTCTGACAAGATTTGGCTTTGGATTTGCTCCGAATCCGCTCATCTCTCCTTTTAGCGGCATAAACTAAGCTGCGACTCCGCCCAAATCATCCCCCTATCCCGGACGTATATTCGTACAAATATCGTACGGTGAGCGTACGGGAGGCGTACGGTCAGCATAGGGATAAGCAAAAGGAGAGGTGGCTGAGTCAGCGGTGAATATTCCGCTGATCCACTTAGCATCCACCTAAGATACACCCAACAAATGTCGAGAGATACAGCAGGACTCCCTGTGCGATTCTTGTGTCGCGACACAGGAATTGCACAGGGTATGTAGATGTTGGTCTCGGCATTTGTTAGGTGAATGATAGGTGGGACAGAGATGAATAGAAGAAATACCTATGATGATTCGAGGATGGAATGAGATTATATCAGTGGTGTTTTTTCGTGATGTGAAGAGGGGAATTATCAGTCTTTGAACATGTCATAAGCGCCTTTCCAGCGCTTATGCACCCAGAACCACTGCTCGGGATAGGATCTGATATAGCGGATCAGAATATCGTCAAGTTCACGGAGTATAAGTTCATAGTTATCGGGATTGTCTTCCAGTTCAGGATGATAGATCATTGGTTCATAAGCGAATGTGAGGCTGTCGTCAGGATTTCTGAGCGCGAAAGCGGGGAGGATCGGGACGCGGTAGCGCAGGGATATCTTGGCGACTCCCAGCCAGTGCGAGGCAGGATAGCCCATAAACTCGAAGATCACGCCATGCGGTCCGGCATTCTGGTCAGCGAGTATGGCGACGAGTTCGTTCTTGTTAAGATGGTGAATAATGTCCCGCAAGCCGCGTTTCATATCGATAACACTGACACCATGCTGTTCACGGATGCGATCGGTAAAGTCGTTGAACCGGGTGTTGCGTTGCCTCTTGGTGACGACTGAGAGCGGGATTTGGAAGCAGGGCATGATCCTCGCGGCTTCCCAGTTACCGAAATGAGCGGTTGCGAGGATGGCTCCTCTGCCGAGTGCTCTGGCTTCATCGACGTATTCCCTGCCGGTCAGGCTTGTCATCGCGATAAGTTTCTTCTCGGGTATCAGGTATTCTTCCGCGGAAGTGAGCCCCATCAGGCGGTACATTCGGCGCAGGATATGCTTTCTTTCGGCGGGGGAAAGCTCCGGCATGGCTTTTCTAAGCTGGGTATTGGCGACCTTTTTCCTGATCCCGATCAGGTAACCTACCATATAGAAAAGAGATAGAATCAAGGCTCTGGAAAGCCAATAAGGTAGGAACCTCAGTAGCTTTACCAGAGCGATAAAAGGGTAGTATTCGATGGCGTTGCGGAGTTTCTTGTTCATTCCCCGAAATAATCGGCGATCTTGATCATCTGATTGGGGATGTCTATCTTTTGAGGACACTTGGCCAGGCAGACGCCGCATTGGATGCACTTCCCGGCTCTGCTTTCTTCGGGAACGAACCACTTGTATTCTTTGGCGTGTCTTTCCTTGTCGTCAAACATGACAGCTTCATTATAGACGCCCATCACGGAAGGGATCGCTACTTTCTGAGGGCAGGGAAGGCAGTATCTACATTCACTGCAGAGAATAGGGATCCGCTTGATGTATTCACGACGTACCCGCTGATAGAGCTTGAGATCGGCAGGGGTCAGTTCATTGGCGGAGAAGGCATCGGCATATTTGATGTTTTCTTTAAGCTGAGCCAGAGTAGACATTCCAGAGAGAAGTACGGTGGCATCAGGCAGATTCCAGACCCACCTGACGGCTCTTTGGACAGGGCTCATCTGCTGCGATGACTTCGACCAGAGGGCTTCTATCCCTGGAGGGATGGGGGAGACGAGTTTGCCACCGCGGAGGGGCTCCATGGCGATAATTCCCATCTTGCGTTCAGCAGCGATCTCAAAGCCACGCTTTCCCGCCTGATAATGCGTATCCAGATAATTCAGCATGATCTGGCAGAAGTCCCAATCGTAGCTCATGACTATCTTGCGGAAGACGGGATAGGCATCGTGGAAAGAGAAACCAATGTGGCGGATGCGACCGTCAGCGCGTGCTTTTTCCAGAAACTTGAGGACTTTCATCTTTTTGAGAGCAGCCCATGTTTTGTGGTTCAGGGCGTGAAGCAGGTAGTAATCTATATATCCTGTCTGTAGCTTGGAGAGCTGTTCATTCAGGTACTTGTCCATATCTTCGGGGGTTTTGATCAGCCAGCAGGGAAGCTTGGTCGCGATCAGAACCTTGGATCGGTCGATGGTCTGGAGGAATTCTCCAACGACGAGTTCGCTCTCTCCATTGTGATAAGGGTAGGCAGTGTCGAAATAATTCACACCGTGCTTGTAGGCATAGGTGAGCATTTCCATGGCTTGCGGGCGGTCTATCTTTCCCTCTGCGGTCGTGGGGAAACGCATGCAGCCGAAACCCAGGGAGCTGATTCGATCGGTTGTTTTGGGCATTTGACGGTATTTCATATATTCCTCACTGACCCAGTGTATTGAGTTTTGTTTTAGCTGTCTTGATCTTCTCGTTCATCCAGGTGTCAAACCAATCGGGAGCGAGGTTTCGGACATAGATTTGGCGGATGAGTGCCTGGTCGGTAGTCGGTTTTGCCGGAAATTCAGCGTGACGAACGATCGGGATCAGGTATAGTCCCTGGTATTCATAGACAGAGGCTGGTTTCTTCTGTAGCTGTGCTGTTAGGGCTTTGTAATACACATCTTTGACGGACATACCCATGAGAGGGTCGTTCATCGTCTGAGATTTGAGGGTGTAAACAGAGTATTCAGTGGTAGATTCCAAAGGTGCGGGAAGGTCATAGGAGGCGAGCCAGACTGAAGCTTTCTGGCGGGTGAATTCAGCCTTCTTCTCTGAGATCAGATCGGCTTTGACGATGTCTTTGATATCTTCAAGGGCTTTATGGTTCTGAGTCTGTTTGTCGCTGAGCATTACTACGATCCAGGCGGATAGGGGATAGGAGAATAATGGCGCGATGATCGTACCCTTGCTTGATTTCTCTAGTTTCTTGTAGATCTGGAGATCGAGCGTTTCATCATCGGTGATCGGTGTTCCTGGCAGGATCTTATCTTCCCGGCAGAGGGTGTAATCCATCTCCAGACAAGCCTGATCCATGCTGAGAAGCTTGGCGAGTTCGACAAGGTCTTGAGCTTTCTTCTCCGCTGATGCGATGCTTTTCTCCCCGGGAGTGGTCGGGATCAGCAGACGGCTGAGCTTGACCATTGACTTGGTCAGAACGTCGAGACGATAGATCTCATAGCCTTCATTGGTCATGATCGGAGCTAAAACCGCACCCGGCTGCTGATTATAGATAGCTTGTTTGAGTTCAGGAGAGAGATCGGGAACGAATAGGAAACCGGTGCTGTTGAACTTGATATGGTGATACGCAGTACGGGACGAAGCGGCAATATCTTCAAGCGAGACACCGGAGACAAGATCGGAATAGATGCTGTCCGTGACTGCTTTCGCGCTGTTGATGTCGTCTTCTGAAGGAGAAACGGGGATAAGAGTATATCTGAGTGAGAAATACGGTTCTTGCTTGTAATTGTCCAGATGCCCCTGATAATAGTCTTCAAGGATAGTATCATTGATCTTGATATCAGCTTTGGCTGAATCAAAGATCACCCAGTCTATATCTGCCTTGCTGCCAATGACCTGGGCAACTTGGCGTGAGGTCTTTTTGTCCAGGAACTCCTTGTCTATCAATGCTTCTTTGAGCTTGCCAATGGGAATGATATCATCGAAGTATTTCTTGCGTACAGGCTTGAGATTCTGGGGGCTGTCATAGTTCAACGATTGCAGGTATATCTCTCTGTCAAACTTGTCGTCGGATTTGAACCGTGGAGAATTGACGATGTAAGCGGGAGGATTCTGCGTCAGAGTGTCGATCACTTCCTGATGTGAGACCTTGATATCGTACCTTTTATAATAATCCTGCAGAATCACATACTTGGTCTTGTAGAGCCAGGTCAGCTTGCCTATCTCTCTCTTTTCGTCTGTGTTTGGGGCACGTCCTTCGACAGTGTAGAAATTCTCATATTCTGTCCTGAAAGCGTTCATATACTCGGAATAGGATACACTTCTGCCATTAATAACTCCCGCTACGGGACCATTATTGACTTCACAGGCAGTCAGAATCATGAGCAGAAGCATCATCATAAATGTTAGTCGTTTCATAATATACATTACCTTTATTAAACCTTGTCTTGAATGTCTTTCAAATACTGCCAGGCTTGGATAGGGGTCACCGAATCGAGGTCGAGTTCTTTGATCTCATCCAGCTGTGAATTGTCTTCTTTGGCTTTGTCGATCAGCACTTCGAATATATCTATCTGGGGAGTGTTCTGGTTTAATCTGCGTCTTATCGAGGCTGTTAATCCCTGGGGAGAGATCTCGTGCTCTTCGAGGTTACGGAGGATCTCCTTGGCGCGTTTGATCACTTTGTCCGGTATTCCCGCGAGTCTGGCTACTTGGATGCCATAGCTCTGATCGGCTCCTCCGGGTTCGATCTTCCGCAGAAAGATCATCTGATCGTTCCATTCCTTGACAGATATATTGTAGTTTTTGATGTCCTCATAGAGGTTCTCAAGTTCCGTCAGTTCATGATAATGGGTAGCGAAGAGAGTCAACGCCCTTTTGTACCGCTCAATATGTTCGATGATCGCCCAGGCAAGTGAGAGTCCGTCGAAGGTGGAAGTACCGCGCCCTATCTCGTCCAGCAGGATCAGAGATTCAGGTGTAGCGGAATGGAGTATGTTGGCAGTCTCGATCATCTCCACTAGGAAAGTGCTCTGTCCCTGTGCAAGGTTATCGGAAGCGCCGACCCTGGTAAAAACTCTGTCGAAGATTGGCATGGACAACTCTCTCGCGGGAACGTAGCTGCCTATCTGTGCCATGATGACCAGAAGACCGACCTGACGCAGATATGTTGATTTACCTGCCATGTTCGGGCCGGTTATTATCGCGATCGTGGTCTCGGGACTGGTGAGTAATGTGTCATTAGGGATAAAACTCTCGGCGATAAGCCTTTCGATCACTGGGTGACGCCCATCGCTGATCTTCAGGATACGTTCCTCGGTGAAGATGGGACAGCAGTAGGAATTCTGCCAGGCAATATGTGCCAGGTTAGCGAAAACATCGATGAGAGCAACAAGTTCTCCAAGGTTCTGGAGGCGCTCCAGATGCTCAGCAAGACTCTGTCTCAGATCCTTGTAGAGTTCATACTCGAGACTTTTGATCTTCTCCTCTGAAGATAGTACTTTCGCTTCGTATTCCTTGAGTCTGGGTGTGATGTAGCGTTCAGAATTCACGAGTGTCTGTTTCGGAGTGTAGTAATCCGGGACTTTGCTTTTGTGGGTTGAAGTCACTTCAATGTAATAACCGAAGACTCTGTTGTAGGCTATCTTCAGGCTGGATATTCCTGTCTTGGCTCGTTCATCATCCTCGAGCCTCGCGATCCAGCTTTTCCCATCGTGGATGATCTCGAGCAATTCATCGAGGTCTTGATCGTAACCCTGTTTGAAGATTCCGCCTTCGGTGATCGTAATGGGAGGGTTCTCCAATACTGCGTTGTCGATCCGGTCAATGATATCGCCAAATTGACCCAGGAGCTCAAACCAAGGCTCAAAGAGAGGGTCCTTGTATCTGCGAATAAGCTCCGCGAGAGCGCCCGTAGTCGAGAGAAAGGACTTCAGGGCAATAAGTTCTCTGGGACTGATTCTCAAGGATGAAAGCCTGGAGACGAGACGTGAGATGTCTCCTATGTTCTTCAACACTGCTCTGAGGTCTTTCAGATATGCTGTATTGGAGAGGAGGCTCTTGATATAGAGCTGTCTGGTTCTGATGTCCTGAACCTTGAGCAAGGGATGAAGCAGCCAGTATTGCAGCAAGCGTGAACCCATCGGCGTCTCAGTTTGGTCAATAACTGAGAGTAGGCTTCCGTGCCTGGTTCCATAGCGTATGGAGCGGGTCAGCTCAAGGTTTCTGCGGCTGATCTCATCCAACTGCATATATTCCGTTATAGAGTAAAACTTCAAGGAAGAAATATGCCCCAGAGGCACATTGTAGAGGGATTGAACGTAGGCAAGTGCCGCACCGGCGGCTGTTGTACCTGCGTGTCTGTTATGCGCTCCAAAAGCTTCGAGTGAAGTGACCCCAAAGTGCTTCTTGAGGGTTACCTGCGCCTCATGTGGAGTAAACATCCAACTGTCAAAGATGGTCAGAGTTGGGTCGTACTCGAGTCTAAGTTCTTTGATCGTCTTTTCCGCTTCAGAAGACGCCAGCACGATCTCAGCAGGTCTGAATCTCAGTACTTCGCTGGCCAGTTCTTCAAAGGAAAGCTCCGTAAAGAAGAAGTCTCCTGTAGATGTATCGAGGTTCGCCAGCCCCACCTTCTTGTTCTTGTCTTCCCACCAGATGGCTGCCAGAAAGACATTGGCGTTTCCTTCGAGAAGGTGCTGATCCAGTACCGTTCCAGGTGTAATTATCTCGGTGACTTCTCTTTTGACGATGCCTACAGCTTTCTTGGGATCTTCGATCTGCTCGCAGATCGCAACTTTCAAGCCAGCCTTGAGAAGTTTATCGAGATAGTTTTCCAGGGCATGGTAAGGGAAACCCGCAAGAGGTACAGGTTTGTCGTCGCTCTTGCCACGCGAAGTGAGTGTGATATTCAGTATCTTAGAAGTCGTATACGCGTCTTCAAAAAAGGTCTCATAGAAGTCACCCATACGAAAGAGAACGAGCTTGTCCGGATGTCGTTCCTTGACCTCGTAGTACTGCTTGAGCATCGGGGTCAGCTTAGTTTCTTCAGTGGGGATAGATTTCATCAATACTTGACGGTAAAGCAGTCTATGTTGCCTGAAAGCAGACGGTTCCTGGCGCTATCGGCGTCGAGCTGACTGGTGTAGGGACCACTCATGACGACCCATGTGCTTTTCCCATTTTGTTTCTCCTCAAAGTACGCTGAGGGAAAGCCATAGCCCCGTATCTCTTTGGTGCGGATCAGGGCATTGTCCGCCACAGAGAATCTTCCAGCCTGAAGATAATACCCCGAGGTCGGTCGACCTGATATCTTAAGGGGAGAGGAGTTATCCACGGCTGCCGGGGTCACGGGATCAGGTTTCGGGACGTCCTGAGTTCCTTCGATAACAAGCTCCGAATAGGGATAGAGGAAGGATATATCCACGCTCGAATTGACAGAGCGCATTTCAAACAATCTGTCCTCGATCTGATAGGCGATCTGGGTGTACTTGTTCAGTTCGTAAGCCCTGCGATAATTTGCCAGAGCGTCAGAGGTCTTATTCGCCTTGTCGTATGCCATTGCCAGATTAAAATAGTATCTCTGTTCATCGATGGGATGCTGAGGCAGCGCGCCAAGACGAGTCAAAGTCGAAGCCGCGCTGAGATATTTCTTCTGGGATGAGTAGGCATCGGCGATGACGAAATAGCAGTTTTCCAGCATTTGCTGATTCTCGCTTAGCTTCAGGTAAGTCTCACCATAATTGATCGCATCATTATATTGCTCCTTTTCTGAGGAGCAGATTGCAAGCCAATAGTATCTTTCTTCCAGTTCCGGTGATGTGATGCGCCTGAGATATCCTAAAGCAGCATCCGTATTCCTCGCTAAAACGTTCAGTTTGGTCAGTTCCAGCATGCTTTTCTGGGCGTAGAGTGCATTAGGGAACTTGTCCACGTTATTTTTATGCAGTTGCATGGACTCAGTGGCATTGCTCTTGAGGATCGCGCTATAGTAAATAACAAAGGCGCGCTCCTCATCGATCGTGGGTTTGAGATTCCCTAAAAGATCAACCGCGTCATCGATCTTACCGCTTTTATAGTTAGATTCCAGAGCGGCAAAATCTTTCTTAAGGGTTAATGCTCCCAGCCCCAAACTGAGCAGAAGCATCAGGCTCAATACAATAGCGTTAAGCCGGTTCATAATACCGATATATACCCTATTTACTCATGGAGTTCAGCATTTCCAAGTTGGTTTCGTTGACCTGCATGCTCTTACGCAGGGTCTCGATTCCCTGGATCGGACTGATGGTCTTGAGATACTTGCGCAGGACATACATACGGTTGAGTTCGTTCTTCGTAAGTAGCAGCTCTTCACGGCGGGTTCCTGATTTGACCAGGTCAATTGCGGGATAGAGGCGCATATCGGAGATGGAGCGATCGAGAACAAGCTCCATATTGCCGGTTCCCTTAAACTCTTCGAAGATGACCTGATCCATCTTGCTGCCTGTATCGATCAGTGCGGTGGCGATGATCGTAAGACTTCCGGCTTCTTCGGTGTTACGTGCGGAACCGAAGAACTTCTTGGGTTTGATCAGACCATTGGCATCGACACCACCGGAGAGAACCTTTCCGCTTGAAGGAGTGATATTATTATATGCTCTGGCTAGCCTGGTTATAGAATCCAGAACGATGACCACGTCCTGTCCCAGTTCGATCATACGTTTTGCCTTTTCCAGGATCATTTCGCTCACTGCCGTATGGTTCTTGGGAGATTCGTCAAAGGTAGAACTGATGACTTCCACGTTACCGGGCTTGAGGATCTTCTTCATCTCAGTGACTTCTTCCGGGCGTTCGTCCACGAGAAGAACGATAAGGTAAACTTCAGGATGATTGGTCAGAATAGCGTTGGCGGTATCCTGGAGCAGGATGGTCTTTCCGGTACGGGGCGCGGCGACGATCAGACCACGCTGACCTTTACCGATCGGGGTAAAGAGGTTTACGATACGGGTTGAGTAGTTTTTGGGGTCAAACTCCAGATTGAGTCTTTCCGTAGGATAATAAGGAGTGAGTTCGTCAAAAAGCCTCAGATCCTGCAGGCAGTTGGGAGCCATATCATTGATGGATTCTACTCTCAGCAGGGCATAGTATTTCTCGCCCTCTTTGGGTGAACGGACAGGGCCGGAGACCATATGACCGGTTTTTAAGCCAAATCTGCGTATCTGAGTTTGAGAAACGTACACATCGTCTCTGCCGGGATTATAGTTATTCTGAGGAAACCTCAGGAAGCCGAAACCATCGTCCATAATTTCCAGGCATCCGGTCACGAAGGTCAAGCCTTCCTGCTGTGCCTGAAATTCCAGGAGCTTGAAGATCAGCTCGAGGCGTTTCATTTGTGTGTATCCGGGGATACCAACCTTTTTTGCCACCCGATTCAACTGGACTGGCGTGAGTGAAAACAGATCGTCTTCTATAAGCATTGTCAGGGTCTCCTTATTTTTTCGTTCCGATAGCCATCAAACGGCTGGCACTGGCGCAACCGATCTCCGCGATGCGGATCATGAGTTGCCTGCCGGCTTCAGCAAGTTCAGCGGCGTTTGGGAGGGTTTCCAGCCGTTTCATCGTATCCTGGCAATTCCGCAAGAGAGTCTCGCAAGTGGAATTAGCCTTTGGATTGTCGACCGGTATATAATAATCCATTATTTCTGTATTCTTAAGAGCAAGTTTTTCGATGAAATCCATGATCTCCTGTTTCGTAAAAGTCTCACGATGATAGATCCCCATAAGGCGATCCACTCCGGAGATCCAGTGATGCATCTGAATATGCGTTTGCTGTGCTTCGGTTTGTTTGCCGTCACGATACATCTCCGCGACGATCAGCCTTCCGCCTTTCTTGAGAACTCGCTTGAGTTCTTTGAAGACAGCCTCTGAATTTTCCAGATGATGCAGTGAATTGGAGATAGTCACCGTGTCAAACTGACCATCGTCGAAGCTCAATTCTTCAAGATTCATCTTGTAGATCTCTATGTCGTTGTCGGGGAATAGTTTTTGGGTATAGTTCACACTCTTTTCAGAGCTGTCTATCCCGATGATCTGTGTGTACGAGCGGAAACTGTTTTTGATCGTATTGATAAACTCTCCACGTCCGGTCGCAGCATCCAAAACAAAGCCTGCGTCGATAAGCGCCAACTTTTTGTAAACATCATTCATGATTATTTATTCCTCGCTGGTGTTAATGATTGATTAAGAGGCTATAGCGATTGATTTAGCCCTCGCTTGAACTACCAAATCACTTTCAAGCGTCACAGTCATTTCAATCTTTTCCACGTGTAATGATTCCGTCAAGCCTTTTTTTGTCATTAGTGGTCGTTTGATCACATTTCTTATAGATATCTCGCTTAGGATCAGGTTCACTTTGTCATCTGGGCTTGAGCGAACCGGTCTTAATACCATCCTCT
>DAOPZE010000002.1:29757-56867 GCA_035353255.1 Candidatus Cloacimonadota bacterium
CTCTGCTTCCACTCTCTGGGATACTGAGCCAATACCGGACGTATTCCTTCGCTACTCATTCCGAATGATCGTACGGTAACCGTACGGGAGGCGTACGGTAATCATACGGGAAGCGTAGCCTGGGATGTTTAGGAAGAAGCAGGTATGTTCACAAAGTTCTTTCCTGGTCTTTTATCTATTCATCTATGAAAAATATACTGAACCTGTCACGTTCAGGAGGTGCGCCACCGGACTTTCAGATCATTGATGATATCGGTTAAGGTCGGTCCTCCGGTGCCCATCCGCATGTCTTTCCATTTGCCAAAATAGGTTCTGGTATAGGCATTCTGGGTGAGAGTGCCGGTGGGAGAACTGAAAGGCACATAGATAGCGGTGTCCAGTTTATTAGCACGGTAGAGGCTTATATACTGCTTGAGGGTCTTATCCAGAACCCTGACGCATCCGTGGGTCAGATATCTGTCCTCCGGGGTCTTGGACATCAGCAGCCAGCTTTCCTGGTTCGTACCGTGGATCGCGATAAAGGCGTCCGAACCATTGAGATAGCGGTCGTTATCGATCAGTAATCCTCCGCTGCCATAACTGCCCCAGAAGTTAGCGAAATACTTGCTGGTTCTGATCCTGTGAATCCCGCTTCCGGAGGATAGATAGTTCGTAACGTTGTTGTGCAATGCACCGACATTGACGGGAGATGCACTCAGGATGGTTTCAGTTTTGTTCTCCACGAGAAATGAATACGCGGAATCTTTGTCAATTATCAGGGTGAATTCCTTGGGGGCGTTCTGAAATCTGACGGCGTTTACCAGCCTTTGGACATTTAGTGCGCCTATTCTGATATCCTTCCATCTGTAATGGTTGTATTCCGGCTCGAGGAGTTTTTCCGTATCAACTATCACGGAAAGCGTATCAGTTTTCGGCCCCAAGATGGAAACAAGAGGGGCATCAACGAGGATCCGCATCTGGGAGAGATACCCGCCATTCCCGGTATAGCCTGTGGAGGAGTTGACTTCCAAATGATTAAGATCTTGATTATACTCCAGCTGATCGAGATAAAAATCCGCTCCGCTGCAACCTTGCCGTGAAGCCAGATTCAGCCAGCGCATCGCTTCAAATATGTCTTGAGGTTGATCCTTACCGGTGTAAAAACGTACTCCAAGCTGAAACTGCGCTTCCCGGTTCCCACTTTCTGCCCAAGTCAGTAGATCCTTCGCATCCATACCTTCAGGATCAATGTCTCGCTTAAGCGGTGTAGGCGAGCCAAGCAACATGCAAAACAAAAACAACAAGATCAAATGATAAACGCGCATTATCTCCTTCCTGAGAGGGATTCCATGATGTTGCTAAATGATCATTATAGCTGATCTGTGTCAAGATAAATCTTGAACGGGGAATAATATCTTGCTTATGATGTTTCGAACTACGATATCATAGGTTATAGTGTGTAATATGATACCAGATGCTTCAGGATCGTGAGTAAGGGAAATGCAGGAAGGCTAAGGTTTAGAACTCAAATTGGAAAGCAAGACCCTGATGCTCAATGTCCGGCGCGAGCGTAAGTACCGGTGTATCGGCAAGTACCAGTTTCGCCGAGACATAGCCGATAACAGCACCGAAGAAAACATCACTTGCCCAGTGTTTATCGTCATTGAGGCGGGAATAGGAAGTCAGGGCAGCGATCGAATACGCCACCGGAGGGACCCAGCCCATGTTTCTGTACTGATGAGCCAGGATCGGAGCAAGGCTCCAGACCAAGGTTGCGTGTCCCGAGGGGAAGGCATTGTTATTGATGATGAAAGAGCTATTGTTCCAGAACTGGTTGCCGTTTTCTTTGTCAGGGCGTTGGCGTTGGGTAGCGATTTTCAAGCCCTGCGTGACGCTTTCTGCCAGGATGAAGCTCTTGAGGCAGAGCAGTCCCGTGTCAGTGGTCTTTTCGGAGCCCGTAAGGCAGCCTGCCAGGATCGTCGCGCCCATTGCGGGGATCATGTATTTACCCTCTCCAAACTGCTTGAATCCGGTCATGATATTGTCCCCGGAGTCTGTGCGGTTATCCTGGATAAAGTCGCGTATCTCTTCGTCTAACAGATACAGGCTTCCACAAATGGCGATCACTCCTCCGGCTTTGAGCCAGTCGGAAGTTTCCCAATTCAGCGGCGCTGATATGGCTTTCCCAACCGTATGGGGATAGGAGACAATATAGTCCCGGAAATATGAGTCATTCTCCGCTGCTGACGCGAATGAAGCAGTCAGCAAGATCAAGCAAACGATAATGATACTTGTTATCCTCATGACGACAATATCGATACGGGGAGCTATTTCGTCAAGAGGATAATTATCGATGTGTGGCAAATCAGTTATGTATGCCATAAGCGGCGATATATAGGAAGAGAATTTGTCCTTGACAGTTTTCATAAAGCGGAAATAATACATAATTGTTTAATAAGCTGAGCATTTGCCCGGACTCATTTGACTATAAACCTCACTGCAAGAGAGCCTTGCCGTTGTAGTTGGAGCATAGCCCAGGCTTATACAGAATTGATCTATATAATATATGATATAAGAGGTTATTATGTCCGATACAGGATACCAGAATATTGGCCTGTCCAATGTGCTACCACCTGATCCGGTGTTCGAGCCGGGTATTCGAAGAGCTCCTGACCGGGGCTTGAATCTTTCGCGGCATGAGGTCGGGGTTGCTTTACAAAACGCCCTGAGATATATCCCGACTAAACTTCATGAGAAGTTAGCGCCGGAGTTTCTGAACGAATTACGCACGATGGGCAGGATCTATGGATACAGGTATCGTCCTCAGGGCAGGATCTATGGTAAACCTATCGAAGAGTATCAGGGAATTACTGCTGCCAGAGCCATGCAGGTCATGATCGATAACAATCTGGATTTTGACATCGCCCTTTATCCCTATGAATTGGTGACCTATGGAGAGACTGGTCAGGTTTGCCAGAACTGGATGCAGTATCAGTTGATCAAGCAGTATCTGCAAGTGATGCGCGAAGATCAGACTCTGGTAGTTGCTTCAGGACACCCCGTAGGATTGTTCCCTTCCCGAAAGGAGTCTCCCAGAGTTATATCCACGAATGGTCTGACGATCGGGAAATGGGATAATCCGGAGGAATTCAAGCGATTAACGGCTTTGGGGGTTGCCAATTATGGTCAGATGACAGCCGGTGGCTGGATGTATATCGGACCTCAGGGTATTGTCCATGGCACATTTATAACCTTACTGAATGCTGGGAGAAAGTACCTGGGAATCCCTGAAGACAAAGATCTGAGCGGTGTTCTTTACGTCTCAAGCGGATTGGGCGGGATGAGTGGCGCTCAATCCAAGGCAGTGGAAATCGCAGGTGGCATCGGTATTATAGCGGAAGTCGATATCAGCAGGATTGAGACGAGGCACAGCCAAGGTTGGGTCGGCAAGGTTTCTGCTGATCTGGAGGAAATATTTAGGCTTGTAGATGAATTCAGGGTCTCCGGAAAACCTTTATCAATAGCTTATCACGGAAACATCGTCGATCTGCTTGAATACATCGATAAACATGATATCAAGGCGGAGCTATTATCCGATCAGACGTCCTGTCATGCAGTTTATGAAGGCGGATATACACCCGTGGGACTGAGTTTTGAACAAAGCAGAGAACTTCTCGCCAAGGATGAGCTGAGTTTCAGGAAACATGTCGATGAGTCACTGAAACGGCATTATAGCGCGATCAAGAGACTCTGCGCCAAGGGTTCCAGATTTTGGGATTATGGCAATAGCTTCATGGCATCGGTCTTTGATGCCGGAGTTCTTGAGATCGCGGCAAACGGACTCAACACCAGTGAAGGTTTTATCTGGCCATCCTATGTGGAAGATATTATGGGGCCTATGTGTTTTGATTATGGGTATGGACCATTCCGCTGGGTCTGCCTGAGCCGTAAGGATGAAGATTTGCGTAAGACCGATCTGGCAGCCAGAGCTCTCATCGACCCGAAACGTAATTCCATGGACAGAGATAATTATCATTGGATATCCACTGCTGAGGAGAATAAACTCGTGGTGGGTACGAAAGCCCGCATCCTCTATGCCGATGAAGAAGGTAGAATACGTATCGCTCTAAGATTCAATCAAATGGTGCGTGATGGCGAGATAGGTCCGGTCATGCTTGGGCGCGACCATCACGATGTCTCTGGTACTGATTCACCTTTCCGCGAAACAGCCAATATCCGGGATGGCAGTAACGTCATGGCGGATATGGCAACTCATTGCTTTGCGGGAAATGTTGCCAGAGGAATGTCCCTTGTGGTACTTTCCAACGGAGGCGGAGTCGGAATCGGCAGATCGATCAACGGTGGCAATGGTATCGTCCTCGATGGTAGTGATTATATGGACTCTGTGGTAAGATCAGGTCT
Organism: Candidatus Cloacimonadota bacterium; assembly: GCA_035353255.1. Classification (GTDB taxonomy): domain Bacteria; phylum Cloacimonadota; class Cloacimonadia; order Cloacimonadales; family Cloacimonadaceae; genus PHBP01. The sequence goes on from DAOPZE010000002.1 coordinate 34,159, forward strand.
GTCCTGGGATGTTATGGGCGGAGTCGCGAGACGAAACTGGGCAAGGAACCCCAATGCTGTGGCGACGGTCACGGAATGGAACCTTAAACACTCCGTGGATGGGCATATAACTGTGCCTAGTCCTGTCGGAGAAGATCTCATCACAAGGCTTATTGACAAATCCCTTTAAGGAGTAGATATGCTGAGCCAGTTTGTCAAACTCATGAAAACAGAAGGTATAGAGGAAGACGTTATCAACACCTTTAGCGAATATTATAAATTATTGGCGAAAGGTGAGAAAGGGCTGCTTTCCAATCAACAAATCGAACCTCCTAAGCCTGAGAACGTGATCAACTATGAAACGATCCGGGATCATGCCCGAACCGATGCGCTGAAGAGTATTGTCGTGATCAAGCTCAACGGCGGACTCGGCACCTCTATGGGGCTTTCCAAGGCAAAATCTCTCCTCCCCGTCAAAGGGAACATGAACTTCCTGGATATCATTGCGCGGCAGATCCTCACCTTGAGGTCTCTCTCCGGATACGACCTGTCCCTGCTGTTCATGAACAGCTTCAATACCGATAATGATACTCTCGATTATCTACAGAAGTATCCGGATATTGGCTTGAAGGATCTACCCTTGTCGTTCGTGCAGAACAAGTTCCCTCGGATCAGGAGATCGGATCTGAAGTTCTTTGAATCAGGAGACAGAACAAAGAGCTGGAATCCACCCGGGCATGGCGACCTCTACACAGCCATCACAAAGGATCATTTGCTTGATAAACTGATTGATAAAGGGTTTCGTTACGCATTCATCTCCAATGCCGACAACCTGGGTGCAACGGTTGATACTGCCATTCCCAACTATATGGAGAAGAATAATATCCACTTCCTTATGGAGGTTTGTGACCGCACCGAGACGGACAAGAAAGGTGGACACCTCTGTCAGGATGAACGTGGACAGCTGATGCTGCGAGAGATCGCACAGTGCCCCGAGAACGAGCTTGACGAGTTTCAGGATATCAACAAATTCAGATACTTCAATACAAACAATCTCTGGATAGATCTCAAAGCTTTGCAGTGGTCGCTGATCGCGGGAGATGGGATCATGCTGTTGCCTTTGATCGTTAATCCAAAGACCATCGATGGAGTTCAGGTCATTCAGCTTGAAACGGCGATGGGCGCGGCGATCAGTGTGTTTAACAACTCCAAAGCACTGCTTGTGCCCAGATCAAGATTCGCGCCGGTAAAGAAGACGGTGGATCTGCTCTCAGTCTGGTCGGATGCCTACGAACTAAATGACCAGTACCAGATAGTCCTGAAGCGTGGTCTCTCGACTCCGCCAAAGGTTGAACTGGATGAGAAATACTATGGTTCTATCACACAGATGATGAGTAAGTTTGCCGGAGTACCGTCCCTATCAGGTTGTAAGGAGCTGAAGATCGAGGGTGATGTCAGCTTCGGAGATGAAGTTATCTGCGAGGGTCGGGTGCATATCAAGGCAAGCGTTCCTGTTCAGATCAAGAACCGATTCCTTACCGGTGAAATCAACTATTAGGAGTAAATGATGGTCTCCAAATCTGTCAAGATCAGGCTTGGGATATTTCTCACAGTCGGTATCGCGCTTATTGTGCTCTTCATTGTCGCCGTAGCAGGGAACAGACTCGTTGAGAAGAGAGATATCTACTTCGTACAGTATGAAAACTACTCTGTTTCAGGTATCCAAGTCGGCGGAGTGGTCAATTATCAAGGCATTAAGATCGGCAGAGTCGAAGACATCAGGATCAACCCCAGGGACGTCACCAAAGTCATACTCAAGATCAGTATCCAGGCAGGCACTCCAATAAAAGAGAATACAGAGGCAGTGCTCGTGTTCATGGGTATCACCGGTGTAAAAGCCATGGAACTGCGAGGTGGGACGAATCAAGCCAGAACCCTGAAGCCGGGATCGTATATAAAGTCAGCCGTATCAGTCATTGACGATATGTCCGACAGAGCAATATCGCTTGTGGATAAAATAGACGAAGTAGCCAGGAATCTTGCAAAGCTTACCGACGAGGAAAACCGTGATAACATCACTGATATCCTCAAGCAGACAAGCCTCCTGATCCAGGACACCAGAGCAAATCTTAGCGGCACGATCTCAAGCATTAACGAGCTATCCTCCAGCGCCGCCAATATCACTAAAAGCCTCGAGGGTGAACTGGACGGCATCAGCGCAAGCCTCAGCAAGAGTCTGGCGGATATCTCCAATGCAACTGTCAGGGATATTGACAAGATCTCGGATTCTGCTGCTTCGAACGTCGATAGTATCGGCACAGCATCCCGGAACTCGCTCATGACCCTCACCAACACAGTAAATCAGGAACTCGAGAAGATCACTACGAACCTGAATCGATCCATCACGGAGGTAAACAACCAGACCGTATCACTCCTGAAAGAGACTGAATTCCGGGTCAACGCCGTAGGCAAGCATTCCGACGAGATGGTGTTGCAGACTACCCTGCGGATCAACGAGATCAGCATGAATATCAACAAGTCTCTCGAGGGTGTCAACAAGCTTATTGCTTCTCCTGAGATGGATTCACTCATCGTAAACGTTTCAAAACTCTCCGGCAAGCTTGCTGAGACAGATACCCGCGAGCTTGTATCCGAACTCACCTCTGCCGTCACGAAAGCCGGAACCCTGATGGGAAATCTGGACAGAACTCTGATGCGCAACCGCAGTAATTTGTACGATATGATCGAGTCTCTGAGAGAAGCCTCCGAAAACCTTAACGACTTCTCAAAACAGATCAGTGACACTCCCTCGATCTTATGGCGTAGCAATTAGCTATGGAGATATTATGAAAAGAACCTTCCGTTTGATAGCTTTACTGATCCTGATCGTCACAAGCCTGATCAGCACGGGTTGCTTCCCCAAGATCGTAAAAGGTGTGACGAAATACTACGTACTGGATTATTTAAGCGCGACCGAACTCAGCAGCCTGAGGCAGAACACTCCCAAGGGAAAGACCCTGGAAGTCCTGGAAACGACGGTTGCCAGAGCCTATAGCCGCAATCAGATCGTAGTACGTAAGGACAACTTCCAGATCAGCTATCTGCCCAATGACGTCTGGGCAACCCGTCTCTCGGATGCTGTTCCCAATCTCCTTGTGGAGAGGATCAGAGCGTACAACATCTTCCAGAAAGTAGGACGCGACACCGGTGAAGCCAACCCCAGCTACTATCTCGAAACGAATATCCAGAACTTGGAAATGATAGAGGAGAAACCCGTCTCCAAGGCTTACGTCAAGATCGAATTCATCCTCCGGGACAGTTCCACTCAAAGAGTGCTTTTCAACTACCTGGGTACGAGTGTCAGACCCCTTCCTGACACCAGCCCTGTCTATCTGGTACAGGTTCTCAATGAGCTGATCATGGCAGAAACAGACGTCTTTGCCGCGAAATGTATCACTTTCCTGGATGGCAAGGAGATCATTGCCCTGCGTCCGGCAAACAAGCTCACGCCTGCTGAAGCGGTATATTACGCCAAACTGGACAATCCCCAAATAGCCTTCGATACGGGTGAATTGCTCGTACCCATGATGACTCAGCCTCATCCTGAAGCCTTCTACTACGTCGAACCGGCTGATAACAACGAGGAGACCGATCGAATCACAGGCGTCTTCGGTCAGCCGCTGCAATTGGAACCCGGTGACTACATCGTCACGATAGACGACTTCCTCAAGATCAAGCACGAGGTGAAGATCAAGCCCCAGATGCGCACTGTGATCGATAAACCAGCCTGGGCTGAACTTACAGTGATGATCCTTGATGAGTCCCACAACTTAGTCAGGCTGAATTATGACATCTACAAGAAGAAGGCAGATCAGGTAGGCTATGACTTTCTGAGCCAGGGAATATCCGTCGGCGATGATGAGATCGGCGAGCTTGAGAAGGTATGGATCCTGACCTCAGGGCAGTATATGATCAAGCTGGGAGGCGGTCCCTGGAGTGACTTGCGCGATTTCACCATAGTAGATCTACTGGAAGGTGAGAGCAAACTTCTGACCGTTATCGTTGATCCAGCCGGAGAAGGTAACTTCCTACTCGGAGCCGGTGTTCTGGGTGATGACGGTTTGATCGCAAGAGGAAACAAGATCCACAGTGGCGCTGTTCACACTAATATAACCCTCTCCACCAAGAATTCCGCCGCTCAGGAAGAACCTGTCAACAGCTTCACCCTGAATGGTCAATTTGAAAATTCGATCAACTACAAACCTAAACCCTTTGAATACAGCATGCGTTCCCTCTACGACCTGGGGATGAACCTCGCGACGGGAGACGAATTCCGTATAACTCTGGATGGATGGTCACTAAAGAACACAGTTCTCTTCGTACCCATAGAGAAGAATAAATACCTGAAGAATTTCGGACTATACGGCAGAACAGACCTGACCACTCATTTCTTCGGCGAAAAGCTTTATTTCACTGACCCCAAGAATCTTATCCTGAAGAATGATGTTGGTGACGTGATCGACATCCTGAAAGACCAGAATGACCTCAAGACTCAGGTCTCATTTTTCCCGCTCAGGGTCAAGGAAGGCACGGGTATCACCTACCGATTCGTCGTCACTCCCAAGGTGTGGTTCAGCATCCGCGGAGGTTTCGGCTGGCAACAGGAATTCAACAACGACGCCTATACCTTCGAAAGTGAGTACGTAAATCCTGCGGATAGCCTGAACTACCTGATCTATCGCGAAGGAAAGAACACTTTGACCAAGGGACTTGAAAGCACGATGATCTTCTCCGCGCAGAACATCTTCAGGTTCCTCAGCATAAACTCCACTTTTGATGTTCTTTTCCCCATCGGAAAAGAAGCCAGCGATGCCAAATACGAGAGTGATAACAGGATCAACTTCCGCATCCTGCGAAACATCTCTATAGACATCAGAGCCAACCTCATCTTTGACAAAGAGATCAAAGACTACATTCTTTACGACTATAGCTCATTCCTGAGGCTATCACTTTTCTATTGATATGTCAAAAGTTTCAGTCTCCGATTCCACTCTCGTTCTATCGGGTGAGCTCACCAACAAGACCACCTATCTGGTTTATACAGAATCGGTCAAACACATAAGATCCAATGAGATAAGGAATATTGACATCAGCGAGGTAACAGCCCTGGACAGTGCCGGAGTAGCTCTCCTGGATGAACTCCAGAGCCTGGCGTCCGCGAAGGGCTCACTGATCATGGTGCTTGGCGCGAGCCAGGAACTTGCTTCGATAATCGAAACCTTCAGCTCCTTGTCATTACCGCTTCCGGAGAGTGTCACGAAGGTCGGATTCTTTGAACGGATCGGCAATGAAGGGATAAATGCATGGAAGAACTTCACTATCCTGCTGATCCTCGCTTCCGAGTCATTCTACTGGTCGATCGTGGGTATCTTCGATCATCGTTCCGCACGCAAAGGCTCATTCTATGCTCAGGCTTTTCAATTGGGTACCTCAGCTCTGCCGATCGTTGCCCTGCTCTCGATCGTCATAGGCTTTATCCTCTCACTTCAATCAGGTGTTCAACTCCGCAACTACGGCGCCGGAGTCTTCCTTGCCGACCTGCTTTCCATAACCATGGTTCGTGAGATGGGACCGTTGCTTACTGCCATAATCGTCGCAGGAAGAAGCGGTTCCGCGATAGCATCCGAGATCGCCACCATGAAGGTCACCGAGGAATTGGACGCGTTGCAGGTGATGGCACTCAATCCTTTACGTTATGTGATAGTACCCAAGCTCCATGCGATCACCGTTGTCATGCCCATGCTTGTTGCCTTCTCGATCCTGATCGGCATGCTTGGCGGCGTGATCATCAGCGTAGGGTATCTCGATCTCAGTCTGGCGAACTTCGTCAACAGAGCGATAGACGTCATCGTGATCAAAGACCTTGTCATCTCTTTCGTGAAGAGCACCGTCTTTGCCTGGGTCATCGTCATCATCGGTTCATATTACGGACTTCAGGTTCGAGGCGGGGCAGAGGGAGTCGGCAAGGCAACGACCATGTCCGTTGTCAATTCGATCTTCGCTGTCATCCTGCTCGACGCCATCTTCAGTTTGCTGTATCTATGAAAGACGAAGCAGTAATCTCGACCACCGATCTCGTAGCCAAATACGGCGAACAGACCATCCTCGAAGGAGTCAGCGTCGATTTCCTCCACAACAAGGTCAATGTCGTCCTAGGGGGAAGCGGATGCGGAAAGACAACGCTCATGCGCAATATTCTCAGGCTGGAGCAACCCTTTTCCGGGTCTGTCAGGTTCTGGGGCGAGGAAGTCACGGACATGGACGAGAAGGAATTCAACCGCATCCTCAAACGCGTGGGAGTGCTCTTCCAGAATGGTGCCCTGATGAACTCCATATCAGTCTTCGAGAACATCAGCATTCCCCTGGAGCAACACACGCGTGTCGCTCCGGCTCTGATCGAACGCATAGTGCGCACCAAACTCTCACTCGTCGGGCTGGATCATGCCATTCATCTGCTGCCCTCGGAACTTTCGGGTGGCATGAAGAAGCGTGCCGCGCTTGCCAGAGCGATCGTTCTCGATCCCGACCTGCTCATCTGTGATGAACCCTCAGCGGGCTTGGATCCGGAAACTTCGGCGCATCTGGATGAGCTCATTCTCGATCTGAAACACAAGCTGAATATGACCATGATCATTGTCACGCATGAACTTGCCTCAATTCACCGGATCGCGGACAGGCTCATCTTTCTCGACAGTGGTAAACTCCTGTTCCAGGGGACTCTCGCCGAAGCTAAATCTTCCAATATTGAACAGATAGACAGGTTCTTCAGTGTCGGTAAGTTCTGATAATATCCTACCCAATCTTGCGATCATCGTGGCTATGGATTCCAATCGCCTTATCGGCAAGGGGAACAGGCTTCCCTGGCGCATCCCGGAAGACCTGAAATACTTCCGCGCAAAGACTTTGGGACACACAGTCATCATGGGCAAAAACACCTGGCAATCCCTGGGAAAGCCACTCGATCAGCGCACGAATGTCGTACTCACTCACGACCTTTCGCTGAGTTTGCCCGGAGTCGTGATCTGCCACAGCCTCGGGGAAATCCTCGAATATATTGGAGTCAACGAGGCATTCGTCATCGGCGGAGCGGAGATCTTCCGGTTGTTTCTCCCGCTGGCTTCACGGCTTTTTATCACACATATCGAGGCGCAATTGAATGGAGATACCTACTTTCCTGATTATGATCCAAACCAATGGGAAATGGTGTTTTACGAGAAAGTCACCTCCGAGACCGGCTATAAACTAAGCTTCAATGAGTATCGCCGTAAATAACATAAACTGAACTCACTCTGGCAACTTAATTCCCTGCCTCCTTTTTCACCACCGTATCATAGCCGTATGCCCCCCGTACGATGCCCGTATGATATCCGTACAAAATATGGAAAGGATACGGTCACCATTCATCCGGAATCCACCATGCTTATGCCGGATAGAAAGGAAGAAAGCGCGGTCTAGCCCGGAGACAAATATCTGTTTCATTGAATGGATCGCCGGAGGACACAGGCATTATTGTTGATGCATCTTATTCGGAAGAATGCTGTATATAACAGCAGTTCAGGATGTTGGAGCATGTCAGATTGTACAAGAATAAACCAAAGATCGGTCTCTTGCACACCAAAGACCACTAAGATCCCGCTTGGATGCCTCTTGGGTCGCCACCCAAGCACGACCCAAGAGGCACCCAAGAGGCTCCCAAGAGGCTCTTGGAAATCGTTGGGAAAATCTTTGGTTTAGGTTATACTATCTCAGGTGTAAGATTGATGTTTCTATGAAGGTTGCTATTTGAATCAACCAGAAATGCTTCAGAGGATAAAACTCATTGACAGGAAATACACTTGCTCAGATTTGAGCACAGATCTTTTTCAGCGTATAGGGGGTGACATGGTTTCGACAGGGAACTTTGAATGATTGTGATGCATGCCGGAGATGCTATCCACTCCGTTATCAAGTAGCGCAAAAAATTAATTGCAAACAACAACTACTCCTTAGCAGCATAAGCCGCTAACGTTTCACCTCCCCGTTCCGTCGGGGGAGAATGAGGCGTCGTAACAGTACGGACGCTCCGCGCTCAATGGTTATAGAGCGTGGCTAAGACCTTTAACCTGGGATCGCGCAGTTCTGATTATCTTTCTCGCGCGATCTGAGACTAAAGATAACTAAGCATGTAGATTCGCTTTTGGGCGGTTTCTTGGACGCGGGTTCGATACCCGCCACCTCCACCAGATTTTGGGTTAATAAGTTAATGAGTTAACCGGTTAATAGAGGACATATTACAGCTTATGATGCATACAGATCTTGAAGTTTATAAATCTAGCATGATGCTTGTTAAAGAGATCTACGATCTTACAAGTAGCTTTCCTCGTGATGAGGTCTGGGGTTTGACCTCACAGATGAAACGAGCCGTGGTGTCCATTCCATCCAATATAGCTGAAGGGTGCGGAAGAAGATCATCACGTGAGCTTTCAAACTTTCTCAATGTTGCCTTGGGTTCATTGACAGAGCTTATAACACAAATAGATATTGCTCTTATGCTCGGTTTTATAGAGGATAAAGTGATTGCGCAGAACACGACAGGAACAGCGCAGCGGGTTAAAAGGCAATTAGTTGGACTGATCAAATCAGTAGAAGACCAAGCCTGATCTGCATTAACCCATTAACTTATTAACTCACTAACCCAAAATAACACTTTACAAATAACGTGTCTCCTGAATGCTGACGCAATAAATTCATCTGGAGGATGAAATGCCACTAAAACCTGAGGCTAAAACAGCTATCATGGCAGAGTTTAAACTCCATGAATCAGACACTGGCTCACCGGAAGTACAGGTTGCCATGCTCACTCGTCGCATCAGCGATATTACTGAGCATCTGAAAGTTCACACGAAGGACTTTTCAACCCGCCGGGGCTTGTTGATACTGATCGGGCAGCGCAGGCGCCTCCTTGATTATTTGAAACGTAAGGATATCAATCGTTACCGCTCGATCATCAAGGCGCTTGGCATCAGAAAGTAACTCTATAGCCAAGATAATTATCGAAGATATGAAAAAGCAGGATTCTCACAGACCACTGAGCTTGAATGAGCTTGAGGGAATGGGGAATCCCTTTTTCATTATAAGGATTTAACATCTCTTTGGGAGATTCGAGCAATAAGCTCAAGGGACTCATTGATGACCGGAATGGACCGGTTGTATTCGTCTGGGTTCAATGATAGTCTCTTCAGCCTATTGCTTCTCTCTCCTGAAGGTAAACTAAAAGGAGAAGTTTATGCATAACTTCAATATTACTCGTAAAACCATCGATTTCTGCGGTCGTCCGCTTATGATCGAAACGGGCAGAATGGCTAAGCAAGCCAATGGTTCTGTCTTCATCCAATATGGAGAAACCTCCGTCCTCGTTACCGCCACTATGGCGAAAGAAGCCACTCAGAATACGGACTTCTTCCCTCTGACAGTGGATTTCATTGAAAAGATGTATGCCGCGGGTAAGATCCCCGGTGGTTTCTTCAAGCGTGAATCCAAGCCCTCGACTGATGCGACCCTGATGGCGCGTGTTATCGACCGCTCGATCCGTCCGCTCTTCCCGGAAGGCTTCCGTAATGCCGTGCACGTCGTGCTCAACGTCCTCTCCTACGATGGCGAGAACAACCCTGAAGTGCTGGGGGTACTTGGTGCGTCATTGGCACTGTCGATCTCGGATATTCCTTTCCATGGACCGATCGCCGGTGTCACGGTTGGGTATATTGATGATCAGATCGTTGTAAACCCCACGATCAAGCAGATAAAGACAGAATCGAAGCTGAATCTGGCAGTAGCCGGTAGCGCGACCTCGATCGTCATGATCGAATCAGCGGCAAGCGAGCTCTCAGAAGAGATCATGCTCGAAGCAGTCTATAATGGGCATGAAGAGATCAAAAAGCTCTGCGCACTGGAAGATGAGTTCGTGAATGAGATCGGCAAAACGAAAGTTGATGTCGTTCTTGATCGCGTCCCTGAAGAGCTCATGGCGAAAGTCAAGGCTGATTATGAGCAAGTCATAGCCAAAGCAGCGGTGATCTTTGGCAAGCAGGAACGTCAGGATGCTTTTGATAACGCTGAAGCAGAAATGCTGGCAAAATATAGCGAAGCTGACGGTGATGCTTTTGCTGATAACGAACGTTATTACAAGGAAGCTTATGAAGAAGTTATCCGAAAATGCGTCCGTGAATCCATTCTCTTTAAGCATCACAGAGTCGATGGTCGTGGTCTCGATGAGATCAGAGATATCACATGTGAGATCGACGTTCTGCCGCTTGTGCATGGCTCAGCTCTCTTTACCAGGGGTGAAACTCAGTCGCTGGGTACTGTCACACTTGGTGGCGGTTCTGACGAGCAGGTCATAGATACTCTCGAAGAAGAATACAAAAAGCAGTATTATCTTCACTACAACTTCCCGCCCTTCAGCGTTGGTGAAGCCGGACGTATGGGGCCCACGGGACGTCGTGAACTCGGGCATGGCAACCTTGCCGAGAGAGCACTCAAGACAGTTATCCCTTCACAGGAAGTTTTCCCCTATACGATCCGCTTGGTTTCGGATATTCTGGAATCCAACGGTAGCTCGTCTATGGCTTCGATCTGCTCCACCTGTCTCGCTTTAATGGCAGCGGGTGTTCCGATCAAGGCTCCAGTCGCTGGTATTGCCAATGGTCTGATCCTCGAAGGTGATCAGCACGTTGTCCTGACCGATATCATGGGGCTTGAAGATCACCTTGGTGACATGGATTTCAAGTGCGCCGGAACAAAAGACGGTATCACCGCCATGCAGATGGATATCAAGATCGAAGGGATCACCAAGGACATCATGCGTACTGCCCTTAACCAGGCTAAGACCGCCAGATTGCATATACTGGGTTTGATGCAGCAGTGTATTGCTGAACCGCGTCCTGACTTGCTTCCCTCAGCTCCCAGGATCGAATCCTTCAAGGTTCCCGTCGAGAAGATCGGAGAGGTAATAGGACCCGCAGGTAAGATGATCAAGTCTATAATCGAGAAATGCAAGGTTCAGGTTGACATCTCTGATGACGGTACAGTGCGTATCCTCTCCCCGGATAAAGCTTCCATCGACAAAGCCAAGGCTATGGTCAAAGGCATCGTCGAAGAACCAGAGATCGGAGCTGTCTTTGAAGGACAGGTCTTCAGGATCGAGAATTATGGCGTATTCGTCAAGATCATGGGTGGAGTCAAAGAAGGAATGGTTCATGTTTCCCAAATGCACACCAGCAGAATCAATCATCCGCTGGATATGGTCAAGATGGGCGACACAGTCAAGGTCAAGGTCATTGAATCCGAGAAAGGTAAGCTTGCTCTCGCTATGAAAGGGCTGGAAGGCAATCCTGAACCGGATCCCAATGCACCGAAGGACAGACCCGAAATGCATCAGCAGCGCGATTCCAGAGGAGACAGAGATCGTCGTCCTCCACGACGGGATAACTTCAGAAGATAAAACTCACGAGGATACCATGGAATACAAAGTAGCAGATATCAGTCTCAAGGACTTTGGTCGCAAAGAAATTGAGATGGCTGAAATAGAAATGCCAGGGCTTATGGCTCTCAGGCAGAAATATGGACATATTAAACCGTTGAGTGGGGCTTCCATAACAGGAAGCCTCCACATGACGATTCAAACAGCTGTGCTGATCGAGACACTGGTCGAACTCGGTGCCAAGGTGCGCTGGGCAAGCTGCAACATCTTCAGTACTCAGGACCATGCCGCAGCAGCGATCGCTGCATCGGGAGTTCCAGTATTTGCATGGAAAGGTGAAACTCTTGAGGAATACTGGTGGTGCACTCTCCAAGCCCTAAGCTGGGGTAATGACCAGGCTCCCCATCTTATCGTTGATGATGGTGGGGATGCCACCCTGATGATCCATGAGGGCGTCAGACTTGAGGATGAATACGCAAGTAACGGTATATTACCCGAGCCTGTGAAAGACAACCGGGAGTTCGCCATCATGCAGGCTCTGCTCATTCAGGGACTGAAAGATGATCCCCGAAAGTGGCACAATATCGTGACTGCCATGAAAGGTGTCAGTGAAGAGACTACCACCGGAGTACACCGTCTGTACCAAATGCTGGAAGCCGGAACACTCCTGTTCCCTGCGATCAATGTCAATGACTCAGTGACCAAGAGCAAGTTCGACAATCTCTACGGATGTCGTGAATCCCTGGCAGACGGAATTAAGCGTGGCACTGATGTCATGGTCTCGGGTAAAGTAGTGGTCGTTTGTGGCTATGGTGACGTAGGCAAGGGTTGCGCTCAATCCATGCGTGGTCTTGGCGCACGGGTCATCGTGACCGAGATCGATCCCATCTGTGCTCTGCAAGCTGCCATGGAAGGATACGAGGTCAATCTTCTGGATAACTTGTTGGAAACCGGAGATATCTTCGTGACTGCAACAGGGAATTGCGATGTGATCCGTGCTGACCATATCATGAAGATGAAGGATCACGCCATAGTATGCAACATTGGTCACTTTGACAACGAGATCCAGGTCGATAAGCTCCTCTCGATCGAAGGCGTCATCAAGAAGAACATCAAGCCTCAGGTGGATATGATACAATTACCCAATGACAAGTCGATAATCCTTCTCTCCGAAGGCAGGCTGGTCAATCTTGGCAACGCAACCGGTCACCCGTCCTTTGTCATGAGCTGTTCTTTCACCAATCAAGTCCTGGCGCAGATCGAACTCTGGCAGAATGAGCATGAGATCAGTGTCATGACCCTGCCCAAGAACCTTGATGAGGAAGTTGCAAGACTGCATCTGGAGAAGCTTGGCGTGGTTCTGACCCGCCTCACGGAAAGACAAGCCGGATATATAAACGTCCCGATCCATGGACCATACAAATCTGAACACTATAGATATTAAAGAATAAACTGAAGGAGTCTATATGGACTTAATCGCCAAAATCAAAGACAAAAGTGCAGTTATCGGAGTAGTAGGACTTGGTTACGTGGGACTGCCCATGGCGGTCACAATCGCGAAGAAAGGCTTCAAGGTCATAGGTTTTGAAGTGTCGGATTATGCAGTGGAACATGTCAACGCCGGACAGAACTATATTGGCGATGTCCAGGACGAAGACCTCGAAACCGTAGTCAAATCCGGTCTTCTTTCTGCCACAAAGGACTATAGCAGAATATCTGAAGTGCAAGCGATCATGATCGCGGTTCCGACTCCTTTGGATAGATATCATCAACCGGACGTGACCTTTATAACTCTTGCCACTCAAGCCATGGCACCACATCTGAATAAGGGCACTTTGGTGGTTTTAGAAAGCACGACCTACCCAGGCACGACCCGTGAAATCATCCTTCCTGAGTTTGAGAAGCAAGGTCTTGTGGCTGGTGAAACAGTTTTTGTGGCTTTCTCTCCTGAACGTGTAGATCCGGGAAATGAAACTTATAAAACCCACAATACTCCCAAGGTCGTCGGCGGAATCACTCCCAAGTGTAATGAGGTATCCAAAGCTTTATACGAGAGTATTCTGGACGCACCGATCCATCTTGTCTCATCTCCGGAAGTTGCTGAAATGGAGAAGATCTACGAGAATACTTTCAGAAACATCAATATCGCCCTTGCTAATGAAATGACCGTTCTCTGCGAGAGAATGGGCATCAGCATCTGGGAAGTAGTAGATGCCGCGAAGACCAAGCCTTACGGCTTTATGGCATTCTATCCCGGTCCCGGAGTTGGTGGTCATTGTATTCCCATCGATCCGTTCTATCTGACTTGGAAAGCCCGAGAATTCGAGTTCCACACCCGTCTGATCGAGCTTGCAGGCGAGATCAATATCGATATGCCCCTCTATGTCACACAGCGGGCGATCAAGATATTGAACCGTAAAGGCGTAGCCATTTCCCGCGCGAAGATCCTCTTGCTCGGTGCTGCCTACAAGAAAGACATCCGCGATATGCGTGAGTCTCCCATCGAACAGGTGATCGAGCATCTTGAGAATTATCAGGCTGATTTCGATATCCACGATCCATTCGTAAGTGAGTTTCACAACGAAAAGAATGGTAAGACTTATTCCACCATCGCTTTGGGGAATCTTATCAAGTACGATCTGGTCATCGTTATCACTGATCACAGCTGTATCAATTATCAGGAAATCGCCGATAGCGGTGTGAGTATTCTGGACACCCGCAATGCGTTCAAGAACATTAAAGCCGACAACGTCGAGATCCTGTAATCCACATAATCTCAGTCAAGCCCGATCAACTGGTTCGGGCTTGACTTTGTTTTAGGACAATATGCCCACACATTCCCCTGTCTTGATCGATGAACTCTTTGGCAAGCTTGAGCCCTTTGAAGGTGAAGCGTGGTGCGTCGTCCATACCAAACCCCGTGCAGAAAAGCGTTTAGCAGATTATGCCCGCCGTCTTGGCATCACTTATTATCTGCCTCAGCATGAACGGGAACATCTCTATCAACATCGGAAAGTCATGTTCAAAGTGCCGATGTTCCCCGGCTACCTGTTTATTCGTTCTTTGGAAGACACACGCCAGAAACTGCTTCTATCCGGGAATGTCGTTCGTTTCATCAAGGTCAAATACCAGCGTGAACTCCTTGGTGAATTGATGAGCATCTTCCTTTCCAAACAGCATCAGGCGGATCTGGACAATGTCCTGTGGCTTGAGAAGGGGCTGCGGGTCGAGATCATCTCTGGTCCGCTCAAGGGAGTGACCGGGGTCGTCGAGAGTCACGAGAAGATCGAGGACGTTCAACTCCAGATAAATATTCTGCGTCAGGCAGTGAAAGTTCGGGTCAAGACCGCCGATCTGCGGATCATTGGCGAATACACGGTAGTGGAGAATATATAATGAAGATTCTCATCACAGGCGGAGCGGGATTTATCGGTTCCCACGTTTCAGATGCCTATCTTGCCGCAGGGCACGATGTTGTGGTTGTCGATGACCTCTCAAGTGGCTATGCCCACAACCTGAATCCGAAAGCAAAATTCTACAAGCAGGATATTTGCTCTCCCGAACTGGACGAGGTTTTCAGCCTCGAGCAGCCGGATATTGTCAACCACCATGCTGCCCAGATCAGCGTCCCGAGATCCATCGAGGATCCTTTGCGGGATGCTCGGATCAATGTACTTGGCTTGATCAATCTGCTCCAGAACTGCATGAAGCATCACGTCAAGAAAGTTATCTTTATCTCAAGTGGTGGAGCGATATACGGTGAGGCAGAAGAATATCCTACCAGTGAAAACTATCAACCCATACCTCTCTCAGTTTATGCCATTAATAAAATGGTGGGGGAGAGCTACCTATATTTTTATCAGCACCAATATGGCTTGAGTTACACGGTGCTTCGTTACGCCAACGTCTATGGTCCCCGTCAGGTTTCGCACGGGGAAGCAGGAGTTGTTTCGATCTTCACGGAGAAGCTGCTCAGTGGCGAGCAGCCGGTTCTCAATGCCTATCCCGAAGAGCCTGAGGGAATGATTCGCGACTATGTTTACGTCAAGGATGTCGTACAAGCTAATCTCCTCGCTCTCGAACATGGAACAGGTGAAGCTTTCAATATTGGCACAAGGATCGAGACCACGACAAGAGGGCTTTACAACGAGATCTGCCGTCAACTGGAGATTAACATCGAACCCCTCGCGGGAATGGCAAGGCAAGGGGATATCAGGCGCAGCCTGCTCAATTTTGACAAAGCTAACAGCATTTTAGGATGGACTCCTGGTTACACACTATCCCGGGGGATCGCGGAAACCATTGAATTCTTCAAGAGCGGACAAAAGAGGTAAGACATGAAACTCGCAGTTATTGGCACCGGATATGTTGGATTGGTGACGGGAACCTGTTTCGCGGAAATGGGCAACCAAGTCGTTTGCGTCGATAATGACAAACGTAAGATCGACCTGTTGAACAATTCCAGGATCCCTATCTGGGAACCCGGACTGGAGGAATTGGTCAAGCGTAATCACGCGGAGAAAAGGCTTAGTTTCACCGGTGACATCAAAAAGGCTGTGGAAGAATCACTGGTCATTTTCATCGCAGTGGGAACTCCTCCTGACGAAGACGGCTCTGCCGATCTTCAATACGTGCTTCAGGTTGCCCGTGAGATCGCCCAGAACATGAATGAATACAAGATCATCGTGAATAAATCGACGGTACCCGTGGGAACGGCTGAACGAGTCAAAAAGGTCATCCAGGAGGTTCTCGATTCCCGCAAGGTCGATCTTCGGTTCGACGTCGTTTCCAACCCGGAGTTCCTCAAAGAAGGCGCTGCCATCGAGGACTTCATGAAACCGGACCGCGTCATTGTGGGAACGGATAAACCAGAAGTTGGCGAACTCATGAAGGTCCTGTATTCACCCTTCAACCGGACCACCGATCGCGTGATCGTGATGTCAGTCAAATCCGCTGAAATGACCAAATATGCCGCCAATGCCATGCTTGCTACCAAGATATCTTTTATCAATGAGATAGCCCTTCTCTGCGAGAAACTCGGCGCGGATGTCAGTGAAGTTCGCATCGGTATCGGGAGTGATACCCGTATAGGCTACAAGTTTATCTATCCGGGTGTCGGTTATGGCGGTTCGTGTTTCCCCAAGGACGTTAAAGCCTTGATACACATGGCAAAGGAAACCGGTATCGAGCCAAGCTTATTGGAAGCAGTGGAGCTTCGAAACGCGAGACAAAAGGAGATCCTCATTGAGAAGATCGATAAGCGTTTTGCAGGTGATCTCGCCGGCAAAATCTTCGCCGTTTGGGGGCTTGCTTTCAAGCCTCAGACTGACGATATCCGGGAAGCGCCCTCTGTCGTGATCATCAACCAATTGCTGCAGCGAGGCGCGAAGATCCAGGTTTTTGATCCGGTCGCCGTCGCCGAAGCGCAAAGGGTTCTCGGCTACCATCCCCATATCAAGTATTCTTCCGACGAATATGAAGCGCTCAAAGATGCGGTTGCCATGCTGCTAGTCACCGAATGGCACCAGTTCCGCTATCCGGATTTTGCCAGGATGAAGCAAAATATGCAGAGCCCGATCATCTTTGACGGACGTAATCAATACGATCCGCGTCAGATGAAAGAACAAGGATTTGAGTATTATTCGATAGGCAGGAGCTAAATCCGACTGGTTATTGCAGGGCACTAACTCCCTTATACTTTACCGTACGCTACCCGTATGATACACGTATGATTCCCGTACGATACCCGTACGAACGTTTGGTCAGGATTCAGTGAGGGTTCTGTCTGGATTTGTTTATCAATCGAACCTGCAAAAGGGATAAGCCAGGGTCAGAAGACGAGAATTCTCTCCAGGAAGAAAGTTCCGCCTACTGCCCAGAATACTCCGGCAACCGCAATGAAAGGACCCCAAACGAATTCCTGATCGGACTTGCGGATGAAGGCGAAGAAATAGATTATCGCTGTCAGGCAGGAGATCAACACGATCCAGGGCATGCCCACAAAACCGAAATAACTCGCTATCCCGGTCAGCAACCAGATATCTCCACCGCCCAATCCATCTCTCTTGCGCAAAGCAAAGAATAAATAAGCGATCAGGGTCAGCAATCCCAGGATCACGATCGAAGTGATCCCAGAGTTTAAAATGCCAACATCACTGGCAGGCAGAAGGGAAAAGAGAAGTCCGGTCGCGATAAGGGGTATGGTCGTCACGTGCAGAACAAGTTTGTGGAACAAGTCTATAAAGAAGATCGGGATCAGAAATGAGGAAAGGACAACGTACTTGTAGAATAACAGGGAATCGAGTCCGTACCGGTAAAACAGGGCGATATATATCAAGGGTGTCACGATCTCGACGGCAAGATGATGCCAGTGGATCTTCGCGCCGCACTTGCCGCATTTGCCCTTGAGCAGAATGTAGCTCAGAATGGGGACGTTCATCCAAACTGGGATGGCATAACCGCAATCGGTACAATGAGAACGGGGATGCACGATCGATTCCTTACGAGGTAGCCTGTCAATGACGACATTGAAGAAACTTCCCAGAGAAGCTCCCCAGACCAATAGGAGTATTACGACAACTGCTTCCAGAGAGCCTTACTCCTTATCCAGCCAGCTGTACCAGGGGCTGTAGCGGTATTGATCAAAGGTAGGCGCCTGGCGATACTGGATCTCAAAGGATACAGAGTCGCTGGGTTTGTATTTCAAAGAGAACTCTGGTATGATCTTGCTGCTGTTATCGCTGTTGAAGCTTATTCCCTTGGCGGTTGTTGCGCTTCCGAAATTTACCAGACTCAGATCTATATCCAGATCCAGTTTGGAACTGAACCTGTAGTTGATATGATTTGTGTAGCGGGAAAGATAGTAGCCATACCCCGAGGAGGAAGAACCTGCTTCAAACCCTACAGAATGTGACATCTGGAGCTTGTTGTTATTGAACAAGCCCTTGTTATGGAAGGGATTCAGGTCGATCGGGGCGTATCCCGTCTGTGCCAAGAGTGGCAGCGTCAGGAACAGCGCTATGACAGTCAAAAGAAGTATCCTGTTCATCTGGTCTCCTTTGGAAAAACTTGCTTCATAAAGATATACTAATCACTCCGGTTGAAACTGCTAGAATTATAGTGATCTCATCAGAGTGCCGAGCCTTTTTGTGCCTTCGGCGATCTGCTCAAGAGTGGAATAAGTAAAATTCAGCCTCAGGGAGTTGTATTTCTCCTGATTGGAGGGGTAGAACTTTGAGCCGGGAATGAAGGCAACCTTGTGGTCCATGGCTTTATTGAACAGTGTGTCCGTATTCTCATGCTCAGGGAGGGTGACCCAAATGAAGATCCCACCTTCAGGCTGTGTCCAGGTGACATTGGAGGGCATTTCGTCTGCCAGGCATTCCAACATCTTCTTCAAATATGGCTGATAGAACCCGCAGATGGTCTTTATATGGGGATTGAGGAATCCCTCTTCAAGGAATCTGGCGGCGACTCTCTCTGTCACGCAGTCGGGCGAGACATTGATCTTCTGTTGCCATGATACCATCTTGTTGACGAGTTCGGACTCTCCCTTTACGAAGGCAAGACGCATACCGGGACCGAGTATCTTTGAGAAAGAGACGACCTCGGTGACCAAGGTATGGTTGTTGTAGTCTTCCCTGGCAATATGGTAAAGAGTAGGAACCTGGTCTCCACTGTAACGAAGCCTGCCATAAGGATTATCCTCGAGAATAGCTAGGTGCTCAGCTGTACAGAAGTCGATGAGTTGCTTCCGTCTCGCAAGGCTCATGGTGATCCCTCCCGGGTTGTGGAAATCCGGGATGGTATAGACAAACTTGATCTTCTTACCAAGTCCTCTGAGCTCTGAGACTTTGGCTTTCAGTTCCGTGATGGAAAGACCCTCCGCGTCCATACCGACCCCCTGAAGATCAGCACCCGCGGCTTCGAACGCTACCAGACATCCCAGAAAACTGGGTGCTTCGCAGATGATAACATCTCCCGGATCGATCATGGCTCTCGTGTAGTAATATATGGCATTGGTGGCACCCACTGTCACCAGCATCTCGTCATGGCTCAGACCTTTGTAGCCTTCCCAGTTGATCAGCTGTTGTTTCAGTTGGGTGTCGCCTTCGCTCTGTCCATACTGCAGGACGTCGTAACCTTCATTCTTGACCACATCATAGTATATGTCGCTGAGGATGTCCTTGGGGAAAGTCTGCGGTGAAGGAAAACCACCCGCGAAAGAGATCAATCCGGGTATTGTCTTGGTCGTGGCAACGAGTTCTCTGATCAGAGAAGACTTCATGGTCAAAGTCGTCTTGGAGAAGTACTCACGGTAGTTCATATCTATTTCCTTAGTGCTTAATTTGCGAAAAAGATCCTGGAGCTTAGAACCAGGAGTGTTGACTGACCTCAGGGATAAATTCGATAGATCATCCTGGGGAAGGGTATGGTTTCCCGAATGTGATGAATACCACTCATCCAAGTCACGAGACGCTCCAGTCCTATACCGAAACCACTATGTGGAACGCTGCCATACTTACGCAGATCTAGGAACCATTGGTATTCTTCAATGGGCATCTTCTCTGCCTGCATACGAGCCAGGAGAAGGTCGTGATCATCCTCACGCTGGCTTCCGCCTATGATCTCACCAAATCCCTCGGGAGCAATAAGATCGTCTCCCAGAACCACGTTCGGGTTCTCTGGATCCCGCTTCATATAGAACGCCTTGATCTCCTTGGGCCACTTCTCAACAAATATAGGTGTATCTGAGCCCTCGGTCAGGAGGACTTCGTCCGCAGCGCCCAGATCACTACCATGGTCGATCTCACTGCCATGACCGCGAAGATACTCGATCACGTCGTAGTGAGTCATCCTCTTGAAAGGCGCATCAGCCCTTTTCAGAGCTTCTTTATCGCGTTCGAGGATGGTCAATTCGTTGTCACATTTCTCCAACACCGTTCTAATCACATGACGGATCAGATCTTCCTGGATCTGCATATTCTCCGCGTGTTCGACGTATGCGGCTTCAGCATCCATCATCCAGAACTCGGTGAGGTGCTTTCTTGTCTTTGAACGTTCCGCCCTAAAGACGGGACCAAAATCATAAACCCTGCCAAAACTCATGATGCCTGTTTCGAGATAAAGTTGTCCTGATTGGGACAGATAAGCGTTGCCCTCGTCAAAGTACTCCAGTTCAAAGAGTGTCGTCGTGCCTTCACAAGCATTTGGCGTGAGGATGGGTGAGTCGAACCTGATAAAACTGTTCTGATTGAGGAAATCGCAGATGGCAAAATAGACAGTGTGCCTGATGCGCAGAACTGCCCACTGCTTGGATGAGCGCAGCCAGAGATGGCGATTGGAGAGAAGGAAGTCCGGACCGTGTTCTTTCTTGGAGATCGGGTATTCTTCCGAATATTGAACGACTTCAAGACCCTTGATCGAGAGTTCAAACTGTCCTTCGAGCTTTTCATGGGCTTTGGGTACGCCGTGAAGGATCAGAGATGATTCCAGAGTAAGGCGTTTTGCTTGTTCGAAGAGCTCTTCGCCAAGCTCAGGTTTGAATGCCACTGCCTGTATATCTCCGGTCCCGTCTCTGAAGATGATGAACAGCAGTTTTCCACTATGACGGATATTCCTCACCCAGCCTTTAAGCGTCACTTCCTGTCCAAGATGGTCTTTTATGTCTTTTACGAAAACTTGATCCACGACTACTCCCTTGTCTGCGATTGTATTATTGACGTGGCTCCATGGCAGCCCACGGAGCCACGCTTACATATATGTTATTTAAGTTTGGCGCTGAGTTTTTCCAGCATGTCAGCTGTCATTGATGCGAGGTTATATTCAGGCTTCCAACCCCATTCCGCGGTTGCGGTGCTGTCATCCATCGAGTTCGGCCAGCTGTTCGCGATAGCCTGCTTGATCGGATCGACCTTGTATTCAAGTCTGAATTCTGGAATGTGAGCCTTGATGGCACCGGCGATCATTTCAGGATCAAAGCTCATCGCAGTGACGTTGAAGCTGTTGCGGTGAATGAGCTTGGAGGGATCGGCTTCCATCAGCTCGGTGCAAGCTCTAAGGGCATCCGGCATATACATCATGTCCAGGAATGTGCCGGCGCTGAGATTACAAGTGTAGCTCTTGTTCTTGATCGCGTCGTAATAGATCTCGACGGCGTAGTCGGTAGTTCCGCCACCGGGCAGGGTCACATTGGAGATGATCCCGGGGTAGCGGACGCCTCTGGCATCGACGCCAAATTTCAAGGCATAATAATCACCCAAGAGTTCTGAAGCCACTTTGGAGACGCCATAGACAGTCGTAGGCCGCATTACGGTATCCTGAGGAGTGTGATCCATCGGCGTGGTGGGTCCGAAAGCGCCGATCGAAGACGGGGTAAACACCGCGCCCTTAGTTTCGCGAGATACTTCGAGGCAGTTGAAGAGGCTTTCCATATTGATCTTCCAGGCGAGAGGAGGATTGGCTTCACCTTTGGCTGAAAGAACCGCGACAAGATTTATAATTGAATCGATACCATATTTCTTGACCACTTCGTGAAGGTGATTCGCGTCCAAAGCATCCATGTTTTCACTTGGCCCGCCTTCCATAACGTCGAGAGGGAGAGGTGTGCTGCGATAGGCAGCAACGACTTTACTGCTTCCGTAAATGTTTCTCAGAAAAGGAACAAGCTCAGAACCGATCTGACCAGCTGCGCCTAAAACTAAAATGTTCTTCATTAATATCTCCAGTGTTGTTTAGTATAGATTTCGTAGCTACCTTATTTTTGAGTTCGGCAGGTTTGTCAATGCTTTTGTTTCCTTTGATAAAGTCTCTTTGTGGTTGCAGGCAAGCAAACAGGAATATGCCTGAGAATGCCTCCTGCAAATCCACTCTTTTCCTGTTCTTCAGTATCCGGAAATCATCCTGAAAATTGCCGGTATCCATCCCCTAAGATTTTCGAATGTTTGTACGGATATCATTCGGTCACCGTACGGGAGGCATACGGTCACCATAGGATCAGGCAAAAGGGAAGATGTGATCGCTTTGATAAAAGCTCATCACATTGAATGCAAAGAACTCCCGGGAGTGATCAGGAGAGAAAAAGAAAAGCCCGAAGCTTGAGCTTCGGGCAAGAGAGGTTTGATCTACTGGCCTAAGATCTAACGATCATTTGACCAGTAACATCCGTTTTGTTTCGGCTTTGGAATTCATCTCCAGGCGATAGAGATACAAA
>DAOPZE010000003.1:0-14134 GCA_035353255.1 Candidatus Cloacimonadota bacterium
GATGATGGCAAGATGACAGGGAGATAGCAATGTGCCGGAAGTGTGGTTCTGAGCGGCACTCGGGACGGGGAGATGACAGAATTACCGGCTAAGTATCCTATTCAGAATAGGGAATTAACGGATTTTCAGCGAAGATCGTACATGATGGCGTCACTATTCCCGGAAATGGAATGATTCTTGTATGTAAATGAGGCGAAATAAAAAGAGGAGGAACCATGCGTGTTCTGACTTTATCCAATCTTATAAAAATGCCGGTTCTGGGCTTGTTGCTCCTTGCTCTTGCCCTGCCGCTGACGGCTGCCTTCATCCAGCCGAATGAAGCGGCGCAAGCTGCGCAGACCTGGCTAAGATACAATCTTGAGCCCGGCTCGGGTATTGCCCCTGTCGAGCAGATATCCCGCTTCAGCGGTGAGAATTTTGTCCCTTGTGCTGCCGATTATGACAGAGCGGCGGGGGATCTGCCCCGTATCTATCTGGTAAAATATACCGATGGCAGATATGTCCTGCTTTCAGCGGACGACAATTCTCTGCCCGTGCTGGCGTATTCGACGGAGCCTCGCGGCGCGATCCGATCCTATTCCCCGGAGCTCATCGCCTGGGTGCAAAACTATGAAAGACAGATCAATGCGATCTTGCAAAGCCGGACGGAACTGCCTCAATACCGGCAGCAATGGAGCGAACTCCTGCGTGGAAACGTCAGCGCAGACGGCAGAACAGACCGTTCGATCCAGCCTCTTCTGGCTCTGACCTGGGATCAGGGCTGGCCTTACAACGAGCTTTGCCCTGCGGATGAAGCCGGTCCGGGCGGACACGTCTATGCCGGTTGCGTTGCCACGGCGATGGCAATGGTGATGAAATATTGGAATCATCCGGCGACCGGAGTCGGGAATAACAGCTATTACGCGTTCGGCTACGGCTATCAGAGCGCGAATTTCGGCGCGACGACCTATCAATGGGATCTGATGCCCAATTCCATCGCGACTTCGAATCTGCCGGTAGCAACCCTGCTTTATCATTGCGGAGTCGCGGTCGATATGGACTATGCTCCGGATGGCTCAGGCGCGCAGAGTTATGACGCGGCAGCAGCATTCGTTAATAATTTCCGCTATCCCAATGCGGTGATCTATGATAAATCCAGCTATTCGGACGCGACCTGGAACACTATGCTTCAGGCTCAGATCGATAACGGCAGCCCAATGTATTACAGCGGTTCAGGTTCCGGCGGCGGTCACGCTTTCGTGATCGACGGCTATGACACCGCGAGCTACTTCCATTTCAATTTTGGCTGGAGCGGTTCGGGGAACGGCTATTTCTACGTCAGCAATATCAATCCCGGCGGTTCGGATTTTAACAGCTGGAATTCCGCGATCATGAACAGTATTCCGCAAAATTACAGCATCGCCAACACCCGGATCAAGCTGCGCTCGGATGCCGGAAGCGTCGGCAATCCCATCAACCTGACGGTCAGCACCAATCCCGTTCTGGGAAGCTGGAACGTCAATCACTACGAATTTGATCTGCTCTATGATCATCAGTTCCTGAGCTTCAATGGAGCCGATATCGCCAATACTCTCGCCGCAGGCGGAACCGTTGCGGTGAACGAAACTGAGCCGGGTCTCCTCCACGTTGTCTGGAACAGCACAGGCAAGATCATCGGCGCGGGCGATCTGGTACGGCTGTCATTCACGCCAAGCGACGCGGGAGAGTTTCTCTTTGATATCGGCGGCATGATGTTCAACAGCAATCCCGTGACCAATATCCAGTATCTGATGGCAACCGTGACGGCGCCTGTCGCGACCCTCGCGGAAAGCCACATCAGCCTGCAGAATGTGATGCATCTGGGATATCAGCAGATCGGCACGACGGAAGTCCGCACGACCTATCTCTTGCCCTCATGGGACGTGGCGCATTACCAATTCAACCTCGGCTATGATCCCTCCAAACTGGAGTTTGTCGGAATCGACGCTGCGGGAACCCTCAGCGAAGGTCTCGAACCTGTCGCGAATGTCGTCACACCCGGAACGGTGGCTTTTTCCTGCGACGCAAGCCCTGAATTTGCCGGATCCGGAGCTCTGATCAAGGTGCAATTCCGTGCGATCGGCAATGGACCGTCATTGGTCGTCACCCAGGTCACGCCGTCTAACTTTTACTTCAATAATACCTTAATAAGTTCCGTCGGTTCGGCGAACTTTATCCTTTCCACATCATCGGACGCGGAAGACGACGTCGCTGCAGTTTTACCTGTGCTGAGTATCTCGCCCAATCCCGTCAGAGAAAACGTCCGTTTCTGCTTCTCCACGAAAGGCGTGGCGGAGACGAAGCTGAGCGTCTATAACGTTCGGGGACAATTGGTTCGGGAATTGACTCTGGATCGTGGTCAGGCTGATCTTACCTGGGATTCGCGTGATACCTACGGCAAAGCCCTCGCTTCCGGGATATACTTTATCAACTGGAAGCAGGATAAGCACCAGGGAACAGGTAAGATATTGATATTGAGGCAGTAGTATCGGCACACGCAACGTGTGCACCGGATAAATATCAGCTTGGAGTTCGAAGTACCGTCCTGATCATGTGGTTTCCGCATGGACAGGGCAGGGTGTTTCGTACTCCAAGCTTTTTTATCTCACAAAAAGATCAAGGATCAGCAGCCCAAACAGCTTTTGCAAGAGGAGGCTAACGGAGCGCACGAGACATGCGCGATCCTTTCGGTGGGATCACTCCGATTCCTTTCTCCCTAAGGGCATGATGTAAAGAGGTTCTTCCTCACGTGTCATCCGCACGCTCAAGCGCAGCCTGAGGTCATCGAAAGCGCCGATGGCAACCGTTCCCATGCCCAGCGCTTCGGCCTGGAGATAGACGTTTTCTCCCGAATGACCGAGATCCATGCAGACATAACGCTCTCTGCCGCGGTCACCGTACTTGACCGTGTTCCGGGAATAAACCGCAGAATAGACCAATGAAGCAGGCGCGTCCAGTATCCACTCCTGGCTGTATCCGGCTTCCGTGAGCTCTTGGCGGAAATCACCCAGGCGCACTGGATAGAGCTTGTGTCCCCATGGTTCGTAGTGGTAGTAACCGGGTTCCAGGCCTGTCACTTCCCAGGCCGCCAGATAGACTTCCAGCGGATAGAGCGCCCCGGCTGAAGGAGCGGTCTTGAGCCCGCCTCTGAGTTTATCCGGGGCAAGTTCCTGCGTCACGCCATAGGCAGACCAGAGGATCTGAGAGACATCCTGCAGACTGAGGGGTTCATTCTTGTAGCCTCGGACGGAGCGGCGCTGATTCATGGCTTTCTCCACCGAGACATCGCTATCCAAGCGGGGTGGCGGGAGTTCGATGCCGTCTTTTTCTTCACGTGTCTCAGGCAAGGTTGAGATCATGCTGTCTCTCTTAGCCTCGATCCTGGCGAGTATCTTCTTCCAGCGTTTATCCTTGTGCAGAGGGTTGAAGCGTTCATCTTTGCTGAGCCATTCTATTTCAATAAGTCCGTTGTCGACAGCGCGTTCCAGAGACGTGAGAGCGGGTTTCTTTTCGCCCGCAAGAGTATGAAATGATGCGGAAGCATAGAGGAGATCGACCGTGGCGCCGGTGTCAACGATGTATTGATCGACCAGCGCAGCCGCTTCCTTAAACTTAGAATTTGCGTAGAGGGTTTCGATCTTGGCGCTGAGCTCTGCCTCTGTTACGGCGAATGCCATCGTGGCGACGACAAGCATCATGATAAGAGAAAACCATTTCATCAAGTCCTTCCTTATTAAGTGGGATATAGTATTTTGACAGAATGGAATTTATAAGTCAGGATATGTGTCAAGGACTTTCCCGTTTCATTCGCCTCGAGCGCTTCAGGAATTGTGCAATTCGGGATTGCGGACTATATTATTCACGTATATTATATCTGAGCGCAAGGAGGAAATGCCATGTTCGAGAAGGTCCGATCCGGTTCGAAACGTATCCTCTTAACGATTATTCTGATAGGAGCGACGTTTATGATCAATGCACAAAGTATATATGACATCGAAGCAAAAGCCATGGATGGCACGAACATCAGGCTTGAAGAATACAGAGGCAAAGTTCTGCTGATCGTCAATACCGCCAGCAAGTGCGGATTCACCAGACAGTATGACGAATTGCAGGAGCTTTTTGAGAGCTATAAAGACCGGGGACTGGTGATCCTTGGCTTCCCGGCGAATAACTTCCTGCGTCAGGAACCTGGCACTAATGAGGAGATCATGCAGTTTTGCCGGCTGAACTACGGCGTCAGCTTCCCCATGTTCGAGAAGATCAGCGTGCGGGGCAAGAACATACATCCCCTGTATCAGTATCTGACCGGGAAGGATAGCGACCCTGAGCACGCAGGCAAGATCAGCTGGAACTTCACGAAATTCCTCATCTCCAGGGACGGCAAGGTGATCGGCAGGTTCGCGCCTGCCACGACGCCATCGGATCCGGCGATCGTCTCTGCTCTGGAGGAGGCACTCAAATGACACGCCTTTTGCTGCTCTTCACCCCGCTCCTCCTTCTGCTCCTGGGCTGCAGCAGGAATCATGAAACGGTCGCCAAGGTCGATCTGCAGCGGTTCATGGGCGATTGGTACGTGATCGGCATCCTGCCAAACTTCATCGAGAAGAATGCCGCCAACGGGATCGAAAGCTACAGCCTGCAGGAAAATGGCAGGATAGGGATCACCTACACCTTCCGTAAAGGCAGCCCGGACGGCAAAGAGAAGGTGATGCATCCCCGGGCTAAGGTCTATAACAAGGAAACCAACGCGGAATGGAGGGTGCAGTTCCTCTGGCCCTTCTGGGCGGCATATCTGGTCATCGACCTGGCTGATGACTACCGCTATACGGTGATAGGAGTCCCAAACCGCAAGTGGCTGTGGATCATGAGCAGAACACCACATATCTCGCAGAATGACTATAGCGGGATCATCACCCGGCTGGACAAGGCGGGGTATAACACCAATAAGATCAAGAAGATGCCCCAGGTCTGGTAAGGAAAACAACAAGTGCAGATCACCTATCTCGACGGAAAGAGGTTTTACCGCGGGCTCCTGGCGGGGGGAAAGAGAGTCATTCAGAATCAAGCGTATCTCAATAAGATCAACGTCTTCCCGGTTGCCGATGCCGACACTGGCTCGAATCTCGCCTTGACCATGAAGGCGATCCTCGAAAGCAGCCGGGGAGTGACCAGCCTCAAAGAGACTCTCCGCTCGGTCGCAGATGCTGCTCTGGGCGGTGCCAGAGGCAATTCAGGGATCATCTTTGCCCAGTATCTGCACGGACTCAGCCGGGAACTACCCGAGAAGGGGGCTCTCACGGTCAAACACTTCGCCGAGAGCGCGCAGAAAGCAGTGGCCCATCTCTACGGTTCACTGATGAATCCCGTGGAGGGTACGATGCTGACCGTGATCCGGGACTGGGCTGAAAAGCTCGCTGAACAGAGTCAGAACACCCAGGATTTCCTCCATGCCCTGAATGAATCGCTCGGTGCGGCGAAACAATCCCTCCAGGATACTCCCAGGAAACTGAAGGTATTGGCTGACGCAGGGGTTGTCGATGCAGGAGCGAGTGGATTCGTAAACTTCCTGGAAGGCGTCATGGACTATATCCATCAGGGAACGCTTCGGGGCAAGGAGACAGATACGACCCACATCGAAGTAGCAGACATCGCAGAATCTCACGCAGGAGTACCGGAGAAATACCGCTATTGCACGGAAGCCCTACTAACCGGATTCTCCTGCTCGGTCAATCTGATCAAGGGAATTCTGGGAGGCTATGGCGACTCGCTCATCCTTGCCGGCGGCGAGGAAAAGCTGCACCTGCATATCCATACCAACGAGCCGGACAAGGTCTTCGAGGAGCTTTTCAAGCTGGGAGAGGTCAGCGGAGCCAAGGTCGAGGACATGCTTCGCCAATACCAGGTAAGCCATGATCCGGTCTTTCCCATCGGTATCGTCACGGACAGCGCTTGTGACCTTCCCCCGGAGATCCTGGATCGCTACCACATCCTCCAGATTCCTTTCGGGATCAGCTTTGGTACGAGGTCTTACCTAGATAAACTCACCCTCACTCCCGAGAGTTTTTATACCCTCCTGAAGAACGATCCTGCGCATCCGGTGAGTTCCCAGCCTTCTCCAGCGCTCGTGAAGAATACCCTCGATCTCGCCTGCCGGAGCTACCAGCAGGTCATCGCCGTGCATCTTTCGGATAAACTCAGCGGGATCTTCCAGAGCTGTTCTCAAACAGCTAAAGAGCATGGCCCCCAAGTTGGCGTGATCAATTCCCGTCAGCTTTCCGTCACGGAAGGACTGGTCACTTTGCGCGTTGCCAGAGCCGTGGAAACCGGCATGAGCTTCGCTGAGATCATGGAAAAGGCTCCGGAGTGGAGCGATAACACTACGATCTATACAGACGTGAACACCTTAAAATACATGGTCAGGGGCGGAAGAGTCAAGCCTCTTACCGGCTTCATCGCAGCGCTGCTCAATCTCAAACCTATCGTATCTTTGGATAAGGAAGGCAAAGCCCTCGCCTATGGCAAGAGCTTCAGCCGCAAGAGTAACATGCGCAAGATCGTCAGCATGATCAGGACGGAACTGAAGCAGCGCAAGGTTTGGGAATATGCCATCGTGCATGCCGACGCCGAAGCGCGCGCAGTCCAGTATGCCGCGTTGCTCACAGCTCTCACCGGTAAAAAGCCTGCCTGGATCATGCCCCTGTCTCCCGTTGTGGGAGTGCACAACGGACATGGAGCCGTAGGCATTGGAGTATCTTATGAACGCTCCTGAGATCATCTTCGGCGTGATCGGCTCCGTTTTCATCTACATGAATCTGCTGTTCCTGCTGGCTGTGGCGCTGAAGAAGAACGACATCGTGGATATTGCCTGGGGCTTGGGCTTCATCCTGATCGCCATCGTCTCCTTTATCCTGCAGCCCATCAACGCGCCCAGGATGCTCTTGCAGAGCGCCTTGGTGCTGATCTGGGGCGTAAGGCTGGCGCTGTACATCTTTATCCGCAACCGGGGCAAGAGCGAGGACTTCCGCTATGCCAAGTGGAGGCGTGACTGGGGCAGATACTGGATACTGCGCAGCTATATTCAGGTCTTTCTGCTCCAGGGTTTCTTCATGCTAACTATCGCGTATCCCCTCTTCAGCTTCGATCCCGCATTGTCTCCCGGACTGAACTGGCTGGACTACCTCGGACTTCTGATCTGGCTGACCGGATTCTTCTTTGAAGCAGTCGGAGACCAGCAGATGCGCAGCTTCAAGCAGAACCCCGCGAATAAGGGTAAGATCATGAACCAGGGCCTCTGGAGATACACTCGTCACCCGAACTATTTCGGGGAATCGACCATGTGGTGGGGCTTATTCCTCATCGCGCTATCCAATCCTCACGGCTGGCTGGCAGTTTTCAGCCCGACGATCATCACCTTCCTGCTGGTGCGCGTCTCTGGAGTTCCCCTACTGGAAAAGAAATACGCCGATAATCCCGAATACAGAGAATATATCCGCCAAACCAGCTCATTTATCCCCCGCGTGCCCAGAACCTGAGCTCTGACAGCGGTCTTCCGCACTTGTTTTTCCGCAACCTCCTAATCTTTTCTTCGGATTAGGTATGTTTATTGCATAATAGTACTTTGTTGCACAAGAAGTCTTATTTACCCCAATACCGCAACGAGGTGAGAATGAAACAAACTTGGTGTCTTTTGGCTCTTTTTCTTTTTACAGCCTGCCTTTCGGCTATAAGTGTACCTTTTTCCGACCAACCAGTACTGGAGGAATCCAACCTCCTAAGCGGATTTGTCCGCGTCGATCCCGATGATAAACTCCCTGAAAAACTCATCACCGTTGCTCACGTGTGGCAGGACGGGGATTTTCTCAAGGTGAATTTCACCTGCGCGATCGATTCCAATTTCGCCGTAGGACCTATATTTACCAGGGACAGCTCCGGGAGTTGTGACTACGTTCGGGTGCAGCTAGTCACCATTCCGGATGCCTATTTTGCCTATTATTACCTTGCCTCGCCTTCCGGTGGGCTGGAAGACGGCGTTCGTGGCACGGACATGAACGTCGATTATGGCTGGAACAGTCACTATTCTTATGAGACGAAGTATTCAGCGGATTCCTGGACGGTGACCATGAGCATTCCCTTGGCAGAGCTGCGCTTCGAACAGAAACTTCCCTATCAATGGAAGATCATCCTGACCCGTTACTATAATGAATCCAGAGAGTACTACAGCATGCCCTATGCCAATACCAGCATGCGCAAGGACTATTTTACCAACGCGACGAATATCACACTTACTCACAAGGTAAAGCGAAGCATTGATTTTTCCCTGCGTCCCTACTTCGTAAAAAGCTACGATCTCATGGAAAAGACATCCAGCTTCGATCCTGACAATCTTGGCCTGGATATATCCCTCAATCCCAGCCAGCGAACCCGCATCAAGATCGCTCTCAATCCCGATTATTCGGATGCTCCTCCGGACGATGCATCCGACAACTACAACAGCAAATACCCGCCATATTTCTCGGAAAACCGCTTTTTCTTCACCGAGGACATCGACGCTTTTGGCTTGAATACGGATATCTTCTACACACGCAACATCGTCAAGCCCCATCTTGCCTTCAAGGCGACGGGCAATTCCGGGATCGTGAACTGGGGTGCGCTGGGTGCCTTCGACCGGCAGATCACCGATGAGGGTACGCTGATCAACCGGGATGATTACTATCAGGTTCTGGCTGTCAATCCCACCTGGAAGACTTTATCCCAAACCAACGCTCTACTCAGCCGCGTGAATCAGGGCTATTACAATCATGTCCTGCGCAGCAGCAACAAGTGGGAATTCCTCAAGAATCTCTTTTTCCGGGCTGAGATACTGGGATCTATCCGCAAGGACGAGACAGATACCGATCCCGACGCGAAGTATGGCTATCTGGCAAACGGAACCCTGACCCATAGCACGAAGAATTGGGAGAACTATATTTACTACACCAGGGTTAGCCGTGATTTCAATGAGGATATGGGCTATTACCCCGATAAAAATCTGGATAGAACCGGTGCTTCCCTGACCTGGACCAGCGACACCAAGGAGCGTTTCCTGCGCTATTACTCGCTGGGCTTTTCGGGCGATTATCTGAACAGACATCCGGATACCGGCTCACTAAGTGAATACTCCATCGGTGCGAGCGCGTTTGTCAACACCTCGATCAAGATGTTCTGGGGATTATATCCTTACCTGGGGATGGAACGGGACCTAGCCGGAGATTCTCATAAGTACAGCAGTTTTTCGACCAGCCTGAACTACTATCCCATCAAAGAACTGGGTGGCGGAGTGAATATCGGCAGGTCAAAATCTCTTGTCTATAGCCTCTATGACACATACCGGCGTCAAAACGTCAGCTTCTCCATCTCCAGCAACCTGTTCAACAAGGTACAGGCATTGATCTCCTGCGGGGTCATCGATTGGGATTATCCCAAAGTCAACACCGTGATCCTAGATGGCGACACCCTGACGGTTGTTTTGGACAATAGTTATCTGGTCGGTAATGGCTATGTGAGCCTGACGCCAAACCAGAAGGTACGCGTCAAAGTAGGCTATGGGATATCCACTTATGAATCTGACGGGATCCTTGCCAATCTCAGTTACTACGCCAACCTGCGTTTTGAATTCCTGCCTGAGTACTTTCTCTATATGGGTTTATCCGGCAGTCAGATCCAGGATCAGGATTTTAGCTGGGCCGACCCGACCGGACATTTTCTCAAAACAGGCACCACTGCTTACGTAAAGATCTCTCTTACTCTCTGATCGATACCCCCTTCTTATGTCTCCAAGGCGACAGGATGTCGCCTCTACTCATCTTGCTATCCTCTCTCTATCATCTTACGTCATGACGTAAGATGATAGAGAGAGGATAGCAAGATGATAGCCGGAAAAGATCAGGCGGTCAGAAGGCAGATTATTGCTTATATTATAGTGAGAAAATAAACTCCGGTTCAGGAGGTTGGTCATGAAAAGAGCTTTGGCAGATCGCATCGCGGGGGAACATCTTCAGGGAGATCCGGCGGAGATAGTCTCCCGTTTCATCCACCGCTTAAAGTACATTCAGGGTAAAGACCAGTATTCCGCGACGCCCTTCGACGCTTATCAATCCTTTGCCGGAGCGATCCGTGACATCCTGCTCGACCGCTGGCTGGGAACTCAACCCAAAGAATATGCTTATCATCACAAACGCGTCTATTATCTCTCTCTGGAATATCTGATCGGACGAAGCCTCGGCAATGCCATCCTCAATCTCGATCTGGAGCAGGCGAGCATCAAGGCTCTGGAAGAGATGGGCTATAGCATGGAAATGATCCGCGAGCTCGAATGGGACGCTGGTCTCGGCAATGGCGGACTGGGCAGGCTGGCAGCCTGCTTCCTTGATTCCATGTCCACTCTGAAGATCCCCGCCTATGGCTATGGGATCCGCTATGAATATGGCATCTTCTTTCAGCATATTCGCAACGGAGAGCAGCAGGAAACCCCTGACAACTGGCTGCGTTACGGCTCGATCTGGGAAATTCCCCACCCAGAACACCTGATCCCGGTCGGATTCGGTGGAGTCGTGCACGAGCAATACAATTCCGAGCTAAAAAAGATCTGGCGCTGGCAACCCGCGGAGGAGGTCATGGCAATGGCTTATGACCACCTGATCCCCGGCTTCCGCAACGACTACATCAACACTCTGCGCCTCTGGTCAGCAAAGTCCTCGCGTGATTTTAACCTGAATTTCTTCAATGAGGGTGACTACGTTCAGGCAGTGGCTGCGAAGAACTATTCGGAGATCATCTCCAAGGTGCTCTATCCAAATGATAACAATATGCAGGGCAAGGAACTCCGGCTCAAACAGGAATACTTCTTCGTCGCCGCGACCATCGCCGATATCATCCGCAGATTCACTAAAAAAGACACCGATCTCACCAAACTGCCTGAGCAGGTGGCTATCCAGCTCAACGACACCCATCCGGCGATCGCCATCGCCGAATTGATGCGCGTCCTGATCGACGAACGCTCAGTTCCCTGGGACAGAGCCTGGGAGATCACTCAGGGCGTCATGGCGTACACAAACCATACAATCCTGCCGGAAGCCCTGGAGAAATGGCAGGTCGAGCTCTTCGAACGGCTTCTGCCCCGGCATTTGCAACTCATATATGAGATCAATGAGCATTTTCTGACGACTGTACTGAGCGAGGAAACTCCTCTGGCAACCGTCCAAAAGCTCTCGATCGTGGAGGAAGAACCGGTCAAGGCGATCCGCATGGCGAATCTGGCTATCATCGGTTCTCACAGCGTCAATGGCGTCTCCAAACTGCATACCGAGATCCTGAAGCACGAGATCTTCCCGGAGTTTGACGAGATCATGCCGGGGAAATTCAATAACAAGACGAACGGCATCACTCCGCGGCGCTGGCTGATGCTGGCGAACCCACGGCTAACCGGCTTGATCTGCAAGGCTTTGGGGGACGGATGGATGGACGACGTCAGTCAACTGAAGGAATTGAAGATCTTTGGTCGCGACTCCTCTTTCCTGAATGAAGTGAATCAGGTCAAGCAACTCAACAAGAGAGACTTCGCTGAGTTTCTCAAGAACAACACTAAGATCAGGATCAATCCCGAGAGCATCTTTGACTTCCAGGCGAAACGGGTTCACGAGTATAAACGGCAATTGCTCAATGCCTTGCACATCATTCATCTGGGACTGCGGATCAAGAACGGAGACGCAGCCGAGATCCTTCCGCATACATTCTTCTTCTCCGGTAAAGCTGCTCCGGGATATTACCTCGCCAAGCTGATCATCAGGTTCATCAACGCCATAGCCGTCTGGTGCGCGGAAGATAAGGATATCTCCGCTTTGCTGCAGGTGGTCTATCTGCCAAACTACAGGGTGACCCTTGCCGAACGGATCATGCCCGCCAGCGAGGTCTCGCAGCAGATCTCCACCGCGGGAACCGAAGCCAGCGGAACCGGGAATATGAAGTTCGCACTGAACGGCGCTCTCACCGTGGGAACCCTAGATGGAGCCAATATCGAGATGCTGGAAGCTGTCGGGCAGGACAATTTCTTCCTCTTTGGCATGACCGCCAAAGAAGTCGGGGAACTGGCACAAGCGGGGTATCATCCCTACCAGTTGATGAATTCGGACGCCCGTCTGCGCGAGGTTTTCGAGTTCATCAGAACTGATAAGCTCTGCCCCCTCACGCCCGGTCTGTTCGATCCTATCATGCGCAGTCTTCTCTATGAGGGCGACAGGTATTTCCTGATCGCCGATCTGCCGGACTATATGCGTGTCATGCAGGAACTTGACCAGAGTTATCGTGATCCTCTCAACTGGGCAAGAAAGTCCGTTGCCAATATCACAGGAATGGCGGGATTCTCCTCGGATGAGACGATCAAAAAGTACGCTACGGATATCTGGGGTATCAAGCTGAAGTGAAGAAAGTACTTGACCGAACAGCCTGTCTGATGGAAAAGATTCTCTCATGAAGAACATCAGCTATCTTAAACCACTTGTTTTCCTGGTTTTAATGGGGCTGGCGCTGGGATTCCTGGCAAGCAATGGCAGCGCGCCTCAGAGCTCTGAAGTTAAGGAAAAGCGGCTGGATGAAGCTTCCGGACTGGCTTCCAGCTTCACTCATCCCGGGATCCTTTATGCCAATAACGATTCCGGCAAACCCGCGGAGATCTTTGCTCTGAATAGCAAGGGGGAGATCAAAGCGATACTGGAGTTTGAGGATATCAAGAATCGGGACTGGGAAGAAGTCGCCACTTCCGCCGGAACCGGCAAAGGCTCCGGCAATCTCTTCATCGGTGAGATCGGCGATAACAACGCCAGATGGAAGACCGTGTTCATCTATCGCGTCCCGGAACCGGATAAGCTCAAGCCAACGATAAAGATCAACGCTGTGGACAAGTTTGAGATAGAATATGAAGACGGACCCAGGGACGCTGAAGCTTTCTTCGTCGATCCTCTGACGCAGGACTTTATCATCATCTCCAAGCGCGAAGAAAAAGTCGGGGTTTACCGGGTTGCCTATCCCCAATCCACCACATCGGTCAATGTCGCGCAGAAGATCGGAACGCTACCTCTGACCTGGGTCACGGGAGCGGATATCTCTCCTGACGGCAGACAGATCCTGATCAAGACCTACACCAATGTCTATCAACTCAAGCGGGCAAAGAAAACGAGCATCGCCAAAGCGATCAGGGGAAAGCTTCGTCCTCTACCCTATATCATCGAGCCTCAAGGCGAAGCGGTCTGTTTCGGAGCAAAAGGAAAGGGACGCTTCACCCTCAGCGAGAGGAATGGAGACATCCCTTTATATCTGTATTATTACAAGTAAAGGGCCTATACACCTGAATTAAGCTTATTTAAGGCGGCAGATTGCCTGAAAACTGACTCTCTATCAAACTTGGGGGGTATAATAGGTTAACAGAGAAACAAACCACGCTTTAGGGCAGCCGATATCTGATCGACAGAGGCGGCTTTAGACGCCTGTTTAAGAGGCTTCCAGCCTCTGTGGCAAACAGAATTTGCCACCCCAATACAGCCCCTATCGATATCTAGAGATCCGTGAACATATTCTATGTGACTGTGTTCCAGCGTTATACTGATCGAAAATTAAGAAAAGCAAAGAAATCTTTCAAAACTGTCCCTGAAAAGACAGAACTGTCCCTCCTTGTATATATGAAGGGAGATGTTCAGCTGAGCAGTTCGATGGATATCCGGATCAGGTGATGTAGCTGTCGGTTGTTTAGAAAACGTGGGGGCTGGCATGTTAACCTGCCGGCCGCCTGTCTCTCCCAGGCAAAGATCTTTTTTAAGCGTATAGAGTGAATAGAGAAAGGGGTATCATTCCAAGCTTGGAGCTCAAGCCACCCTTGATGGTGCTGGAGGCTATCGGGTCTTGAAAGGCGGACTGGACTTCACAGGGTAGATCGCCTGATAATTAACTCAGTGATGTTGAACATACTGAAGTCTATATTGCTTTCTCAGACCTCCGTTTCTACCTCTTCCTGATCGGTTTCACTGTCTATACCGAGCAGACTGATCGCTTCACTGGTGGGCAATTCCTGAACTCCCTGCAGTTTACG
>DAOPZE010000003.1:14234-56104 GCA_035353255.1 Candidatus Cloacimonadota bacterium
AACTTCGAGTCGATGGGCATAAAGACCGGACGTTCACTCTCGTCCTTGCCGGGAAGCCGAATGGCGAATTCCACCACCTCAGGACTGCGGGGACGAGGCTTGAACTGCTTTTCATATTGCTCCGGAGTGAGTAGTTGCGAGATGATGTTCTCGAGCTGCAATTCACCCATCGCGCCTCTGGTACTCACATTCTGCAGGACTTTCTTGAGGTCTCCGACTCCGTTGGCAAGGTTCTTCATCTCACCCAGGCTCTGATGAACCTGCTCAAGCCTTTCGCTGACCTGCCGGAATGATTCGCCCAGACGCGTCTCAAGAGTCTGCTGTAATTTCTCATCGACCGTGTGCCGCATCTCTTCCAGCTTCTTTTCGTTGGCGGAACGGATGTCTTCCATCTGCTTGACCATGGCTGTTTTGAGCCCGTCCATCTGAGTCGTTTGAGAGATATTCTGATCGAGCAGACGGCGGGAGATGGACTCAGTGAGGTCGCGCAAGGCTTTGGCAAGCTCTTCGCGATTCTTGCCGGCGTCCGTGTTTATCTGCCGGTTGAGCTCCGTCAGGCTGTTGATGATCTCGGTCCGGTTTGACTGTTCGGAGGCCTTCAAGCCTTCCTGCAGACGGGTGATCGAGCCGTTGAGTTCTTCCCGGTTCGCGGAATTGATCTGCAACAGGTCTATCCGTAAACGGGAGATCTCATCACGCAAATAGCGATCAAAACCGTCCAACTGCTGTTTGAGCTGCTCCAGAGCTTGCCTGAGTTCCAATCCCGGATCCTGCGTTTTGCCCAATCTGCTCAGGATCAGCCAGATGCCGGCGATCCAGAGAAGCCCGAGTCCGATCATGAGATAGATCATTCGCGTTTCCTTCTATTGCAGTTTACGAAAGAGGAAAAAGAGATAGCCGACCAGATTGACGTCCGAGTGGTTGTCCGGGTTGATAACGATCGGCTGATAGTCTTCGTTGAGTGAGACTAAAAAGATCAGCTTCTTGGCAAAGTCCAGCATCATTTTCTTGAGCGTGATCGCGCCATCGACTCTAACGGCGCAGATCTTGCCGGAGAGGGAATTCCAGTCCATGCTGGGACGGATCAGGATCACGTCGCCATTACGGATATCCGGCTCCATACTTTGGCCGTTCACCCGCAGGCAGATAAAATCGTCCTCGACCCCGTGAAACATGCTGCGACGCACGGATACGACCTCCAGAGTCTCGCCGGTGGTCTCCACGGGAGGTCCGGCAGCGATCTCACCGGTCACAGGGATATCGATGACATCCTCGTCGTTGAGGTTCTGCTTGGCTTCGATGATCGAATTTAGCTGATCATTCAGCAGCATCTGCAATTGATTGAGCTTACTATTCGCCGGATCAAGATGCCGGAATTCCTTATCGAGGAACATCTCTCCTTCGCCTGTGATGAGCCAGTGCAGGTTTACCCCATAGTTCTTGCTCAGCAGGAACATCGTGTCCAGGGAAGGACGAGTCCGGTTGCTCTCCATCTGGGAAATGGCGGAAGCATTGATCTCCAGCTTTTCGCCCAATTCAGTCTGCGAAAGCTTTAAAGCCTTCCGCAACTGCCTGATACGTTCTCCATTCATAAGCGCTCCTTATGTACGTGAAGGATAAAGTGGTCTTTTTCAAAGTAGTCTCCACTTCTCGAAGCCAAGAATATAAGTGACACTAACTATGTCAAGACTTATTTTTCGCGTGGTTGAAAATAAACCATAACCCCACAGATATATAGCCTGCCACCCAGGATCGACTCGCTCAGAACCTGTAACTGGCGCTGGCTACCGGTTCACCCCGGTGTTTATCCGGATTCGCCACTTCGACCTTGATCCGGTAGTCACCCCCGCTGCGACGTTCGAATTCAGGAATAGTGAAATCAAGATTGCGGCTGGCACCCGGCTGCACCGGACCGAGATCAAGATCGCCCAAACGCAAGAATTCGCCAAACCGACCATCACTTTGCCGTTCCTCGATCTTGTAGCCCACCGAATAACGCTCCGTGACGCTATTCATGTTCGTTATCGTATAGTCGCAGAGATAGATGCCATTATCGTAACCCACAGTTTTGATCTTGACCTGTGGTTCGATCGCGCGAACTGCCTTGATGCCGTTCTCTACCCTGATGTCCTTCTTTTCTGTTTTCAAACTCTCCGGATAGGCAAAGATCGTATCCGCGATGATGTTGTTGGCAATAGCCTCAGTCGTGGTTTCGGGATCCAGATCAGCTTTAGCGCAACCTTCGATTCCCTTGATCAGAAAGATCAAGCCGAAAGTGACTATCACTATCAGGAGTACCGCTGATCCCCAATTTCTCATTTTTTCTACCCTTAAGAACAAGTTATTGTCCATGTGCATTGCAGTTCTCTCTCCAAACATACTTATATCTGTAAGGTATAATCAGTTAGTACATTAAGGGATCAGGCCCGCCACCCAGGGGTGTAAATATTGCCACCATTCTCTTCCACACATTTTTTCCCCAGGTATATTTTGCCACACCTTCCGACTTTCGCCTGAGCATTCATAACCTGCACTCAAATATCCATCTTCCGGCTATCCCCTCTCTATCATCTTACGTCATGACGTAAGATGATAGAGAGGGGATAGAGAGATGATGCCTTGCGGATACCCGGATTGTGACTGATAAGCTTGCTCTCTGATTGTAGTTCGATAAACTCGCTTTCTACAATTGTAAATGCTTTATTTACCTAAAAAATCCCATGCGCGGCACGTGCGCTTCCCATGAGATTCCCGCGCAAAGCATGGGAATCCCATGGGATGCGCGTGGGATGTACATGAGCTTAATTGGGTGAATAAAAAGTGAGATAGCTGAGGAGAACAGAGATCAAGCAGCTATGGTTCTGACTTAAGATGTCCGGCGCTGAATGACCTGATGCCGTTCTCAGAACGGTCAGCGCCAAACTCTTAAGTCAAAACCCAGCCGCGCTTCTATGCGGTAATGTCGTTTAGCGTTCTTCCGTAAGCCAATCCAATGCCATTCTCAGGGACACGGGATCGACGGTGTGCGGACCCTCAAAGCTCTGCAGGGTCACGTCCAGCTTCGCCTCTCTGAGGATCTTATCGGCTTCCATGGATGATTCATAGGGAACGATCTGGTCACCGGTTCCGTGAGCGATGAAGACCTTGAGCCGGTTTGCTGCCTTGAGTTGTTTGGCGGAGATGACATTGGGTTCGAGCCAGCCACCGAAAGGAATGATACGGCTGAAGACCTTGGGATTGCGCAAGCCCAGGATAAAGGTCTGTGACGCTCCCTGCGAGAAGCCCCAAAGCGTGGTATCACTCACCTTGTATTCCTGTTTGAGGTTCCTGACCAGAGCGAGCAGAGCTTGTTCCAGCCCCGCGTCCGAATAGTGGCTCAGGGGATCATCTGCCTTCAGGAAAGGGATCCAGCCATATCCTTGTTCCTTCATCCAGTCCAGTTGATACGGCGCTTCCGGAACCGCAAGGATCACAGGATAGTCGCCAATGATCCGGGAAAGATATCCAAAAGCCTTGGCAGTATCTCCAAATCCATGCAGCCCGATGAGTAGATGATAGCTCTGAGAGGGATCAAAGCCCTTGGGCAGATAGAGCCGATAAGGCAACAGCGAGCTGATCTTGTAATAGCGGCGCTCTCCCTCCAGCGCAGCCTTCTTCTCCGTCCAGACCTTCAGGCTGTCCATAATTGCAGAGAACTCACCCGTTCCCCGCACAAGATCGAAATCAGTATCTTTGGAGATGTGCTCCAGATCAGAGAATCCTGCTTTGTAAGCCAGTGCTAAAGTCTCCGAAGCATAGGCAGGCTGATTCAGAAGGCCATAACAACAGGCGAGGTTGTAGAGTGCGGTCTCATCGCCTGGACGTCTTTCCAGATAGGCAAGATACGCCCCCGCTGCGGAGAGATAGTCACCACTGGAATAGAATGCCTGTGCCTTCCCTGCGTACTCGAGAGCGTTGGCTTTGAGAGAGGAAAGCGCGTCCGCCTTGAGCGGATCAGGCAGTGGATTCTGAGTCTGAGCAGCCAGAGCTATCCCGATACAGAAGATGATCAGGACAATAACTGTCTTCTTCATCCTTAGCTCACTTCTTCACTATCGGAACCCAAATCTCCATGACGGATTCCGGCTTGCCATACTGAAAGCGTTCATCGTAGAGCTCAAAATCATACTCACCGGAGGGACGATATTCGCTCTTGCCAAACCAATCATCATAGATAGCGCCATAGGTATCGTGCAGATCGTCCAGCACTCCGTGATGCTCAAACACTGCATATTCCTTCTCAGGCATGTCCAGGCTGAGCATACCTTCCGGAACCTTTGCCGAGGCATCGACTTCCATTCCGGCAAGGTAATAGAACGGGGTCTCAGGCGTCATTTCCTTATCCGTTTCGCCATAGCAGATACCCAAAGCAGTTTCCGGATACTTCGGTGCGGGGATCTTGTCGCAGACTTTGCCAAAATCGTCCCAAAGCTGGGGGATGACGTTGTTCTGCATAGTGGTCTGGCAGCGGATGCCGATGATCGTGAAAGCGGGTTTGCGAGTGATGCGGGCATTGATCATGTGTACTCCTTTTTTCCTCAGTTTGAAAGTGATCGGGCTTTGGCAGGGAAGGTTCTGTCTTTGCCGTCTGTGTTTGGCGGGACTGATCCCGAACTGGCGGGTAAAAGCTCTGGTAAACGCAGCCTGCGACTCAAATCCCCAAGCTTCGGCAAGCCTGACGATCTGAACATCCGAATCCGTCAGTTGCCGTGAGGCTTCGCTCAATCTCCGACGCCGGATATATTCACCGACTCCCATACCCGTGTAAGCGGTGAAGAGCCTGTGAAAGTGCCAAGGTGAGTAATTCGCCGCGTCGCTGATATCTTCGAGCAGCAAGTCTCCCCGCAGGTTTGCCTCGATGTAGTCCAAAGCGTCCTGAATCAGTCTGTCCCTGTTCACCATTCCTTCCTTTAGTGCTTTTGATAAACTTTGCTATGTCTCAGAGCGCGGGACTTGTCAATAAAAATTATTCACAATAGTGTAGAAATATGTAGAACCTCAGGATCAGAGGCAGTTATCGGGTTATGAGCTGGATGAACTCGCAGGCGCGTATCTGTATCTGGCAGTCAGAATCGCCTTAGCTAATGCATCTTACATCGGTCAGATCTTACATCCATCCAGCATCCACCCAACAAATGCCGAGAGATACAGGAAGATACCCACTGAGAT
The DNA here is from genome assembly GCA_035353255.1 of Candidatus Cloacimonadota bacterium. Lineage (GTDB taxonomy): Bacteria > Cloacimonadota > Cloacimonadia > Cloacimonadales > Cloacimonadaceae > PHBP01. The sequence continues at coordinate 19,443 of DAOPZE010000003.1, forward strand.
TCCTGTGTCGCGACACAAGAATTGCACAGGGAGTCTTCAAGGATCTCTCGGCATTTGTTAGGTGGATAATGGGTGGATCTTCGGGATCAGAGGGTAGCGATCAGGATCGGCAGCGGAAAAAGCAGGAAATTCTTAAGAAGGGTAAATCCATCCACAAAAAGTCCGTGGAAGTATTGCACTTTTTCTTGACAGGCATCACAGGATCGGGAAAATGCGCATAAATATACAATACAAGGGAGGTAAACCTCAATGAAACAGAACTTTACAGCCAGTATTCCAGCCCATAGTGTGTGTGTTTGCCTCCGTGCCTTCAGCGTAAATTAGCGCTCCTATCTCAAAAGTATTCCACCTCACCACACATCTCACCCGGTACGCGGCAAGCAGAAAAGTAACTTTCCGGTATTCGATTCGAAATCCTTTAACCCGGCGTTTTCGGGAATACCACTCAAGCATCCACGTCATGAATTGCCTATCATACCCGTTGTAACCGCTATAAGACACTGTTGGAGATGAATTACGATGTCCTCATTCAGATTTATTTTAACTTATATGAAACGCCTGAAGCTCAAGTATCTGCTGGCGATACTCTGTATCATCATCGCGGCATGCTTTAGTTTCACGACTCCCCTTATTATCCGCTTTACCGTTGACAACGTTTTGGGGAAAAAGCCCATAGATCTGCCTCTGGGTATAGACGGCAGCTTCCTTGGCGATGGATTTGTGTCCTTCGTCCGGGCTAATCTCTGGCTGGCAGCTTTGGCTATAGTTCTGATCAGCGTGATCGCCCACAGCTTCACCTTCCTGAGAGGAAAGATCAGCGCTCAGGTCTCGGAAGAGCTTGCGCGCAGGCTGCGGACAGCTCTCTATGATCACATTCAACGATTGCCCTATGCCTGGCACAGCAAGGTTCAGACCGGAGATATTATCCAAAGATGCACTTCCGATGTGGATACCATCCGCAGGTTTGTGGGTTTGCAGCTGGTTCAGCTCGGGAGAGGTATCTTCATGAGTCTGTTGATCATACCTATCATGCTCTCGATGAACGTGCGCATGACCCTTATCTCAACTGTGGTCGTGCCGATCATCTTCGTTTACGCTTATGTCTTCTTCCGTCAGGTTCGCAAACGCTTTCAAGCGGCGGACGAGGCGGAAGGCTATATGACGACTGTGCTGGAAGAATCCCTGAATGGCATCAGGGTGGTTCGCGCCTTTGCCAGAGAGGATTTTGAGGTAAACCGCTTTGAGAGCGCTGCCGATGACTATCGTGCGAAGTGCCGGAAGCTGATCACTATTCTGGCGTATTACTGGGCATCCTCGGATGCTCTCTGTCTCTTGCAGATCGCTTCCGTGTTCATTTTCGGCATTGGCTGGACGATCAGGGGTAACCTCAGCTTGGGCACTCTGCTCGCTTTCAGCACCTATATCGGGATGTTGCTCTGGCCTATCCGTGAAATGGGCAGGATTCTCACCGACCTGGGACGCGCATTGGTCTCGATCGGCAGACTGCGTGAGATCCTCGATACACCCACGGAAGAGATGCAGGGAAGCCACTGTATCCTTCCCGGGACAAGGCTGAAGGGGCGGATCGAATTCCGCAAGCTGAGCTTTGCCTATGATCCCGCGAATCCTATCCTCAAAGGTGTCGATCTGAACATAGCCGCGGGAGAAACGATCGCAATCCTTGGCGCGACGGGCTCGGGAAAATCAACCCTGGTGAATCTGATCCCCAGGCTGTTTGACAACTATTCCGGCAAGATCCTGATAGACGGGATCGAGCTTGAAGCCTATAACAGACAGGAATTGCGGCGGCAGATCGGCATAGTGCTGCAGGAACCCTTTCTCTATTCACGTTCGATCGCAGATAATATTGGTATCGCGGTACCGGGGATCGAGCGGGAAAGGATCGAGGAAGTTGCTCGCGAATCAGCTCTTTACGAGAGCGTGAGCGAATTTGAACAGGGCTTTGACACCGTCATCGGGGAACGGGGGATCACCCTCTCCGGTGGACAGAGACAACGCACCGCCATTTCCAGGGCTTTGGCTCATGATCCGGCGATTCTGATCCTGGACGACGCTCTATCCGCGGTCGATTCCGAGACGGAACAGGAGATCCAGAGAAACCTCCTTCGCCGCAAGGGCAGAGCTACGACGATCATCATTACGCACCGGCTGACGGGAGTCTCCGTGGCTGACCGGATCGTGGTGCTGGAGCATGGCAGGATCGCCCAGATGGGTAGTCACAGCGAACTGATCGAGCAGCCTGGGGTTTACCGGCGGATCTGGAACATCCAGCATCAGCTCGAACTTGAAGCAATATAAGGAATTTAAGATGAATACATATCAAGAAAGCGAATATAACAGTCGATTCAACTGGCGTCTGTGGTGGTCTCTGCTGAAGCAGGCGATGCCTCAGCGCGGCAAGATCATCGCACTAAGTATAGTGATGGTCTTCAATGCCCTTGTCGATGCGATCATACCGCTGTTGACACGCTATGGCATCGATCACATGATCATACCAAAGCGTTATGACGGGATAGTGGGATTGGGGCTGATCTACCTGGGAGTCATTCTCTTCCAGTTTGTGATGGTCTATCTATTGATCGACCTTGCTGGAAGGGTCGAGACCGGAATGAACTTCGACCTGCGCAGAGTCTGCTACCGCAAGCTGCAGAGCATGAGCTTCAGTTACTACGACCGTACACCCACGGGTTGGATCGTTGCCAGGCTGGGCTCGGATATCTCGCGTCTGGGTGACGTTGTTGCCTGGGGAATTGTCGATCTCGTCTGGGGTATAGCGGTGCTGATCTTTACGCTGGGAGTGGTGTTTACGCTCTCGTGGAAGCTGGCGCTGATCATTGTCGGTCTCTTGCCTGTGATAGCCTTCATCAGCATCAAGTTCCAGATGAAGATGCTGAAGTCCTACAGACTGGTGAGGAAGTTTAACTCCATGATCACCAGCAGTATCGGCGAAGGGATCCATGGTGCCAAGACGACCAAGACGCTCGTGCGGGAAGAGGCGAATCTGACCGAGTTTCAGGAACTGAATAGGAACATGTATCGCCATTCGGTCAAGGCAGCGACAGCCTCTGCGTTGTTCATGCCTTTGGTGCTGATGGTCTCCTCGCTGGGAACAGGACTCGTGGTCTGGCGGGGTGGAAGTGCCGTCCTTGCCGGAGCGATAGGCTTTGGAACGCTCGTGGCTTTTATCAATTATGCCATGCAGCTTTTCGAGCCGATCTCGAATGTGGCGCGTCTCTTTGCTGAGATGCAGAGTGCTCAGGCTGCTGCGGAACGGGTCTTTTCCTTGCTGGAACTCCAGCCTGAGATAGTGGATAGTATCTCCTTCGACGAAAAGTGGAAAGCTAGATCGATGCATCTGCCTATCTCCCTGAGGGATGTGAGCTTTGCCTACAAAGAGGGCAAGCCGGTCTTTGATCATTTTAACCTGGAGATCGCGGCAGGAGAATCTATTGCGCTCGTGGGCGAGACAGGGACCGGCAAGACAACGCTGGTGAACCTCATCTGCAGGTTCTACGAGCCTGTTTCCGGATCGATCCTGATCGGCGACCGGGACTACACTCAAGTTCCTCTGCACTGGATCCACAGTAATATCGGCTACGTTCAGCAGGTTCCGCATCTCTTCCAGGGCAGCGTTCTGGAGAATATCCGCTATGGCAGGCTTGACGCTACTGATGATGAAGTCAAAGAAGCGGCAAGGATCGTGAGAGCTGATGAATTCATCCAAAACCTGCCTGAGAACTATGATTATAAGGTCGGCGAGGCAGGTAATCTGCTCTCAACCGGACAGAAGCAACTGATCGCCTTTGCCAGAGTGGTGCTGGCTGATCCTGCTTTGCTCATCCTGGATGAAGCTACCGCCTCGATCGATACCGAGACTGAGCAACTTGTCCAGGAAGCCATACACAGAGTGCTGGCGGGAAGGACAGGGATCATCGTCGCGCATAGGCTTTCGACCATCCGTCAGGTGGATCGTATCCTCTTGCTGCACAAAGGCGAGATCATCGAGACCGGAAGCCATCCCGAGCTGATGCGACGCAAAGGACGCTATCACCAGCTATACATGAATCAGTTCATGCAGGAAGCGGCTGAGACGGAACTGCTCAAGGAAGCCTGATCCTTTTTGACTTAAAAGTTTGGCATGGATGTTCTACGGGAGTGACCCTTCATCTTCATCGCCAAACTTTTGAGTTAAAAAACATGTGTCAGGGGTGCAGCGTTCCTGCAATATATCTAATTGTATTGATAACATCAACATACCCCTATCATATCGGTATCATTTCCTGTCATGACAGGAGATGATACCGACATGATGCCGGGATGATGAGGAAGTGACTTATAGGCCGGGAAACTAAATATATTGACTGTTTTTGAGATATCCATTTAATTGGAACGAGAACTGTTTATCTTTGTGATGAGATTTCAGGTGTCCTTAGAGTTACTACTAAATGACGAAAATATAACAAGATATAAGAACATGGAGGAAAGATGCTGCAAGGATCTTTTGTCGCGCTGGTGACGCCCTTCAAGAATGGTAGTGTGGACTACACGGCTTTGGAAGGACTGATCCAATATCACCTTGACAATGGAACGCACGGGATAGTGCTTTTGGGGACGACGGCGGAAACAGCCGGACTCGCTTCGGACGAGAAGGATACCCTATTGCGCTTTGCCATGCAGAAGATCAATCACCGCCTGCCCGTGGTTATCGGAACCGGGACAAACAATCTGCATCAGACCATCGCTCAGACGGTCAGAGCCAAAGAACTCGGCGCGGATTACGCCCTGGTGATCACTCCCTATTACATCAAGCCGACTCAGAATGGTTTGTATGAGTATTTCAAGGCAGTGGCGGCAAAGACCGACATCCCCATCATCATGTACAACGTTCCGGGACGCACCGGGGTGAACATGAGCTCTGCCACAACTGTCAGACTTGCCAAAGAAGTACCTTCTATCGTGGCAGTCAAAGAAGCCAGCGCCAATCTGGTTCAGGCGACGGAGATCATCCGTGACGCACCTGAGAGCTTCATCCTGCTCAGCGGAGAAGACGCGCTGAATATGCCGCTCATGGCGATCGGAGCCAAAGGCACGATCTCGGTGACGGCGAACGTGGCTCCCAAACTGATGAGCGAACTGATTGAATCCTGCCTCAGAGGAGATTACGCGACTGCGGCAAAACAGCATGGATATCTGCAGCAACTGAACAGCGTGATGTTCATCGAGACCAATCCCATCCCTGCCAAGGAAGCCTTGCATATGATGGGCAAGTGTGAGCTGGAATTCCGGCTTCCCATGTGCCCCCTGACCGAATCAAACCGCGCTGTACTGCGCCAAAGCCTCGTTGAGTATAGACTAATTTAGGAGATATTTGTCATGAACAGCCCCAAGCACGGCTTCAAGCTTTTAGAAAGCCGGGAGATAAAAGAGATCAAAGCTACTGCTCACATGTATGAGCATCTCAAGACCGGAGCGCAGGTCATGCACCTCGCCAACGACGACAACAACAAGGTATTCTGTGCCACATTTATGACGCTTCCGGAGGATAGCACAGGCTGTCCGCACATCCTGGAGCATTCAGTGCTGAACGGCTCGAAGAACTATCCCGCTAAATCCACTTTCAACGAGTTACTGAAAGGTTCACTGCATACATTCATCAACGCCATGACCTCATCAGACATGACCCTCTATCCGGTAGCGTCCACCAATGACAAGGACTTCTTCAATCTGATGAAGGTCTATCTGGACGCTGTTTTCTTCCCCAAGATCTATTCTGATAAGGAGATCATGGAGCAGGAAGGCTGGCACTACGAACTGAGCGATCCTGAAGCGGAACTGGGGATCAGAGGCGTTGTCTACAACGAGATGAAGGGAGCCTTCTCTTCGCCAAACAGGCTGATCGGCAGTTTCAACCAGCATTTCCAGTTCCCGGATACACCCTATGGCTTTGAAAGCGGTGGCGATCCTGAGATCATCCCGGAACTGAGCTATGAGCAGTTCCTTGCCTTCCACGGCAAGTACTATCATCCCACGAACTGCAAGATCATGCTCTATGGAGATATGGATATCAACGCGGCGTTAGAACTCATCGACTCTGACTACCTGAGCGGTTTCCAGAAAGCCGATCCGCTGCCTCCTGTTCCTATGCAGAAAGCCTTCCAGGAAGTAAAAGTCATAACCCAGGATTATCCCATAGACGAGGGTCAGGATCAGGATAATGCATACTATCTTTGCCTGAATTACACCTATTCCAGGGTGACCGATCTCAATGAAACGATGGCGACTGCCCTGCTGGGAGACCTGCTTCTCAATGGCACCGCCTCCCCACTCAAACGGGTGGTCTTGCAGAGCGGTCTGGCAGGAGACGCGTATTGCTCCGTGGATACGGACATGCTTCAGCCGACCATATCGCTCGTCTTCAAGAACGTTCACAAGGATAATCTGGAAAAGCTTGAAGCCCTGGTGTATGAAGAACTGAACCGCATCGTCAAAGAGGGATTCGATAAGAAGCTTTTGGAAGCGACGATCTCGAACCGTGAATTCCAGCTCCGGGAAGCGCAGATGAACTATCCCAAGGGGCTGTATTATCATTGGATGAGCGTTTCAGCCTGGATCCACGGAGCTGATCCCCTGCAGGTCATAGGCTTTGAGCCACTGCTGGCTGAAATGAAGCGTGGCTTGAGCGAACCTTACTTCGAAGAACATCTGCAGAAAGCCATCCTCAGCAATCATCATGCCAGCAAGGTGACCTACGTTCCCAATCCAGGTATGGTCAAGGCGCAGGATGAAGCTCTGAAGAAGAAACTCGCGGCGCTGAAGGCAAAGCTCAGCCCCGAGCAGATCGACAGTATCGTTGCTAATACAGCGTCACTGGCAAAGTATCAGGCTACTGAAGACGATCCCGCCGAGCTTGCCATGATCCCCTCGCTCAGTCTTAGTGACGTCGGGAAAACGGCAGCAGTTTATCCGCGTGAATTGGAATTCAATCCTGACCACCTGCTCATGCTTCACCCCATGGCAACGAATGGCATTGCCTATGTCCGAGCCTATTTTGACCTGTCTCACGCCAGCGAAAGCGACCTCCCCTGGCTCCAGCTCTACACCTGGCTGCTGGGCGAAGTGGACAGCCAGCATTACAGTTTCTCTGAGCTTTCTAACGAGACTGATATTCACACGGGCGGGATACATCAGACCCTCAGCATGCTGAATGACTACGCTGACCCGGAGGAGATCCACAGGAATTACGTGCTCTTCGGCAAAGCGACTCAGGCTAAGCTGCCCCAGCTCTTCGAGCTGATGGCGGAATTCGGCATGAGACCGGTGTTCACTGATCAAGAGCGGATCAAGAGTCTGCTTCGGATGTACGTCGCCAGAATGGAAGGCTATATGATGCGCAACGGAGTCTCCGTCGCCATTACGAGGATGCTCAAGCCTTTCTCTCAACTGCATCGGTGGAACGATCTGATCATCGGGCTGGAGTTCTATCACTTCCTCAAAGACCTAGAGAAGAACATCGGGACCAGACTACCTGAACTAGTCAAAAACATGGAAGCGATCAAGAAAGGCTACTTTACCAGGAACAACCTGAGAATAAGCATCACAGCCGACCCTGAACTGATCCCGGAAGTCAGGAAACAATTGCCGGGATTCATTGCGCAGATCCCCGATCTCAAGCTGGAAGCCGTGGATGAACACTTCACCTCGCGGGAACTGAACGAAGCTATCACTGCGCCGGTGAAGATCCAGTTCGTCGCCAAGGGCGGGAATTTCTTCCGCAAGGGCTATCCCTATTCAGGAAAGCTGCGAGTTCTGACAAACATCCTCAGCAACGATTTCCTGCACAAGGAGATCCGCGTCAAGGGCGGCGCATATGGTTTTATGGGCGCTTTCTCCACTGCGGGATTCCAGTATTTCGTTTCGTACATGGATCCAAACCTGAGCGAGACGCTCGATACTTACGACAGGGTTCCGGAATATCTGAGGCGCTTCGAGGCTTCGCCCAGGGAGATGGAGAAGTACATTATCGGCGAGATATCCAGCCTGGATTACCCGCTGAGTCCGGAACGTAAAGGCGCTGTGTCGGACGAGGATTATCTCACGGGGTTCACTCAGGACGACAAACAGCAGATCCGCGATGAAGTGCTTTCCACCAGGGTCGAGGATATCCGTGCTTTTGCGGATATGGTCGAAGACCTGATGCAGAAGAATCACTACGCGGTCTTTGGAAATGAACAGAAGATCAAGGAAAACGAGGAGTTGTTCGATCTCATCACACCTGTTTTCAAGTAGATAAATGAAACAAAAAGACAAGAAAAAGATCACACGGAAAACCGGGAAGCTGAGTCAGCTGAACATGTCCGACACTGAGTTTCTCGATGATCTGGACGTGTCTTCCGCCTTTAAAGCAAGACGTTCCGCCCACAAAAGCGGAACGTCTTACAAGACCGGGATGACGCTCAAAACAGGCAGAGTCCGTGAGATCATGACCAATTACCAGAACGTCGTGGAGATGGATGGGCAGACCGTGGTCGCCTCGCTCTCCGGGAGATTGAAGCAGTTTCAGTTTGAGACGCATATCCTCACAGCGGTCGGAGACAACGTCGAAGTGGATATCTCCAACGCGCCTGATTACCGGATCGAGCAGATCATGCCCAGGCACAATACCCTCTCCCGTTATGGCGGTGGTAGCTTTCAGAAAGAGGTCATCGTCGCAGCAAACATCGATCAAGTCGTCATCACGGTCAGCTGGCGAATGCCTCTGATCAAGCCCGGACTGATCGACCGCTATCTCTGTATCGCCAATATCGACGGACTCTCGCCGATCATCTGTATCAACAAAATGGACCTCTGCGAGTATGAGGAGGACGTCGAAGAACTGACCGCCTATTACCGCAAGCTGGAGATCCCGGTGGTGCTATGTTCCGTCGTCTCAGGAAGAGGCATCGAGGAACTAAAAGAGCTGCTCAAGGGCAAGGATTCGGTCTTTTCTGGTCAGTCCGGCACGGGGAAGTCTTCCCTGATCAATGCCATTGAGCCGGGATTGGAGCTTGCCACAGGCGAGGTCAGTGACTTCAACGAGAAGGGCAGACACACGACCACCCAGGCGGTGCTTTTGCCCTGGAGTTTCGGCGGACACCTGCTGGATACACCCGGACTGAAAACGATAAACCTGCATTCGGATAGCAAGAAACTCATACCCAGGGTGTTTCCGGGGTTCGCGGAACTCTCGGAAAACTGCAGGTTCAATGACTGCACTCACACGCATGAGGAACACTGCGCGGTTCTGGAAGCGGTCGAGAATGATACTCTCCCGATCGAACGCTATGATTCCTATGTGAGGATCTGGCAATCGTTATAAGGACTTCAATGAAGAATTTCGCTGTATATCTGCATCATGATCTCAAGGACAGCCGGCAAGTACACAAGTTGCTGCTTGACCTGAAGAACACCTATGGTATCAGTTTTCTGGGTGATACCGAGCAGAAGGAGATACTCCCTGATTTCGTCAAGTGTCACAAGGTCAAGGCCGGCGCCTTCCCTTCCGTAGATTGCCTGCTGGTCTTCGGTGGAGACGGAACCATCCTCAGAGCTAAAAACCTCGCTCTGGCGACGAGCGCTCCGATCCTGGGGATCAACCTCGGGTATCTTGGCTTCCTCTCCGAGAGCAGCCTTAGCGAGATCAGAGCTTCGATCCAGGACCTGCTCAACGGAAAGTACAAACTTCTTTCCCGGATGCTGCTCTCCTGCCAGCTTCGCAGAAGAGGCAAGGTCGTCTACAAGGGACTCGCGCTCAATGACGCGGTGATCTACAAAGCCGAGACGCCCCGCCTGATCCACGTGAGGATCTTCAACGATAGGAGATTCGTCTTCGACACTCGCTGTGACGGCGTCGTTGCCTCCACTCCGACAGGTTCTACAGCTTATTCTTTGGCAGCGGGAGGTCCGATCCTTGCCCCTGAAATGCAGGCGATCGTACTCACTCCGCTGAATCCGCACTTGCTCTCGATCCGTCCCATGGTCTTTTCTTCTAACGACCACATCCTGATGAAGGTTCATAACCTCACCGAGCCCGCCTGTCTGCAGATCGATGGCGTGAACGTCGCCCGGATGGAAGAGCTGGACGAGCTTTCCATCACAGCCTCAGGCAGCTGCGTGGACTTCGTCAAGCTTTCCAACCGCACCTTCTACCAGATCCTGAGAAACAAGCTGCATTTGGGTAAGTGATGCTGACAGAATTATATATCCGTAATTATCTATTCGTTGCGGAGAGCAGGATAAGCTTTGCCAAGGGGATGACCGTCATCACCGGTGAGACTGGCGCCGGCAAATCCATCCTGGTTGGTTCGATCGCCATGATCTTCGCCGATAAGAGCGAACCGGAAGCACTGGACAAAGAACTTCCTATCTATCTGGAGGCCAGCTTTGATCCTCATCACAATCAGGAACTGCTTGATTTCCTCAGCCATGAAGGCTATGAGGCTCCCGAGGAGCTTATCCTCGCCAGGGAGATCTCTCCGGCGGGTAAATCCCGCTACTTCCTCAATGGACGTAAAGTCTCGGTTTCGTTGATGAAGGACCTGAAACCCCTGATGATAGACTTTCATCACCAGCGTGACCAACAGAAACTTCTGAATCCCGCCTATCAGCTGGAACTGCTGGATAGTTTTGGCGGACTCGGTCCCCTCAGGGATGCTTTCTCCGGGAAATATCTCGCGCTGAAGAGCGATCTCAGGACCCTGGCAGAATTAGAACAGCTCGATGCCGAGAACCAGCGCACCCGTGAACTGTTTCAATATCAATTTGATGAGCTGGACAAAGCACAGCTCCAGGATGGAGAAGACACCCGCCTTCAACAGGAATTTGAGCTTCTGACCCACGCTCAGGAGATCGCCGAAGCCGCGGGTACAGGTTTTTATGAACTGACGGAAGCCGAATCCAGTATTTATGACAGGATCAGGATCATCGTCAACACTCTCGATCGTTTTTCCGCGTATAACCAGGATCTGGGCAATACGATGAAGACTCTCAAGGATGCTCTCGAACTGATCAGAGACTCATCGTCCGAACTCAGCGACCTGAGCGAGCGTGTCTCAGCCGATCCGGCAAGACTGGAGACGATCCAGTACCGTCTTGATACGATCAACGGCCTGGTCTTTAAGCACAAGGTAAGAACGATCTTCGAACTTCTGGAGCTCTTCCGGGAAAGACAGCGTCAGCTCGATGCCATGGCGGATAATTCGCAGAAGATCCGGGAACTGAAACAACGGATCGAGACCGACTACGCGGAACTGCTCAAACAAGGCGAAGAGCTGAGCAACAAACGCCAGAAAGCTGCTCAGCAACTCAAGCAGGAGATCACCCGTGAAGTGAGGGAACTTGCCATCCCCAAAGCCGTTCTGGAAATTACCATTGACAAAAAAGCAAGCGGAGAAAAGTCTATGCTCAAGTTTTTGTCTGAGATGGACGAGACTGGTTTTGACACCATGAACATGCTCTTTTCCGCTAATCCCGGATTTGCCGCCAAGACCCTTTCGGCCGTGGCTTCGGGTGGTGAGTTGTCCCGCGTGCTCTTGGCGCTCAAGAAGGTTTTGGCGCAGAAACTGCCATCGCTTCTGGTCATTCTGGATGAGATCGACAGCGGTATCGGCGGCAAAACAGCCGAGCAGGTTGCCATCTTTATCCGGCAACTTTCGAGGAAGCACAGGGTGATGTGTATCACCCACCTGGCGCAGATCGCCGCGATCGCTGATCAGCACGTGGCGATAACCAAGACCATGAGCGCGGACAAGACCAAGATCGAGATAAATGAACTGGATGGTCAGCCCAAGCTGGAGGAAATAGCCCGGATGCTTTCCGGCGACATCACCAAGCTTTCGTTGATGCATGCCCAAGAACTTATAAATAGATATAAAGAGGAAGTACATGAGTAAAAGAAGCAAGTCACGAGTCAGAGGCATCGCGATTTTTATCGTTCTATTGGCATTATCGATCACCGCCTACAAGGTTTACAAACAATTCAATCAAAACATCGTAATCGATACCCAGGACGCGGACAATACCTTCAGAACTACAAGCTGGATGTACAAAGCCAAATATGTCACCAATCCCAAGAAGAACGTGGATTCCGCCTCTCAGATCCCCATGCTGATCAAAGAGTTCTCCAAGCAACCGGTCGTCTATCAGAAACGTAACGGCCACATGGGAACCTTCCTGTTCAAGGTTGAAAACAACAGGATCCCTGAGATGGAGAAGAAGCTTTCCGCTCTGGTCAGCATCCCCAACGTCGAGGCATTCACGGATTCCAGCCTTGTCGCCACCAATCTTGACACCGAGAAACAGAAGCTCGCTTCTTATCAGAACGAACGTTCAGCCCTCGATGCCATCCGCTTGCGTTCTGACACTCAAAACAGACGTATGGCAGTTCTGGATGGGCTGATCCGCGACACGCAGGAGAATGTCCTGAGGCTCGAAGCCGCAGGAAGCACTCTCGTCTATCTTCAGATTCTCCCCGCTTCCAATAGCAAATCTCCTGTTGTCATGCTCAAATACGCGGTAACCTGGTTCTTTATTATTCTTGCTGCGTTGTGTCTGGCGACCCTCGTGGTATATTTCGGAACCAAACTCCTGACCTTCCTGCTTGCCCTGATGGGCGTCAAAGGTTTTGGGCTGGGCGGAGCCTTGTCCAATTACTCATACAAAAGCTACAGTAATTATACGGGACGCTATGGCTATGGCGGATATGGAAGCAAGAACCGCAAAGTCAAGCGCATATACAAAGACAAACGTTCGACTCCAGAGGAAGCATCTCCCGAATCAGACAAATAGGAGCGTATCATGCCGGAAATTGCATTGCAAGCTTGGCACTGGTGGATGATCATCGGCATTGGCTTTGTGATCATCGAGATATTTGATCCCGCCTTTTTCTTTATCTCGCTTGGCATCGGGGCGATCCTCACAGGACTTCTGGCGCTGATCCCCTTCGTCAACGACAACATCGCGCTGCAGATCCTGATCTTCGCCATTATCAGCTTTATCGCTTTCTTGTTCATGCGTCGGCTGGGCAAGAAGGTGCTGGCGAATCCGGGGGGCGAGACCAACGTCAACGCCCTGATCGGCAAGACCGGTTTCGTCGTCAAAGAGATCCAGCAGGACGGAAAAGGCTACGTCAAGATCGGCGGTGAAGAGTGGTCTGCCACTGCCGAGGATGGTTCACTTATCGCCAAAGACAGCAAGGTGACCATTATCGGCATAGACGGCAACAAGGTCATAGTCCGAGCTATCCAAAGCTGACAGCCCACTATGCCGGGACATGATATAGACGCGATCATCGCCGCTCTGGGTAAGCATTTTCTGAGCGTCAGGACTCCCATTGTGGATCTCGTCCAGGCTCAGACTAATGACCCTTTCAAGGTCCTTGTGGCGACGATCCTGAGCGCCAGGACCAAGGACGAGACGACAGCCCAGGCGGTGACGAAACTCTTCCGGGTGGTGGAATCTCCCGCTGATCTGGATCAAATTTCAGATGACGAGCTCGACTCTCTCATCTATCAGGTTGGTTTCCATCGCGAAAAGACCAAGCATCTCAAGCAACTTCCCCATGCCTTGAACACTCTCTTTGACGGTAGGATCCCGCATGAAATTGACGATCTGATCAAGCTACCCGGCGTGGGACGCAAGACCGCCAATCTGGTGCGCTCCATCGCCTTTGGACTTCCGGCGATCTGCGTCGATGTGCATGTTCACCGCATCTGCAACCGTTGGGGCTACGTCCGGACGAACACACCCTTTGAGACGGAGATGGAGCTTCGCAGGATCCTTCCCGCCAAACACTGGGCTGTGATCAATTCCTACGTCGTCGCCTTTGGTCAGAGTCTCTGCACGCCTCTCAACCCCAAATGCTCGATCTGCCCGATCCAGGATCATTGCCGGCGGGTCGGAGTCGGCAAGTCCTCCTGAGATGTGCGGAAGATTTGCCCAGGTCATCAAGCATGAAGACTTGCAAAAGCTCGCCAAAGAACTATCCATCCGGGAGACCAGCGATCAGATCGAGATAAACTACAACCTCGCACCGTCTCAGACCACTGCTGCGATCGTGGCAAAGGATTCCCTGCGCTATTTCGGGTTTTTCCGCTGGGGTTTGATCCCTTCCTGGAGCAGGGAGATCGGCAAATTCAACCTGATAAATGTCCGTTCCGAGACCATTCTGGAGAAGCCTACCTTCAAAACAGGACTTGCCCGCAGACGTTGTCTGATCCCGGCAAACGGTTTCTACGAATGGCGTCAGAGCGATAAAACACCATTCTTCATTCATGCCGCGGAGGCAGATTTCATCTATCTTGCCGGGATCTATGATTCCTGGACCGATCCGGACGGAAGTTACATTCCCAGTTGCGCGATCATCACCACGGATGCCAATCATCTGATGAGCCCGCTGCATCACCGCATGCCAGTCATTCTCAGGGGTGACCTGATCGATGCCTGGCTCAATCCCCAAAACACCGATCCTAAGCTGCTGAACGAGATCCTGCGCCCCTGCGCGGATGACTTTCTTAAATACTATGAAGTAAGCCGGGAGGTCAACAGCGTCAGCCACAACAGCCCTTCCTGCCTGAACCCAGTCGCCTCCCAGGATTTCTTCTAAGTTTATGAAGAATAACAATCTCCGCTTCGAAGAAGGGCATCCCGAAGAAGTCATCCTCTCCCGCAAGCTCCTGGTCATCGATGACGATACCACGATGCTGGACATCGTCAGATCGATCCTTTCTGAGATCTCCGGAGTGGAGATCGTCTGCACCGATCAGCCGGAAGAGGCGATCAAGCTTCTCTCAGACAAGTCGTTCAATGCCGTCATCACAGACATCAATATGCCTCGCTTGAATGGCTTGGAAGTGCTTGAACAGACGGGACTTATCGATCCAAACGTGCAGGTCGTGCTGATGACCGGCTATCTGGACGCGCATTATATGCGCCGCGCGATCCAACTCGGTGCCTTTGATTTCATCCGCAAACCCTTCGCCGCGGCTGAACTCCTCCTTACCGTTCAGCAAGCTCTGAACAAGAACCGCCTCTTACTCCAGAACCAAGCCTATCACGATCATCTGGAACAGCTCGTGGAAGAGAGAACCGGCGAACTCATCAAGGCCAAGAGCAAGCTTGAATCCCACTATCTGAACACCATCCGCGCCATGATCAACGCCATCGAGGTCACGGATATCTACACAGTCGGTCACTCCGAGCGCGTCACCATCCTCAGCGTCACCCTGGGCAGGCTGATGCACCTCAGCATCGAGGAATTGCGCAATCTGCGTATTGGCGCGATCCTGCACGATCTGGGCAAGATCGGAAAGATCAGCACCCTGGTCAGCAAGCATCACAAGCTCAGCGACCAGGAATTCGACATGATCAAGGAACACCCCATCAACGGCGCTAAGATCATCGCTCCGCTGGGACTGCCATCCGACGTGCATGACATTATCATCCAGCATCATGAATGGATGAACGGCGAGGGCTATCCCTATGGTATCAGCGGTGATGAGATCAATCGCTATGCCAGGATCGTGAGCATCGCAGATTCTTATGACGCGATGACATCCAAACGCGCCTACAGGGCAAACCTTGAACCCCGCGCGGCAGCGATGGACATCCGGGATCACGCAGGCTCACAATTCGATCCTGAACTGGCTCAACTCTTCTATGACCGCTTCGAGCGCATCTTCGAAACCATCACTCTCAGCACCTCCAAATCCCGCCACCTTTTTGAGAAGATCTAAGGCGACAGGATGTCGCATCTACTCTCATTTTTGAGAAGTCTAAGCCTGCTTCCTGAGAGATCTTTCCGGTATCACCACCCTATCCTCTCTCTATCATCTTACGTCATGACATAAGATGATAGAGAGATGATAGAGAGAGGATAGAGAGAAGATAGGGGAAAGATACTTGACGGAAAACAGCAAAGATTTAAGCTAGTAATTATCTGTTTGAGGTTTGTGGATTATACTTAGTTTCCCTGCCAGCAGGGGATCATCAGGAAGTAATGGACAAGATTGTTTCAAAGGCTCTGGACGCGAATCTGGCTCAGACCAGATCGATCAAGGTTTCTCTGCCGGCCGGCGATGAGGCGCTTATTGCCCTGAGCAGTGAGTTTTACGGGATAAATAACCGTTGCAGGGAGTTTGTTCTCGAGTTTCATCACCCCTATTCCAACCCCGGAACGACCCTGAAAATGCTGCGCGAACTGCTTCTCAGCGATGCCTGGTTCTACAGCAAACCGGAAAATTCCTCCAAAGCCTATCCTCTCTTCCTATCTTATCTGCGCAAGCTCTGCGAGACCTGCGTCGATCAGGAGCTTGCCGATCAGCTATTGCTCATGACCTCGGAGTGGATCCTGCTCCTTCTGGATAAGGTCAGCTGCCTGCCGGAAATAGTGCTCTCCCTGATGGCTATCATGGAGAACTGGAGGATTCAGAACCCCGAAGTCTTCATCCGAGGTTGCGGGATCTATCGAAACGTTCTGCTCAGGATTACTGCCATCCTGCCTGCTGGGGAGCAAATCAAAGCCGGCGGGCTCCCTGAGATCATACCTGAATACCCCGTGGAGCAGATCGAAGCGCAACATATGCTGACCACCCTTGATATCATCCGTGAGCTGCTCAGCATGAATGCCACGCACTGGGAAAGCGTTACCGGATTCGACACCTGGTGGGAAAAGATGGAGATCGAAGGCGGAGATGGCCTTGAGAACCAATTGGGAAAGGGGCTCTATGCGAAGATACGAAGCGATCTGGCACACTGCCAAACTGCGGAACAGCTTGCCTCCATACCCTCATACCAGGATCTTGCGAATCACTATCGCAGATCGGCAGTCCTCATCACCGATGATTCTTCACGGGTGCAGTATATCTTTTACCTGCTGACCCTGCCGGCAATGTCCACACTTTACAAACACCTGCTGTTCGATCTGAACCGCATTCTCAGGGATATCAGCCTGGAGCTCAGTTCAGAAGACATGATCAGGTTCCTGGCAATGTTCTTCGAGCGGATCGAACCTTACCGCCACAGCCATCCCGATAATATTCTGGATTGCCTCTGGACGATCGGGAAAGTGGTCGGCAGCTCGGAAGAAAGAGCCTTGATCGATAGCTGGCTGGACTATCTGATCAGTTTTGGCTTTGTTCATCCTTCGCCTCTGAAGGTGCGGGATGACTGGCAATTGGACTTTGACAAGAATCATATCAAGAACATCAGGATCTGGATGGAACTGATCGCGCTAAATCCCAGAAGATCCGGACGTCTGCTCTCGGCGCTGATCGTGAACCTGCGTCTGGGGGGTGTCTTTATCAGCGACACAGACCTCTTTCAGAAGGATATCTCGGTGTTCCTGAATGCGGATATACACGATCAGTGGAAACAGGTTCAGCAGCTTCTCAGGCTCTTCCCGGTCTTCTTTGGCGAGATCGGCGCGGAGGGTGAGATCCGTGAGGTCACGACAGCCATGGACGAGCTTTTCCAGCGTCAGGACAGACTCATTCACTTCCTCAGGAAACAGGTCCACGCCGAGAGCAATCATACGCAGATCGAACTCGTGGATAGAATTCTCAGATATTGGGAAAGCGGCGAACCGGGGATCCTGGCGACCCTCCTGCCCGAAGGATTGCTCCGGGATATGGCGGACAGTCCTGAGCACTGTGACAATATGCGCCGGACAATGCATAACTTCATGAGGGATAAGCACGAAAGCCTCGATGAACTCCTGAGCTGCGGCAGAGATGAACTCGAGGCAAGCTTCAGAGATTCACGGGACACGGAAGATAAACATCTGCGCAAGCTCTATCTGATCTTCCTGCTGCATGAACTACTTTTGGAAAAATACAGCTTCCAATCCTCGGACATCGTGCGTCAGATGGAGAAATACCCCTTCTTCGAACAGCGGGAACTGCAACAGATGCGAAGACTGCTGAGCCACAGCGATTATGACAATACAATCCGCTATTTGATGGAAATGATGGACAAGCTCCGGCACATCGTCCAGAATCCCACTCCCGGTCAGGGCTGGGAAAATATCTATTATAAGCGGCATATCGCAGCCGGAATCCCCTCCATGTACGGTCAGTACAGAGAATCGAAATTCGAAGCCATGGGGCTGATCTTCCGGCTGGAAAACCTGATCAGCAAACTCATGGAGAAGAACCTTTCGACGATCAATCTGGGCTATATTACCGCCAGAACGCTGCGAAGGATCATCCGGACTCTTGAGCTTTTTAATATGGGGCTGAAACAGAGCGGAATCCTGAACGAGACTTTCGAGAATGACCTTCAGATCCTGCGCTATTCTGTCTCGGTCTCAAACTTTTCCATCGATCAGTATATCAACATCTTCTCCTTCCTGGAAGAGGGCGTCAAAGAGATGATCTCAGGCTATTTCTACAGGAATTATGACCGGGAACTCAGCCTGATCATCCCTCAGATCACGGGGATGGATATGAGCGAAAATGCCGGAAATCAGGCTGAATATCAGAAGAAAGCCGAGGAATTCTACCGGAACATGCTCAGCACGGCATTTCTGATCAGGGATCTGGACAATTTCGTCTCCCGTATCCTCGTATCCCTGAGAAACATGAAACAGCTTTTCACCCCGGAGATCCTGCATAAGGTGACGAACTATGATCCGGAACAGGTGAGCACCAACCTCCATAAGAAGGACTCGCGTCTGGACAATCAGGTCTTCCTCGGAGCGAAGGCGTACTTCCTGAAAAAGCTCTGTCAGGAGCAGTTCCCCATACCAGGAGGATTCGTCTTCACCACCGAGCTGTTCGGGCATCGGCAGGCTTTGAACGTCCATCCTGAAATGGGACGCGAACTGGATCAGCTCATCGCGCGGAGACTTGCGAATCTGGAGAACTACAGCGGCAGGAAGTTCGGCGATCCGCAGAACCCGCTATTGCTCTCTGTCCGTTCCGGTGGAGCGATCTCTATGCCCGGGGCAATGAATACCTTCCTCAATATCGGACTGAACGATGAGATAACGGAAAAGCTCAGCAAAGTGCCCAATTTCGGCTGGACAGCCTGGGATAGCTATCGCCGTCTGCTGCAAAGCTGGGGCATGAGTCACGGAATCCAGCGCGATGAATTCGACCAGGTCATGATCGACTATAAAGAACGGTTTGGAGTCACGCAGAAAACAGCCTTCAGTCCCCTGCAGATGAGCCGGATGACCAGCGATTACAAGCAGATCCTGGCAAAGCACGGAGTCGCTCTCGAGCAGGATCCGATGGTTCAGCTCAAGAATGCCATGCTCTCCGTTCTGGATTCCTGGGACAGCGAAAGAGCCGAGCTTTACCGCAAGGTCATGCATATCGCCAATGAGTGGGGCACTGCGGTAATCTGCCAGGAGATGGTCTTTGGTAATATCAGCCTACGGAGCGGTTCAGGAGTGGCATTCACCCACGATCCGCTGTCCAAGAAACCGGGAGTCAACCTTACCGGGGACTTTACGATATGCAGCCAGGGCGAGGACGTCGTCGCCGGACTTGTCTATACTCTGCCCATCTCAGAGGAGCAGAGGCTGACGTCTCTGGAACCGCTGGAACAATCCCTGGAAAAGGACTTCCCGGACGTTTACAATTGCCTCAGACGCTTTGCCAGAAGGCTTGTCAATGACCTCGGATACTCGCATCAGGAGATCGAATTCACCTTCCAGGGTGACCGGGAAGAGGATCTGTTTATCTTGCAGATCCGCGACCAGAAGATCCACAATGAGAGGATCGTGCGCGTATTCAGCGCCGGAAACCGGAATATGAAAGCCGTGGGACACGGGATCGGCATCGGTAGTGGCGTGCTGAACGGGATCGTCGTCTTTGACGAGGAAGACATCCTCAGCATGAAAAACGCTCTTCCCGGCGAGCACCTGATCCTGGTCAGACCGGACACAGTGCCTGATGACATCGAGCTGATCGTGCAGTGTTCGGGACTCCTTACCTCGAGGGGAGGTGCGACCTCGCATGCAGCCGTGACCGCCACACGGCTGAATCGTATTGGCGTCGTCAATTGCCGTAATATGGTCGTTTCGGAAAAAACAAAAGTTTGCAATATCGGGAGCACTGTCATCCCGGTCGGAAGTAGGATCGCCATCGACGGTCACAACGGCAGCATCTATCTGGACCACTATCAGATCGACGAGATCTTCATCACCTGACAAACAATTAAATAAAATACAGGAGAACTACATGGACACTGTCATGATGAACAGAAACCTATTGGGTATCAACGGATTAGGCAGGATCGGGAAGCTGAACCTCTGGAACCACCTGCTGCTGGGACACTTTGAAGGATACGTCATTAACTGTGGCAGAGAAGTCGGGAAAAAGCTCGAGGATCTGATCCAGGTGGTTGTCACGGACAGCACCTATGGGACTCTGCACAAGTTTCTCTATGGCATGAGCGGGAAAGAGGCAAAGATCGAGGTCCTGGACGCCGAACAGCCCATCATCGCCATCAACGGCATCCCGATCAAGATCCTGCGTAAGGCACGCAATCCCAAGGACATCAACTGGGATTCCGAGGGTGTTCGCATCGTCGCTGATTGCACAGGAAGCTTCACTGATCCGACCGCTCCCATTGACAGTCCTAAGGGAAGCCTCAGGGGACATCTGGAAGCTGGCGCCATGAAGGTCATCGTCTCCGCTCCTTTCAAATTCAAAGACCCGGCAAAGACATCCGCCGATGACGCCAAGACCCTGATCTATGGGATCAATCACACCCAGTTTGACCCTCTGCATGATCAGATCATCTCTGCAGCTTCCTGCACTACCACCGGGCTGGCGCATATGATGAAGCCACTCTTTGAACATCAGGAATCCAGCGCTATCGTCACGGCTTCGATGTCCACCATCCATGCCACAACGAATACTCAGAGCATACTGGACAGTGTTCCCTCTGCCGGAGCTTCGGATCTGCGTAAGAACCGCAGCGTCCTGAACAATATCATCCTCTCTACGACAGGCGCTGCCAAGACCCTGGAACAGGTCATGCCCCAGATCTCCCAGATCGGCTTCATGGCTGATTCCGTGCGCGTCCCCACCAGCACGGTGTCCCTGATCATTCTGAATATCACTTTCCACTCCCACCTGGATGAGAACGGCGAACCGACCATCAGCCGTAAATATCTGAACGGGATATATAAGCTCGCTGCCGACGGTCCCCAGAAAGACCTGCTCGTTTACAGTGAAACCCAGAATGTATCTTCCGACCTGATCGGCTCACGCGCTGCCTGCACGATCGAAGCTCATGAAACACACACCAGAACAGGATTCCTGAGTATTCCCCGGGAGCTTCTTGCCAACAGCGGCGTCATCACCGAAGAAGATCTCAGCCTGCCCGTGACTCACGCAAAGATATTCGGCTGGTATGATAATGAACTGGGATCCTACGTGAATTGTCTGGGAAGATTGACCTGTTATATAGATCAGAACCTGAAATAGAATGGATTAAGCCAATGCATCAATGCCGGGTCTGGCGACCCGGAATTATAAGAAGAACTGAAACATAGACAAAGAAGGCGGAACCGATAACCTGGTTCCGCCTTTAAATATATGCCTTACGGTGCTATATCTCTCCTAGCGCCGTGGTGCAACTTCCCTGATGACACACCACTCTGTTCTTGCCGTGGTGTTTTCCTTCATAGAGAGCTTTATCCGCTTCCAGGAGGATCTCCTCAGCCGTAAACTGCGATACATGATAGCTGAAACCAAACGTCATCGTGATCTGCAGTACCTGACCGGCATATTCGAAGCGATACTGCTCAACCGCGGAACGAACACGTTCCAGAACGATCTCAGCGCCCTCGCAGGATGTTTCCGTAAAGATCAGGAGGAATTCCTCACCGCCCCAGCGGCCCACAGCATCTGTGGTACGAATCCCTTCCAGGAGTATGTGGGAGATGGTTTTGAGCACATAGTCCCCAGCGTCGTGGCCATAAGTGTCGTTGACAGATTTGAAGTTGTCGATATCCGCTATTGACACGGCAAAGCCACGTCTAGTACGGATCGAACGCTGGATTTCCTGTTCGACGATCTCATCGAGGGTACGCCGGTTGTAAAGCCCGGTCAGTCCATCGTGCCTTGCGAGCCTCTCCAGATCTGAATAGGCTCGCTGGAGTTCATCATTCTTCTTGGTAACTGAAGCGTGCGCGCATTGGAGGTCTTCATTGAGCTTGCCCAGATAGGCGTTCAGCTCGGCTTGCTGTTTGGTTGCATGTATTTCATTGTCGATATTGACAAAGATACCCAGCACACCAACGATCGCTCCCTCCTCGGAAGGGATACCGGATACATAGAGATCAGCCCAGAATATTGATCCGTCCTTGCGTTTGTAGCGGCGTTTCTTCCTGAAGGTTCGAAGTGTGCCGTTCATCAGCTTGGCGAAAGTATCGTCAGAGGTTTCCAGGTCGTCGGGCGGAGTTATGTCCCTGACCGTGATATGCTTGGCTTCCTCCGGAGTATAGCCCATATAGGTGCACCAGGCGGGATTCACCATCAGATACTCGCCCTTGTTGTTGGTGACACCGATGGCTACGAGGGCATTCTCAAAGATGAGAAGATACAATTCATGCGATTTCAATACTTCCACTTCACCTCCAGCGGATAGATTAACGGGTCAGGCGGCTACCTGACCCGTTTGATATCGTTACTAAGCAGTTGCCACAGGCGGGGTATAGACCCGGGTGGCAAGTTCACGATCCAGCATAAAGATGGAATGAACGTTGTCACCGATCATCTTCAACTGGTTAAGAAGCTTATCGGCGTTTGATTCTTCTTCGACCTGCTCATCCACGAACCACTGCAGAAAGCTCTTTGCCGCGTGGTCCTTTTCTTTTATCGCCAGGTCCATCAACCCATCGATGCTCTTGGTGATGAATTGCTCGTGCTTCAGAGTCTCTTTGAAGGCATTGAACGGGTTCTTGAATTCCTTGGCAGGTTTTTCGATCTGCAGGAGTTCAATGCTTCCGCCACGATCAAGAACGTAGTTGAAGAACTTCATGGCATGGAAGCGTTCTTCCTGTGCCTGGACATTCATCCAATTGGCAAAACCTTCCAGGTTCTGCTCGGTAAACCATGCACTCATGGAAAGGTATAGGTATTCTGAGAACATTTCCTTGTTGATCTGTTCATTGATGGCTTTATTGAGTGTTTTGCTTATCATGTTATTTCTCCATTGTTGCTTTGATGTTTTGTTCAAGATTGACGCGTATTGCTTCCAGATCTTCATGCGTGGGAATATACTGGTGCTTGATCGGCTCCATCATCTCAAATCCACATTCCTTGGGATCCCCCAGCAATTGCTGCAAGATCGGAATGCTCTGCCCGCCCCAGCCATAGGAGCCAAAGGCGAGACCTATCCTATCCTTGGGTGAAAGCCCCTTGAGATAATAGATAAAGGCTGCCACGGTCGGCATGATCGAGCTATTCAGAGTGGGAGAGCCCACGCAGATATAGCGGGCACTGACGATATCAGTCATTATATCCGAGATATGGGATTCCTGCAGACTGCAGAGCTTGGGCTTGATCCCAACGTTCTCGAAGGCTTCCATAATGGTGTGAGCGATCTTTTCAGTGGATTTCCACATCGTATCATAGATCACCAGGGCGGAATACTTGTCCGAAACGCTATAAGCCCAGTCCTTATACGCTTGGATGATCTTGGGAATATGCTCCGTCCAGATGATGCCATGCGAGGGACAGATCATCTCGATCTCGAGCGGAGAGGCAGCCTCCAGCACTTTCTGCACTTGTTTGGAATAGGGCAGAACGATATTGGCATAATACTTCTTGGCTTCCTCGATGATGATGTTTATAGGGTATTCAGTGTCCAGCCGTTCCGAGGAAGCGATATGCTGGCCAAACGCGTCGTTGCTGAAGAGGATCTTCTCTTCAGGGCAGTAGGTGACCATATTATCAGGCCAGTGCACCATAGGAGTGGTGACGAAGGTCAGATTGCGTCTACCGATATTCAGGACGTCTCCCGTCTTGACCTCATGGAAATTCCAATCCTTCTTATAGTGCGCCTTGAGCCCCTTGATCGCATTCGCGTTGGTATAGATCTCAACGTTGGGCAGAAGCTCCATCAGATAAGGCATTCCCCCGGAATGATCCATCTCCACATGATTCTGGACAAGGATGTCTATCTTGGCGGGGTCGATGATCTCCGAGATACGGGCGATCATTTCATCGTAAAGATAGTATTTGACGTTGTCAATTAGAGTGATCTTCTCGTCGATGATCAGGTAAGCGTTGTAGGTGGAGCCACGCTGTGTCATATATCCGTGGAAGTTCCGCAGATTCCAGTCGATACCTCCAACCCAATAAATTCCTTCTCTGAGTTTACGTGCCTTCATAATCTATACTCCATTTTTTTATTGTTACAGCTTTCCGCGAACCAAACCCCAATTGCCCATAGATATAATAGGATAAGCCAGTGTCGCGTCAAGTAAAAAGCTTCACTTCTGGCACACCGGGCAATAGAAACTGGAGCGTCCCCCAAGCTTGACATTAGCTATAGAGTGCCCCAGGGGACAGTTGCTCTTTTGATACACCCGAAGAAATTCCTGAAATCCTCCGGTCTTATCGTCGATGGAACGGAAGTCCGAGATAGATGTTCCATTAGCGGAGAGCGCTTCGCCCAGAACTTCACGCGTATTCCTGACGATGCTCTTCAGAGCCTTGCCTCCCAGCTTACCGGCTGGCTTGCTGGGGTCGATCTTACAGCGGTAGAGGATCTCGCAGACGTAGATATTGCCCAGTCCCGCGACGATCCTTTGATCAAGAAGCGCTGTCTTTACAGGTTGTGCCTTATTCTTTAAAGCCCGCTCCAGATACTCTGCGCTGAAATCCCTTTCAAGAGGTTCGGGACCAAGCTCCGGCAGGTAGCTCTGCAGATCTTCCGGTAAAGCCAGAGTGATCTTGCCAAAGGTACGAATATCGATGAAGTGAACAACGCTCCTGTCATCGAGCAGCAGTCTGGCGCGCTCGTGTTTGCCGGGTTCTTCGGGCTCGGGATCATAGACGAGCTTGCCCGTCATACGCAGGTGGACGATCATCTCATACCCGCTGTCCAGCGAAAGGATCATATATTTTCCCCGACGCCGGTTGTGGATCACGCGTGCCGGGAAGACATCTCCGGTGACATTCTCATCCATGATGACGGTTCCTGGATAGTAGCATTCCAAAGCAGTGATGGTATGACCCTCGACCACCTTGGCAAAGCCGTCCAGAACGGTCTGAACTTCCGGTAGTTCCGGCACTATCAGTATCCCAGGCTGCTTTGGAGTTTCTGCAGCATCATCTTTTCCGGTGCTGCTCCTTCGAGGAAATGCTCTTCGTTAATGACCGTGCGGGGCACTCCCTGAACGGCATATTTCTGCGCCAGATGGGGAAATTCCGAGATCTCGATCATATCCGCCTTGACTCTGGGGCTGTAGAGAGCCATACGCTGAGCAAGCATCACAGCAGGCGGGCAATATGGGCACGTCGGGGTCACCAGCACCTTGAAATGAATATCTTTCTTGAGTCCGTCTAGATAAGCCTTGGTCTCCGGCAGGAGTTTGGTGATGCCGGTCGAAACCATCAGGATGGCATTGAGCAGGCTGGAGAACTCATATCCCGCGGGGATTCCGTAGAACCTGATGCCATAGTCTTTTTCGCCGATGACGGCGATCGCCGGGATCTGCTCGATCTCGTATTCTTTGCTCTCGGCTGATTCCGGTTCATATTGGACTACTTCCAGCTTCAGCAGAGGATTGGCTTGGGCCAGTTCCTCCAGAAGCTGATGTGTTTCTTTACAGTATTGGCATTCCATAGGCTGGGTGAATAGCTTGAGCGTCACCGCGCCGGTCATGTTCGCGAGTTGGCTCTTTACTTCTTTGATGACTTTATCTTCCAGGATTGGCATTTTTCTTACTCCTTTTGATCTGGTTTCACTTAAAATAATAAGCAAAATTCTTACCACGGCAAGCAAACCAAAGTAATTGACAGATTGTCCGCTTTCCCGACCGTGGACCTGTGCTGGATTACCCCTTGTGGTAGCTTCCGGCAAAGGAATGCTCAAATATGAAGAAAGTGCTTTTCGTCTCGATAAACAGCTCCTGGAGCCACTCTCCCCTGGCTTTGTACTACATGAGGGCAATGCTTGAGGAGGCGGAACGACGTTCAGAGATACTGAACTATACTCTCAAGGACGAGCCGGGGAGCGTCATCGACACGATCATCGCCCGACAGCCGGAAGTTCTCTGCTTCTCGGTCTATATCTGGAACAGGCTTTATTGGGAAGAGCTTATACCTCTGTTGATGAGCCTTGATCCCGAACTAATACTGGTCTGCGGAGGTCCTGAAGCTGGCAATCTCAGCGAAAACACCCCGGAAGGTTTTCCGCTGTACGCTGTGACCGGTCCCGGTGAAACAGCCTTTCAAAGCCTTGTGCAAAGTGATTTTACCATCCCTTTCGGAAACATATATGAGCCGAACCTCCCTCTAGCAGAGATTCCCTTCCCCTACACACTCGAAGACAAACCCGATCTAAAGGGCAGGCTGGTCTATTACGAGACAGGACGTGGATGCCCTTTCTCCTGCGTCTATTGCCTTTCCGCCAACGATACCCGCAGGGAAAAACGCTTTGATGCCGATGATCCTGCTCAGGTCAGTAGATTGTACTCCGAACTTGACATCCTCGTGGCTCTGGAACCCCGCACGATCAAGTTCGTGGATCGCAGTTTCAACACTGACAAGAAGCTGGCGCGCCTTATCTGGTCGTATTTTATCCATCTGAACAAGGATTGCGTCAGCCACTTCGAGATCTACCCCGATCTCCTCACAGACGAGGATATCGAGCTGCTCAGACAAGCCCCGCCTGATAGGATCCGCTTCGAGATCGGCATCCAGACCGTCAACCCGGCAACCATGCTCCTCAGCCGCAGAAGCTCCGATTGGAAGCGCTCCAAAGCCATGCTCATCCGACTGCGCCGCGAGACCAAGCTGATCATCCACAGCGACCTGTTGATCGGTCTTCCGGGAGACAACTTCGATTCCATCCTGCATTCCCTCGATGAATTGATCGTCACTGAACCGCACGAACTGCAGTTGGGTTTGCTCAAGATCCTGCCGGAGACCCCCATGCGGGATATCGCCAGAGAACGTGGCTATATCTGGGAAGAGCTTCCACCCTATACGGTGCTCAGAAGCGATGCCCTCTCCGAATCGGAGATCGCCTGCCTTGAAAGCCTCAGCCGCGCCCTCAACCTCTATTACAACAAGGGAGAATTCATTGAGCAGTGGCATGCACTCCTCAGCCGGGAACAGGGATCTGATGTCTTGATGCGCCTGGTTGGCTACCACAGTGAAAACCAGATACCGCTGCATTCCATGCCCAAACAGCAGCGCCGGGATGTCTTCCTCTGCGTAAACAATCTTCAGAGCTGAAGATATCGCATTCTGAAAGCTATCCACAGCCACCAATAAAACCCTTCCCGCTCTTTTTCCCCTACCCTATGCTTATCGTACGCCTCCCGTATGCCTCCCGTATGATATCCGTACGAGATACGGCAGGCGTTAGACACGCGTTCATTCAGAGTAAACTGACGATAGTAGTGGTCAAGAGGCAAGAACTCAGCTCAGATCTTCAATCTGGCTTTTATCTTGGCGAATGTCTTTTCTCCGATTCCCTTGACGTTCATGATCTCGCCTATCTCTTTGAAACCCCCGGATTCTTCCCGATAGGCGATTATGGCGCGTGCCTTGACCTCGCCGATCCCGCTCAGGGTGCAGAGTTCTTCCATGGAAGCAGTGTTCAGGTTGACCATTGTGCTGAGATCGTCTTTGGAGACTTTCGTGCCGGAAGTTTTGGCTTCACTTTTCCTGGCGGAAGGCTTGGTTTCTTTATCTAGAGGCTCGTCATCGCCGAAGAGCAGGAGCGAAGGCTTCATCTTCAGGTAGGTCGCCTTGCCGATGCCCTTGATCAGCATGATCTGGTTGACGGAGGTAAAGGGCTGTGACGCCCGATAATCGAGAATGTCCTGTGCCCGTTTCTCCCCGATCCCCGGCAAGAGAGTAAGCTCTTCAAGGTTCGCCTTGCGGATATCAACGCTGATCCTGGCATCTTCTTTGGTCCGCTGTTGCAAAGAATCAACGATTGCGAGATCTTTTCCCACGTCCCGGGGACTCCAGCCGAAAAGCTGTAAGCCACAACCCAGAATAAGTATAGCTATCACGTAGAGCAGCGCTTTCTGTTCCGAAGGAGTCAGGAGATTATGCAGTGGATTCCTCATTGTCTCTTCCTTGCTAAAGACTTTGGGGTGTCTATGACCCTTTTTCATACTCGTTTACGTCTGGGGATTCTGTCAATGATATTTTCTCTTGACAATGCCTGTCCGGGGGATAGTATAGCTTGAGTAAGGATTAGTTTGCGAAAAATATATATAGTCGTGTGATCAATAGTCCAGATTTGATATTGCTGGGAGGCTATCATGATTTCAAAGAAGTCCTTGTTTATTCTTATATTTATACTGCTCGCAGGGAGTTCCGCGCTCCTTGCCCAGGGTGCCCTGGGTCCCCTGATGATCAATCCTAACCCCATCGATTTTGGGGACGTTATGCTCGGAGTGAGTTCTCAGATCCCAGTTTATATCAGCAAGGAGAACCCTTATGATACGACTCCGACTGGGATAAATTCGATATCTGTCAGCGGATCGCCGTTCTTTACTGAGGAGCACTCCTTCCCCTTACCTTCATCCTTCTCCACGATGGAAACCAAGACCGTTTTCGTCAACTTTAACCCCACTACTGCCGGACCCTGCTCCGGGACTCTGACTATAGTCAATCCCTATATGGTCACATACAATATTCCAATAACCGGTAACTGCCTTGCTCCGATCCCGGAACCTATCCTCACGATCAACCCTGATCCAGTGCTTTACACGATAGTGGAACAGACCGGCAGGTCGATCGCAGCAACCTTTACTAATACAGGATCAGCGCCTCTTTCCTTCACTCTGAATACCAGTACGTTGCCAACCTGGTTGTCCTTTAATTCCAGCGAGATCTCAGGTAAGCATGGCAGCATGAGAAACATCAGCGACACCCTGGCTGTGGGGGATTCCGTGACGATCCCGGTCAATTTCCACGCGGACACGTTGACACCCGGCTCATATTTCTACTACGTGAATATCACTACCAATGAATCTACTCCCTACCGGATGTGGAGTATCTATCTGACGGTCGAGCAGATGCCCATCCGGGCGGACTTTACCGCAACCCCTCTGAACCTTCATGTGGGCGGAAGCGTGCAGTTTTATGACACTTCCGTGATTGATACCACAGTCGTCGGCTCCTACATCAACTCCCGATCGTGGGATTTCGATGACGACGGGACGTGGGACAGCACCCTGCAGAACCCAACCCACAGGTATCTCAGCACGGGATTGTATACCGTGATGCTGCATGTCACGACTAATCTCGGCGCCAGTGATGATGAATACAAGAACAACTATATCAACGTCACGAATAATCCGCCGGTGGCAGCGGACTCCATGGATGCAGTTTCCATGGATGAGGATACAACTTGGGGTCCAGCCAGTCTCTACGGACTCTTCAGCGATCCGGATGGAGACCCCATGACCTTCTTAGGGCAGAGTGCCAGCCACGTGAATGTGAATGTTACGGGCACATCCTATTCTATCCTGATCAAGAGTCAATGGTCAGGAACGGAGACTGTGTATATCACGGCAACGGACTTCTACGGAGCTTCGACCCAACATGCGATAACCGTGACGGTCAATCCCGTGAATGATCCTCCGACTGTCTCAGTTCCAAGCGATATATACTTTATCAACGACTCACATCTGAGCGTGAATTTCGGAGATTACGTCGATGACATCGACAACCCGGATTCCGAGATATCGATGACGATCAACCACATCATCGCGGGAGAGAACGACGTGTCGGTGGTTTACACCGCGAGTACCCCCGGCGCTTTGACAGCGGTCTTTACCAATTCCGTGGCAAACTGGAGCGGATTTAACGAATTTGAGATATGCTTTGATGACAACAGTGGACTAGCAATCTGTACCCACGTAAACCTTCACTCTCTGGATCACTTCACCACATCATTCACCTTTAACGACAGCCTGAATCTGGCGGGACAAACGGTCCAGTTTACTGATACCACTCTCGGGAATCCGGACTGGTTCCAGTGGGATTTCAATAACGATGGAACTCCGGACAGCTTTGAGCAGAATCCCGCGCATCAGTTCCTGGTCGCGGGGGACTATACGATCCGCTATACCATGGGGAATACGGAAGCCGCGGAGCAGGGAACAGCCGTCACACCCACACCCTTCCATGTGGTGGGAACCGCATTGGTCGGAGACTTGCCTCCCAATCTACCCATCGGAGGATCCCCTTACAATGTCGTGGATTCTCTGTTCATCCCCGCCGGAGGAACATCGATCGATCCCGGCGTAGTGCTGAACTTCCTGGGAAACGATCCGATCGTGCTGAGCGGAAACCTCTCCGCCGACGGCGCCTATTTCCAGGCTCCTCCCGGCAGTAATTATTGGGGAGGATTCGTCTTTGGCGAAGGTTCTCAGGGCAGTAACTTCGATGGTTGCCACTTTCTGGATGCTCTCATCCCCCTGGATCTGAATGGATTCAGCCCGACTCTTACCGATCTGGAAATAGCTGTTTCTGATACCACTCAGTTCTTTGACGAACCCGGCGTGATCATGAACGGTTCCTCCGGCATTCTGAATAATATCAGACTGCGCAACTACCGCCGAGGCATCCTCATCAACAATAGTAACCGGACAACGACCACACCCACCCTGACCAATATTAGAGTGCGCAACAGCACGGAAACCTCACGCGATCCCATCACGAACACAGGGCTGACCGTCGAAGGAGACGTGAACGTGACCATGACGGACGTGGAGGTCATCAATTGTTCGACGGGCATCCACATCACGAATCTTGACCGTGCCACGACGACACCTACATTGACCAATATCAGAGTGCGCAACAGCACAGAAACCTCGCGGACAGGCAATTACGGCATCGACCTCCTAGGTGATATCAACGCGACGATCAGTGATGCCGTCCTGGAAGATTGCGGCATCGGCATCCGCTATGACAAGGGAGGCGGTATCGTGCCGCGAACCGGATCGACCCCCACTCTGACCAATATCAGGGTGCGCAACAGTTCCGAGACTCAACGTTCCGCTTCCATCGGCATTCAGCTTATTGACCTGACGAGGGTGACCGTGACCAATGATTCGATCGGCAACTGCACCAAAGCGATCGAGGTCATCAACAATGCCCGTGTGGAATCCACCCCGACCCTGACAAATATCAGGATCCGTAACAGCAATGAAACACAGAGGTTTGACAACATCGGCATTCATCTCCACCCGGGAGTGACCGGAAAGATCTCCGGTTGCGACATCCGGGGAGCGTTCGTCGGTATTCAGCTGGAAGACGGAGCCAGGCCTGATCTGCAACAGAACCTGATCAAGAACTGCGGTACGGGCATAAGAGCCTTCTCCTCGGTCGAAGCAGTGCCGATCAGCAGACAGGTCTTCAGCGTGGAAAACACCTTCATGCAGGCTAATCCCCTCTGGACTTTCCGAGCCATAGATCTGAATGATGCCGGACCCTGGCTTGTGAACAACAATACGATCTTCGGCTATCCGAAACTGCTCCGCGCCACGAACGCAACGGTCAATTTCTCCAGCAACATCGGCTGGGGCTGGAACGGGATAAACACGCCTCTCGAACCTGTCAGCAGCACTATCGACGCAAACTACAATGACGTCTGGTGGGCACAGGGAGTCCCAATTGCCGGAACCGGGAACATCCTCGCAGACCCAGTCTTTGTCAATCCTGCCCTGGACGACTTCCGCATCACCTATGACAGCCCCTGTATCGATGCCGGTTCACCTCAGCTTCCTCACGATCCTGATGGTACGATCACCGATATCGGCGCCATAACCTATCTGCACCGAGCGTCCATGGTGGGGGATCACAGGTTTGTGATCACCGGATCGACCGTCAACTTTACTAATACCTCGATCGGTCATGGTCCCTCGCCCGAAACCCATGTCTATTGGGATCTGGGCAACGATGGCTCGATCGAATCGATCAACAGGGATTGGAGCTATACTTTCAACACCCCGGGACTCTATGATATCCGCCTGAAAATGCAGACTGGCAGCCTGATCGATGAAGTGATCATCCAGCGCGCCGTGGTCGTGCAGAATCTCCAATTGATGCCGCCTGTGATCCACGAGCCGGTGTTGGAGGGCAGGAACATCCATGTAAACTGGGAACCCGTCCTGCAAACAATGGGACATGAGCCGGTAGACGTCAGTTTCTACCTTGTCTTCCATGGGGATACCCCCAATGGGGAATTCCACTATCTTGGCTTCACCGCGGCGCCTATCACCACCTACCTGCATCGCCTGGGAGCGGATCTGGAACGACAGTTCTACTTCGTGATCGGCTTTGCCGGAACCCGTAATGAATTGCAGAACTACATCGAAACCCACGGAACGATCAATTCCCGTGGGCAAGTAATCGAGACCATAAAGGAGCGTCAGCGATAAGATCAGCTTACGTTCCAAACTATATCCGGGATATTGCCCGAAGCCTGCCAAAAAGTTCCCTGCCCTACCGCAGGGAACTTTTCGCGGGGATCATCTTCCTGGATATTGCCGGATTCACGGGCATAACGGAGACCGCCAGCCGGAGGGGGCGCTATGGCGTCGAGCTTGTCACCGATGTGATCAACCATTACTATGATCAGGTCGATCGGATCGTATCTCCCGCCGGCGGTGAGATATTCAAGTTCGGCGGCGATTCCTGCCTGATCCTCTTCCCCTGTCCTGATCCCGTTGCTATTTCCTCTCTGCAAAGCGTAGCTGATTCGATCACGGAACTGTGTCTCCGTCTGGACAAGCGTTTCCGGCGCAAGTACGGCATCCGCTTCGCCCTCCATGGGAGCTTGAGTTGCGGAAACGTCTTCGTCAACATCGTGGGTGATCCCGCTCAGCATCTCGACTACTTTGTCGATGGCTCCGCGATCACAACTGCTTATGAACTTGCCGAAGGAGCGATAGGGATCGTTTCCGACCTGAGGCTTCCCGAAGCGCCGGTTATCCGGACTGACTGCCTCCCTTCCGGGCGGAGCAGCTACAGCCGGGGTAGTTTTCTCCCCCTGTCCGTACGGCAAAAGCTGAAGAGTGCCGACGATCCCTCCGAACTGCGCAACGCCGTCGTGATCTTCCTCAAGCTAAGCCCCCTTGAGGGTAAAACCATCACACTGCGGGATTACCACAATTACTATTCCAAGGTCCAGAGCTTCGTCTATCGCTATGAAGGCGTGATCAACAAGATCGACTACACCGAAAAGGGCTATCTCATCCTGATCGTCTTCGGTATCCCGATCGTGCATCAGGATGATATCGAACGTGCCTTCATCTGCGCCAACCGGATCACCCAGATACCTACCGAGACCCTCAACGTCCGCCTTGGAATCAACTACAGCAACATTTATTGCGGGATCATCGGCGCCAAACGCCGGCGCGAGTATGGGATCATCGGCAACGCCGTGAACATCGCCGCCAGATTGATGTCCTACGCGGATAACGGACAGATCTGTATGTCTCAGGAGATCATCCCCAGGATCTCCATGAAGTTCGAGACCGAGTTCATCGCCAAAAGCGCGGTCAAAGGCATCAGCGGAGAGGTCGAGATCCACAAGCTGATCAGGGAACTTCCGGAACAGTGGTCTCAATATCAGAACCAATTCCGAAGCTTCCCTCTCTGCCTTTCCTGGCAGAAAACCGCTCTGCTCAATACCGCGATCACCCCCAAGGGAGAATGCATAGTCCATCTTCATGGCTCCACAGGCACCGGAAAATCCTACCTGATCTGGTATCTCTGCGAGAAACTGCTTTTGAGCGGCAGACCCTTCCATCTTTTCCGCGCCGATGAGTTCGTGCGGAACATGCGCCTGGAATTCTTCTATCGCGGCATCCGCAAGCTTCTGGGGATCAAGAACTTTGTCCGCCAGTATCCGGAACTGCTCAGCTGGTGTTCCGCTCATGGGATCAGCTTTGATCCTGAGGCGTTTCTCCACTTTCTGAGGCAGGATACTCTCCTGGATCCGGCTCAGGCGAAGAGCGAAGCCGAGGTTGCCGGAGCCGTCTTGTTCGATATCCTGGCTGCCCTCTATGATCCAACTGACTGCCTGGTCATCGATCCTCTGGATCATTTCGATCCCGAATCCCAGGTTCTGATCAAAGCCCTGGCAAAGCGTAATCTCGCCGCAGGCGCCATGGTCGTGTTCTCCTCAGCATCCTCAGCTATCAGGATCAGCGATGAGTATTTCCGCAAAGTCAGCATTCCCCTGTCCAATTTCGGCGTCACTGAAGGAACCGCCTTTATCCGTCACTTCCTGCCGCTGGCGACCCCGGAAGCGACCAGTGAACTCATCCGCGTCACAGGAGCCAATCCCCGCTTCCTGAGCGAAATGGTTCAGCATATCAGAGAGGTGCGCGCCGGAGCTTCGGACATGATCACCCTTCCCGATATCAACACCCTTCAGGCAAAGGGACTGATCCCCGATAGCGTGGAAAACCTGCTACTGGCGGATTACCAGCATCTCAGCGTGGAAAATCAACGTTCCGCCAGGATCGCCAGCATCTATGGCAGACCCTTCCGCGAAGCAGAACTCTGCGAGATCTTTGAGCTGGAACCCGATGTTTTCAAGGCTGATATTCAAACCCTGACGGACAAGAACATCCTCAGCATTACGGAGCTGGAACCTGTTCCGGTATATTGCTTTACCAATCCCCTCCTCCGCGAAAGCATCTATCGCACCATCCTGCTCTCGGATAAGATCCATCTGCACGAAACCGTCGCCGGATACTACGAAGAGCGTTACAAGAATGGAGAGAACGAACTGCTGGAACTGGTGGCGCATCACTATATCCAGACCGGCAGAAAGGAAAAGATCACCCTCTGGGCAGGTATCCTGGCGGAGCAGTATCTCAACATCGGAGCCTTTGAACTTAGCCTCAGGTACTATGAAATGGTGGCAGACTCCGCGGATACCGGCACGGCAAGAATGAGCGCGAAACTCAGCACCGTGGAGATCAGGCTCAGCCTTGCCGAAAATGATCTGGCGCGGGAATTCCTCGAGAAGCAAAAAGCCCTCCTTAATGCCAAAGGTCAAGCCCGTGATCGTTACTTACGCCTCTGGGTGCGCTACTATAACAACACCGGCCAGTTCGATCTGATGCGTGATTTTCTGGATGAACATCTGGCAGAAGTGCAAGACTCTGTCATCAGCCGTCAGATGCGGATCGACTTTATGGAAGCCCTTCTGCGCCACAACGAGATCGAGCTTTTCACCCGGAAAGCCCTGCCGTTCTATGAAGAGCTCGTCCTGAGCGGTTCTCCGGCGGAGCAGAACACCCTCGCGGGAGTGATCGCCCAGTTCTATTCCAATCAGGGAGAATACCGCAAGGCGCTCACCTACTACCACGAGAAAGCCCGACTCTCAGACCGGCTCAACGATCCCGTCGGCAAGCGCATCGCTCTGGCGGGAACGGGGATCAACCTCTCGCGTCTGGGACAGAAACAGGAAGCGATCAAGTATTACCGCGCCGCCCTGGATACAGCCGAAAAGAGCGGTGACCGCAACGGATATTCCAAAGCTCTGCTCAATATCGGCACCTTCCTGCGTAATCAGGGCGACTATGACGGTGCGCTGGAACACTATCGCAAGAGCCTGATCATCGCTCGCCACATCGGCAACCTGCTGCAGGAATCCATCATCATCTACGATATGGGCGAACTCCTCGCCTATCAGGAAAAGCACGACGAATCCATCAGCTATTTTCTTCAGTCCCTGGAACTTGCCGAACGCATCGGTGATGACAGCGGCAAGTCTTTCTGCTACGACGCCATCGGCGATAACCACTTCAAACACGGCAACTATCGGGAAGCCAAAGAGATCTATGAGCAGAACCTCATCCTCCAGCTCAGGATCAACGACCGGGAAGGCATCGCGCACACCTATGGCAATCTCGGCAACATCGCCAAGATGGACAAGGACTGGGCCACCGCGTCCGACTTTTATCATAAACAGCTGGATATCCTCAGCCAGGTCGGCGATCAGGATGGCAGCGGCAGAGCCTGGTTCAACCTCGCCATGCTCGATCTCGAGAACGACAGGCAGGACGAAGCACGTTCCAAGCTGGAACAAGCTCTGGAACTCTTCACAGCCTGCGAAGCAAAGTACTACATCGACATCACCAAACAAAAGCTCTCCGAACTACAGATTTGACTCAGTAGGAGCGACATCCTGTCGCGCAAATATCCGGTTCATCCCTAAGTCAGGATGACGTGGCTACCCAGTAGGAGCGACATCCTGTCGCTCAGAATATCGTGGTCTTGCACACGTCAGGATGACGTGGCTACATAATAACTCACTAACCCCCATTCATCCGCTAATCCGTTAATCTGTTAATCCGTTAATCTGTTAATCCGTTAATCCGCTAATCCGCTAATCCGTTAATCTGTTAATCTGTTAATCCGCTAATC
>DAOPZE010000004.1:0-1473 GCA_035353255.1 Candidatus Cloacimonadota bacterium
ATTCGCGCCGTTGTCCGAGGGGTTCCGCTATCGCTCCACACCCTCGCTATGGGATCTCGCCCTACTGGCTATGAGATATCGCCATACGGGTTTCGTGATATCGGGAAACGGGAGGTTGCCATATTCATCTGTTTTGCGGGCAGATCATCAAACCAGCTTGTATTATCTCCATCACGGTTTAGATTGTCATTAGAATATATACCGGGAGACTGATAATAATGAGTGAGAATAAAATAGACAAAGCCTGGGCGAGCATGGCTCATAATCTTGAAAAGAAGACGGGGAAGAACCTGGACGAATGGATCCGGATCATTGATGCCGAGCCGCTGACCAGAACGAGCGATAAAGTCAAGTTCCTGAAAAAAGAATATGGTATGGGGCAGGGTTACGCGGGATTGATCATCTACAATTCCAAGATAAGGGCAGCGGGTGGGCCGGATAGTCCGGAGACTTTGATCGAGCGTCAATACACCGGAAAGGAGCAGCTCAAGCCTATCTATGACAAGCTGATCGCGATTGCCGAGGGATTTGGCGATGATCTGGAAGTCGCTCCCCGCAATTCTTACGTGAGTCTGCGCCGAAACGTGCAGTTCGCCATGCTGACTCCAGCTTCGAAAGTGAGGTTCGATCTCGCTCTGAAGCTAAAGGATCAGCCCGCGGAAGGGATATTGGAAGAGCTTCCCGCTGCCGGAATGTGCACTCACAAGATCAAGATTAATAAACTGGAAGACATCACTCCTGAGGTGATCGCCTGGTTGAAATTGGCATACGATAAGGCGAATTAATAACTAACAGATCAGAAGATTAGCAGATGAACAGATGATAGAGCGCGCGGTAAACTCATCCGTTCATCTGCTAATCTGCTGATCTGTTCATCTGTTCATCTGAACCGTATGATCTTGGAGAGGGGAAGGCGTTCGGAGCTATTAGAAGCCGCGCTCAGGAACTTTCCATAGAGGCTTTTCTTCTCCGCGGGATAGCCGAAAGGGCTCATGGCAACGATTCGCCAATGTGGAGGTATGCGAAGATAATCGCGGACTTTCTTCTCGCTGAAGGCTGCCATCCAGCAGCTTCCGATGCCCAGGCTCCAGGCGGTTAGGATCATCTGATGAAAAGAGATGGCGGTATCCACGAGGTAATAATCCTGCTTGTTGATGCGGACGTTTGCCTGAGTATTGGCGCAAGCGACGATCACGCAGGGAGCTGTTTTGATGAAATAGTTCGAAAGTCCGATCAGACCGCAATGAGAAGCCAATTCACTTATCTTGTCCTTCCCCTGAAACACGAGATATCGCCAGGGCTGCTTATTCTGCGCTGAGGGCGCGTTCTGCCCGGCCTCGAGGATCTCCTGAAGAATGTCGTGCGGGATGGGGTGCGGAAGGAAGTTCCTCACGCTGTGACGGCTGTTGATGACGGCTTTTATCTCCATTTAGTCTCCTGATATCTAACGGCTGGAAGCCGTTGCTACGGGGT
>DAOPZE010000004.1:1573-50061 GCA_035353255.1 Candidatus Cloacimonadota bacterium
GAAGCCGTTGCTACGGGGTTCTAATCCACGAGCAAGAGTCGCTTGATCGGGCTGTCGCTCACGTCTCTGAGCTTGTAGAAATACACACCGGAAGGCAGATCGGAGGCGGGAGTCCAGTCCAGATCGGTGCGCCCGGCAGTAAGATTTGTGCGGTTCACGCTATCGATGCGTTGTCCTTTGATGTTAAAGATGTCGATGGTGACGCTTCCCTGTGCTTTTTGGGAATTGACTGTCAGGGTTGTCTTTCCTCTGAAGGGATTGGGGAAGTTGTCGCCCAGGCTGAGGGTTGCAGGAGTGAGCAGAGGATCATCTGCCGCGACGTCATCGGTCCTGAGTTTAAAGGGTATGGTGTAGGTTCCCAGTCCAGCGGAAGTGATCTGGAAGTGGAAGTTGGCGATTCCGCTGTCTCCTACGATGATGTTCAGATGGAGTCCCTTGGTTTCCCCTCCCGCAAGAGAGAATGGCACGGGGAAGGAACCGGGATAGCAATAGCCGTCTTCATCACAGTAGTTGAAATACCAGTTTGCGGGTGCGTTATCGACCATGATCTGTATCTCATAGTTGTCGCTCGCGCCAAGATTGAAGAGCCAGAAAGGTGAGGACGTATAGCTCTGACCTGCCGGGATGACCTGGTAGTGATCCCAGTCCATGGCGGCGCGGAGGTGGTAGGTCGGCAGTTCCAGTGAAGATGTTGCTTGCAGGACGGAGTGATCGGGAAGCTGAACGAATGCGGCGACCCAGAGATTTGCCTGATTCCAGGTGGGCTGGATCGTGAAGGTGTGGTTGAGGGGACTTGTGTTGCCTATCCCGCTGAGATCGAAGGTTTCGGAGGCGATATCGCGAACCACATGGTTGACTCCCGTGGCAGGATCGTTCTCGATCAGGACATAAAACTTGCTGACGTTGATCAGATCCATACTAGCCTTGAGTTCGATGGTTCCGGTTAATTGTCCGGTCGAAGCCTGCCAGTTTGTGATCTGCATCTTGAGAGGAGACGAGCCATAGCGGTAGCTGTTCAGTCCGATTGTGTAGGCGGAGCCATCCACGATCTCAGTTCCTCCGCCATCGATGCGGGTCTTGCCATTCAGGATCAGAGAGGGCGTTCCGAATACTTCATAATAATTGAACCGGTTTTCGACCTGAGGGTTTGTGAGATCGCCGGAATTGATGTAATAACGGAGGTCAAAGAACTCGCCGGGATGGGTGTTTTGATCGATGACGTCCAATCCGGCATAGCTATCTGGACAGGAGACGCAACCGAGGGAATAGAAACCTTCTCCCATGGTCGTCAGGGGATAATAGGCGGGATTCGCGTAGAGCACCCCGCAGATCAGGATCAGGATAATAAAGGTGTATTTCATGTATTTACCTCAGAATCGGGTGGTTATTTCGAGCTTGACGCCTTCGAAGGGCGCGACGTAACGGCAGATGCCATTGCGGCATACTTTTCCGCCTGCCTCTTTACCGATGAAAAGAGTGAGATCTGTGTGATCCCAGGCGGCGTATTTAGTTTCCAGATTTGTCCAATAGCGGGAATCCATCATGGCTCCCATATCTTCCCAATGCGACTGCGCTGAGGCGGAGAAGGAGAATTTGCCGATAGCATAGTCCGCCTGAAGCCGTGGCTCCCAATGGTCGGTCGCGACGGTTTGATAGATCCCGTCAACGGTCTCCATCTTCTCTTTGACCAAGTATGTATGCTCAGCCTTGAGGGTCAGGCTATGTCCCAGAAGCGGGAAAGCGACGTGCACTGCGGGGGTCAGCTCTTTCTGCCAGAGATTGGCGTCGTCATTATTCTTCTCGATATGGGAGTACTCTGCACCCATCAGGATATCGCCCAGGACGTAATCCAGCGAAGTGTAAAGATCGTTCATGTGCTTGAATTTCTCCAGGTTCCAGGCTTCGGCATAGTCACCCGTCCAGCTGAGCTGATCACTGATGTTCCAGCTGAGACTGGCTTGCAGTCCTTCTTCGCTGATACCGGGATTGGTGTCCTCGAGCGGTTCATTGTGATAGTTTGCCATGGGCAGATCCTGGAGGCGGTAGCTGAAGTCCTCATACCGCTTGTAGGCGAGGCCCAGGGTCACGGGGTAAACGTTCACGGAGGAGTTTAGATAGATCCCGCTCCCGTCGAGAGCCGGAGCAGCGTTTTCCCGTTTATAGAGCTTCGAGACAGAGTATTCACCATTCAGTTCGATGATGCCGCGGGTGAGATTTAGCCTTCCGCCAAAGACATCACGCTGATCATAGTTCCCTGTGGCGGTATGGGTTCGCAGCGCAAGAGCGGTGCCCCCCAGAGTGAGAAAATCCAGGACAGGATACTGGGCATCGGCGCCATAGGCAAGATCCCAGATCGTGGGATCGGCAGCGTTCTTGATCGCGCCATAGAGGGCTTTGAGTTTGATCTTGTCGGTGTATTTCAGATAGAAACCGTCCAGGCGGTTGTCTTCGTCAAACTCAACGTCGTCCCAGGCGCGGAAGTTCATGCCGCTGCCGAAGGTTTCGCTGATCGTGCCGCCCTGAATGGCAAAGGAGTTCTTTTCGTACTTGACGTAGAGCTCTTTCCAGGCAAGGGAGAGCACCTCAGGGCTCAACTCATCGATAAGCTGATCCTGATTGATCTTGTATTTGGGCAGTTCGGCGATGAACTTCATCCCGAAGCTGAAATTACGATAGTCCAGATTGAAACCGAAGGAATCTCTGAAATAGGCATTGAGAGAGTCTTCCGCTGTACGATAGATGAATTGCGTCTCGTTCAAGCCGTTGAGCTGGAGAGTGGTCTGCGCCACTATCGGCATCAGAGCCAGCAGCAGCAGGCAGATCAGACTCAGGGATCGGAGGGCTGATCTCATAGGTTTATTCCGCTTCCGTGGGGAGATTCAGGAGAGCTTTGACGTGTTCCTCATACTGAACTTCCGCGCCGGGTTCGAACCCGATGTGCTGAAGCACGATCTCGCCTGTCTTATCCAGGATAAAGGTATGCGGGACGTTGGAAACGTTGAGCTTCTTGGCGAGGATCTTCTCGCTGTCGAAGAGGGGGATGAACTTGAAGTCCTTGCCCTTGAGGAAGTTCTTGGCTTTGACGATATCCTTGGGTGCGTCAACGGAGACCAGCACGACCGTGAGGGAATCATATTTAACGGCAAGATCGTTCAGATAGGGCATGGCGGTTTTGCAGGGGTTGCACCAGGATGCCCAGAAATCCACGATCACAGGTCCTTTGCCGAGGATATCAGCCAGGGCGATGTCTTTGTTGTTGATGTCCGTAAGCTTGAAATCGGGCATGGGATCAGCCCAGAGCATGCCCAGGCTGATGATCACTATAAGTACTATCAAAAAGCGTTTCATTGTTCCTCCATTATCTTGCGGGTACGGTGACGGGTATTTCCAGTCCATTGTAGATGGGCGCGTTATTGGTAAAAGGTGTGGGCATCTTCTGCGCGAAGATCACCAGCGAAGTATCGGACGGCAGGGTTCCTGTGAAAGGCAGGCTGAAGGTCACTGGCTGATTCAGATCGTTGCCGCTGATATCCAGGGAGCCTTTGGCGAGAACCACGTTCGTGCAGGGGACACCGGCTGAATTCGTCAGAGCGGAGACTTTCTCGATCAGGGCGTATCTCAGACGCAGATTCGTTGGATCGATCGTTCCCGAGGTGGGTTCGAGCGTGACGCTTCCATAAAGTGTCTGCCCTGAGAAGGAGTAATCCAGATCATTCAGATGCATTGTAGGTGTAGCGGTGACCATATTGTTCACGAAAGCAATATAGGCTTCCAATGTCTCAGGATTGGCGCCTATGCGTTTCTCCATTCCCTGGAAGACCGAGGCGGGCATCGCGGAATAGCCGTAATAGCTGAAAATATCGCTATTGCCGATATCGAGAGCGTCGCCCATGTGA
Organism: Candidatus Cloacimonadota bacterium; assembly: GCA_035353255.1. Lineage (GTDB taxonomy): Bacteria > Cloacimonadota > Cloacimonadia > Cloacimonadales > Cloacimonadaceae > PHBP01. The sequence continues at coordinate 5,470 of DAOPZE010000004.1, forward strand.
TATTCCATATAGCTGAACTGTGCCGGATACTGCGCCTGCAGGCTGTGCATGACTTCTTCGACCAGTGGGCAGTTCGGGCACGTCGTATAGGTAAAGCTCTCAATGATCACGCGTTGTCTGTCACCCTGCACCAGGTCAATGATCCGGTCGCCGTAGAACGTCCATTGATCACCGTTCCTGACCAGCTTTTCGTTGGTGAACGCCACGGTACGCACGGGCGTCTTCACCGCGGGGGCAAAGACCTGCAGTTCCCAGCTCACGCTCTGGTCATTTGCGTTGTAGCTGCTGAAGACCGTGGAGAAGGAGATATCATCTCCATAGAGCACGAACAGCGAATTGTAGAAGTCACGGCGTTGAGCCTTATTCACGGCATCATGCAGATACTCATCGTCATAGAACGCCATGACCGCGTCCAGACTGTCCTGCGAGGCAGCATTCAAAGCGTTCTGCAGGGGCAGGAACAGCTCCGCGTTAAAATTGATCGGCGTTTGCTCGTGATCGAATCTGTCGCAGGAGACCAAACTCAGCATGACAACTGCCGCTATGATCAGATATAAATACTTCATTTTCCCGCTCCGGGTAAAGCATTCAGGGCATCAAGGATCGCCTTCTTGCTGAGGATCTCGGAGAAGAGCTTCGTTTCCTGTCCCTTGACGTAGAGCGCGTTGAACGGCACTCCCACGCGCTGGTGTTTCTTCATCCAATTCAGCATATCGGGATTCTGCTTCGTATAATCACCCCTAACCAATACTACTCCTTTGTCCTTAAAAGCCTTGAGAATATCATCGGTAAAGAGCACGTTCTTTTCGTTGGCGGCGCAGTTCTTGCACCAGGCAGCACCGAAATCCACAAAGACGGGAGCGTCCTCGCTAAGGAGCTTCTCCATCAGTTCAGGCGAGAAAGCCAGCCAGCCTTCCGGAGCGTGGTTCGCGGGAGCCTGAGCTCCACTTTCCGTGGTCGCGGCATTTGCCGGTGCTTCCTTGTATGGCAGATATTTCATCGCGCCAAAGACGACCAGGAGCACCGTCAGTAACGTGAAGATCCATTGAGTAGCCTTGGAATGCTCCGGACGGACGAATCTGCCGTACATCCAGGCAGCCAGACCAAGGACGACCAGATAGAGCAAGACGTGCAGGAGATAATCTCCGCTGGTCAGCCCCAGGATGCTCTTGAGCATCGTATAGACGAGCCAGAACAGCACGAAAGCCATGACCTCCTTGAAGATATTCATCCATTCTCCGGGCTTGGGGATGATCTTCAAAGCTTTGGGAGACAATCCGATCAGAATGAAAGGGAATGCCATGCCCAGCCCGATCAAGGCAAAGAAAACCAGCATCAGCCATGAGGGCAGGCTGAAAGCAAAGCCCACTGCCGTGCCCAATAGAGGCGCGGAACAGGGAGTCGCCAGCAGGAAGGCGAAAACTCCGCCAAAGAATGAACCACTGATACCCTTCTTGGCGGAAGCCTTGGAGGCGGCTGTCATACCCGGAGCGCCGATCAGAAACACATCCAGTAGCGCCAGAGCGAAGACGAAGATGATCGAGGTCAGCACCAGGGTGAAGGTCACGCTCTGGAACTGGAAGCCCCATCCGACAGATTCGCCGGCGAGTTTCAGGACGATAAAGACGATCGCCAGAGCGACAAAGGAAACCATCACGCCCGCCGCATAAGCCATCGAGTTCTTGAAGATCAGGCTCCTGTCCTCATGCGCCTGATTCACGATGCTCATGGCACGAATGGTCAGCACCGGCAGCACGCAGGGGGTGAAATTCATGATGACGCCGCCGATAAAGGCAAGCAGGAGATACTTCAGGATCTTGGAGATGGGGGATTTAACAGGCGTGGCTGGTTCAGGCTCAGTCGTCGCGGCGCTATCCGTAATACCTGCCACCACAGGAGCGATCACGCTGTCCGCTTCCGGTTTGGTTTCTTCCTTGGCTTCGGCTTTTGCCAGAGTGAGCTTTGCCGTGCCTTCCACGTCCACCGGGGGTTCGCACATACCCGTATCGAAGCACATCTGATAGGTAAAGACTGGCTTCAGGCTAAGCGTTCCCGGCTTGGCGGATGCCTTGACGGTAAAGCTCCGGCTCAAGGTAAGCGAACTTGAATATACCCATTCCTCGGCGGAAACTGTCTTCTGCGCTTTGGGATAATAGGTCGGCGCGAAGATCAGATCGGGGTGGCTGACTTCCAGCACGGGGAAATCAGGACTCTGAGGATTGTAAGTCTGATGCTTGCCGGAAGGGATAGAAAGCGTCGCTTTGAGGACACCTTTGTCTCCCGGTTTGAGTGACGATGGGCTGACGCTGAATGTGACATTCTGAGCCACAAGCATAACAACCATCGACAGCATTAAAGTCAAAAGGATCAGCTTCCGTGTTTCAGGACGCATAAAACCTCCACAGTATTTTCATATTCATTATATTCATTATTTATGCAGAATCCATTCCAGAACGCCTTATTTTTGCCACACCCGCCGATGCAATGACCTGAGGTCGTGATACTGCGAAAGCATCAGACCGCCGATGGTAAGAACCAAGCCCGCGATAGTCCTCAGCGTCAGCGAATCTCCCAATATAAGATATGCCAGAGCCGCGGTAAAGACCGGGATCAGATTGGTGAAGACGTTGCTGCGGATCACCCCCAGATCCCTGATCACTCCTGTGTAGAGCAGGAAGGCGCCCACAGAGGCAAACAACGACATCGCGCAGATGGTCAGCAAGCCCAGGCCACTCTGAGGCATCATGGTAAAGTGCCCAAAATCATAGTAAAGGAAAAGCGGTGTAAAGAACATCAGACCAAAAACGTTCTGCCAGGCAACTATCGTCAGCGCGCTGTAGCTATGCGTCAGCCTCTTTACCAACAGGCCATAGGACATCCCGGCAAAGACGGCAACGAGCAGAAAGAGGACGCCCTTGAGCGTGGCATGCAGATCACTGCTACCCAGGCTCATGACCACGACGCCTCCGGTCGAAACCAGAAGCCCGATGATGAGCAGCTTTCCGGCTTTCTCCTTGAGGAAGAGCCAAGCGCCGACTGCGGTCACGATCGGGATCAAAGAGATGATCAGCGAACCAAGAGTGGAGCTAACATATTGCAAGCCATTAGCTTCACCGACGAAATAGGCGAAAGGCTCGCTAAAGGAGACCAAAGCCAGGCGACCCATGTCGCGAGGACTCAGTTTTTCCCATTTTCCGCTAAAAAGCATCACACCAAAGAGCAGGATCGAGGCAAATATCAGCCTCAGATAGACTATCTCGTAAGGACGATAACCCTCCTGGAAAGCGATCTTGATCCAGACGAAGGTCAACGCCCAAAAGAGCATGGACAGCACAGCCTTGAAATAAACCAGCGTATTTTTCATTATCTTTCTTTTTCGCTCTCCCTTGTGGAATTTGTCAAGCTAATTCTTAGAAAACAGACCATCCCGCACGTAACACTGGCTTCAGCCGGTCGTTTCTCTGGCTTTAGCCGGCAGGAGGTATTTGTCTGTCGAAACCTCCACAGTGCACACTTCGGTCTGCCGAAATTTGTTTAGTATTAGCATCAACTCATCCAGATCAAATGTCTATGATCTGGCTACGCACCGACTAAAGTCAGTGCAACGACCGGCTGAAGCCAGTGTTACAATCCAGCACGCGCACATCGGGTAGCTGAAATCTGTTCGGAAGAGGCGATGGTTTCCCACACTCAGCGAGCCCTGCTCACTGTGGCAAACATTATTTGCCACCCCCCAACAGCCACTAACCCCACAAACCCATGAACTTTCTCACCTCAATCTTGCCACTATCCCCTCTCTATCATCTTACGTCATGACGTAAGATGATAGAGAGGGGATAGCAAGATGATAGCCGGAAGTCATCTCTGCGACAGCGAAGTTTTCTCAGGGAAGAGCTCCGGTAGCTGCGACAATGTGGAAAAAGCCTAAAGGATCAAGCTCCGTCAGGTTGTAGCTTGTGCTTTGGGTCCAGCCGATCTGGATCCAACCTCCTGTCGGATCTGAGGAGCGGAAGACCTTGTAGTAGGTCGCTCCCAGAACGGGAGACCAGCTTAGCCTTGTCTCGGGATGTGGCGTTCCCGGAAGAGAAAGTATATCGGGTTCGAGAGGGATACTGAGCTCAGTGGAATCGAAGAAATCCATGATCTGGAGGATCAGATTCGCACGGGTCGAGGGAAGCGTGGCATCGACCAGTTCTTCCACGGCATAGCTGAAGACGAAGGTTCTTTGGCCATATTGACCCAGGGAGATGATCCCGACGTTGCCATAGTTGCTTTCGATCAGCGCAGTCATCCCATAGGGCGCAAGCGGCTGGAACTTGTCGATATAGGTGTTGTTGGTCTGGAGGGAGGAGCTGAAGCCCATTCCCTGGGTCGGAAGATTCGCCACTCCGCTCAGACCATCGATGACGTTCGTGCTGCCATCTTCGCCGCTCTGAATGCCCAGCAGGGGCCAGAGAACCTCGTTGGCATCGAGGCTGCCCTGGACATCCGTGAGATAGTAGCCCAGATCGAATCCGACCACGTCTCCGCCCTCGATATAGAGTTTACCTCCGGCTTCGAGATATTCTTTGACGGCGTTGTACATGAGCAGGCTGTCAAAACGGCGGATCTGGGAACCCGGCTGGCCGAAGGAGAGGAAGACTGCTTCAAAGCTGTAGAATGATGCCGGAAAGGTCGTGCCATAGACGACCCAGCGGGAATCTGCCTGGAGCACGGTTTTGATGTAGGATCCGCTCATATCCCGCGCGCTGGCTGTTCCTTCCCAGACGAAGATACCTCCGTTCTGCACGAGAACCTGGAAAGTCAGGGAAGCGCCATTGACGATGGGCAGGTCAGCCACGACGCTTAGCGTAAAGCTGATGTAGCGGGACATGGTTCCCGGAAGGATGGTCACAGAGAAGGCATCGGTGAGTTGGAAGAGGTCGTCAGCCGGGATGGAGTGTGTAAGAGAATTGGAATTGATCACCGCGTAGGTACTCGTCGTGCTGAGGGTAAAGATCGCGCTCGGTGAAGATACCCCCCAGGCATAATTTCTCAGGGTGAGATTCAGGGAGAAGGTTTCGCCTGCTTCGACGGCGTGATTGGCATTGGCATCCGTGGGGGCACCGACCTCGAGCAAGGCAAGGCGAAGCTCCTGATCAACTGAGGGATCGGTCTCGGAAAGAGCTCGATAGGCATTCAGCTTACCTTCCCCCAGGAGGTTTTCCTTGCCGGGATTGAGGGCGTCGATATCGTCACAGGTGCCCTTGACCTGGTTGATCAGCTGTTCCTGGGTCCAGGCAGGGTGGTAGGATTTGAGCAGGGCAAACATGGCTGAGGCGATGGGTGAAGCATAAGAAGTCGCTCCGGTCGAAGTGCCATAAGAGCTTCCGGAAGTGGAGCCAACTGCTTCGTTTGGCGCACCCAGATCGATGTAGCCACCGTAGTTCGAGCCACTCCATCTGGTGCCGTTGTTCATGAGCGAGGCTGTGGCGATGACCTTGGGATAAGCAGCGGGGTAGAGCGGTATCTGATTGTTGCTGTTTCCCGCGGCGGCAACGATGATCGAACCGAGGGAATAGGCATAATCGATCGCGTCGTCCTCAGCGGCGGAATAGCCAGTGCCGCCCCAGCTGCAGTTGATCACGTCCGCTCCGTTCTCGGCGGCGTAAATAACCGCTTCATAGCCATTGAAGATGCTGGAACTCTGGGCAGGATAGGTGCAGGATATGGGCATCAGGGTCACGTTCCAGCTTAGGCTGCTGACTCCGGCAGAGTTGTTGGTTCGGGCACCCGCAAGTCCGGAAACGTAGGTGCCATGGCCTCCCCCTTCCAGAGGGTCGTTTGCCTGAGCGCCCGTTGCGTCCAGCATAAAATCCCAGCCGATGAGGTCGTCGATCTTGCCATTGGAATCATCATCTATCCCGTTGAGGTCGCCGGAATCCATGACCCAAGTGGTGCCGTTATGATACATTGTATAGCCGTTGGAATTTGCGTCTTCACCGAGGTTATTCCAGACGTTGGGACCCAGATCGGGATGCTTCCAGTTCATTCCGGTATCCACGATGGCGATGACCGTCTGCTGAGAGCCAAGCTCGCCTTTGTGGATATCCCAGGCGGCAGGAGCCTGCATGGAAGTGAAGTAATCCGGGCTATATAGCGGATCATTCGGCAGGGCCAGAGTCTGGCGGATATAGATGGGTTCGGCATATTCGATGGCAGGGTCTCGGTTCAGGGCGTTGATCACCGCCAATGGGCTGCGGGCAGGATCGAACTCCAGCAGATAGAGGCGACGGATATCGTGGTCGAGGCTTCTTTTATCATTAAGTTGAAAGCGAGGGGAGATATTGGCGATGCCGATGCGGTTCAGAGAGCTCTCCAGAGCGGGTACGCCGAGTTTACCCACTGAGCGGGCTGATTCGGAGAAGAACTCCTTGCGGATCTTGATCACAACCTTGCCGGGCAGATAGTCGGAATCATCATTTGCCATAAGAGAGAAGGCAAGACAGAGAGAGACAAAAAGAGCTGATAGACGTCTCATTGCTGCTCCTAAATCGTGTTTCTGATGAATTCCCGCAGACCCCGGAGGTTTGATCTGCGTTCTCCGGTGTAGCGCGGGATGAGATGCAGATGGAAGTGAAAGACACTCTGCCCCGCGTGGCTGCCGCAGTTCATTCCGAGATTGAATGCCACGGGAGAATAGCGGGAGATGAGATGTTCACGGGCTTTCAGGGTTATATCTCTCAGAGAGACGGATTCCTCAGCGGAGATGCCAAAGTAATCCTCAAAATGACGCTTTGAGATGATCAGAAGGTGCCCCTTGGAAACGGGATGCTTGTCCTCAATGACGAAGAAATGTTCGTTCTCCAGGATGTAATTGGAAACGCTGATCGAGCAGAATACGCAATCCATAACTAACCTCTGTATAGGCTAATATAATCTAAGCCGGGGGGATTGTCAATGCTCCGCGGGCGATATGATCTTAGCCTGCAGGATTCTTGTTAGATTCAGGATATTGTGGCATATTTGGGCGTGTCGGGCTTGGGCAGATCTGCCAAAAAAGAGATTGACATAAAAGCACTCTTTTGGAGTTGTGATAAAAAGCTAAAAACCAGAATGAATTATAGAAAGAGGAGACCGCCTATGAGGTTGGACAAACGTCGCCTTATCCTGATCTTGCTCGTAGTCTTTATCGTAGCTGTATCTGTTGTGACAGCTCAGAAGAAGCAAACCAAGGATGATTATGTGGTTCAGAACTTTAAGGTCGAGGATGTTCCCAGTGATGATGGAACCGGACTCATGCTCAGTTGGAAACCACTCGATCGAGATAAACGCATCATAGAATACAGAGTTTATCGCGGTGTATCACCGGACAGTCTGTTCTTCCTGGAGTCGATTCCCGTAAACGTCAAAACCGGTGTGGCTTCAGACAAGATGTATTACTACGATAACTCCGGCAGTGAATTGCTGGATGTCAATTCCCCCAGAAAGCTACGCAAAGAGAAACAACAGGATCTCAAGAGTCCGCTCTATCGCAAGGCTCCTGTCGATATCAAGCTGCTGGCGGAGCTTGGCAAGAAATTCACGCTGATCTCTGTTATTGATAAAAATCATCTCTATTACAACAGTGTTGAATCCCATTCTGCCGATCCGGCTGATAGCATGTACTATGCAGGAATGAAGCTGAACAAGCAGACGATCATCGCCATGCTCAATCCCGGCGAGAAGTACTACTATACCGTTCTGGCAGTCAATGAACGCAACCAGTTCCAGAGCTATGCCAAGATAGAATCCGGGACGCCTGTTCCCAATCCTCCAGATCCCGCTCCAGCGCTCAATTGCGTCTATCTCAGCGACAAAGCTACGCTGAGCTTTGATTGGGATTATCCTCTTTACAAGGATGATCTGGTCAGATATCAGATCCATCAGGTCAATGGCGTCACTCCTGAAGAATGGGCAAAGCTGAAACTGGTTCAGGACCCCAAGCTCAAATTCAGTAATCCCGTCACGCCTCCCGGACCGGTGGGCGGCGGAAACCTGAAGAATTACACGACCGTCCAGCTGGGTGATCCGGCTCAGGCAGCCGCGCTACTGGCGCAGGTTCAGGGCAGCAAGTATGCAATTGAACTCATGGATGGAGACGGATTCAGTTCCTTCTCAGATCTGGTCTCTCCCAGGATCATGACCAGCGCGGCATTGCCACCCATGCCAGCGTACTACGTCGAAGACAAACCAAATGATAAAGGTGACCGTCTCAGCGTGATCTGGGACAACCCCATTGTGTTCGTGGTGAAGACAAGCTCCATGAATTCAAAAAACACCAAGCTGAGGATCAACTATCAGCTGAATAAAGCCGAAACCCAGAAAGTCAAGAACATCTACTTTGAGTTCTTCAAACCGGGTGAGTCCAAACCCTTCACCAAGATCAATGAGTATTATCAGGATAACACGATCGTACTGAAAGTTCCAGCCGGTTATGACTATGCCAAGGGATTCAAGGTGCGCATGACCCTCAAGGGTAAGCCAGAGATCAAGGACTACGCTCTGGAGCAGGAACTCGTCTGGGACAAGAAGATGATGACCCTGATGCCGGAAAAACAGCTCTATCGCAACGGCGTCGAAGTTTCATCCATGCAGAATGTCGTTTATCGCCGCTCGATGAGCTCTGACACTATGATCCTGGTCAAAAAGAATACCTCATATGATAATAATCTGGACGTGACCATCGCCTATCCGACGGTTATGCAGAAGCAGATATACGGTTTCAATTACATAGACAAGGGCAAATTGGTCACCATCTCCTACGCGGGACCGAAGCCTCGGAGCTTCCAGCGACCGCTGAAGAAAGGCGAGAAGGTTGCCAACGTTTCCCTGATCGATTCCAAGATCGATCTGACTTTCGATAAGAAGACTGAACAAACCGTCAATACCAACATCTATCTTGCCGCGGCGCTCAAAGACGTGACCGACAAGATCAACCAAACCAAAAAGCAAGCTGATGAGCTCAAAGCTCAGATCGCCCAGATGAGATCCATGAATCCCACGCCTCCTGAGCTGGAGCAGATGAGCAAGCAACTGGAGAAGCTGGATAAGACTCTGGCAGTGCTGAATTCTAATGCCGAATTAAAGAAGGCGAACAGCATCAAAGGCAGACGTAGCCGCATGCATTATATCGCCTCCCTGAGAGAGGATTACAGCCGCTATCAGACCTATCAGGTGGTCAGAACAGACGGTAAAGGTCTATTTGTCGAGACCACCCCTGAGCTGGATAAAGACGGGAAGCCCGTTTTCCACAAACCGGTCTCGAACTGGTTCGACACAAACAAGTATGTGACGTTGTTCGCGACCCTGCTCTTCGGTCTGTTTGTTGTCATCTTCGTTAACCTCGCCAAGCGTGGACGCGACCTCTATATTCGCCCCATTGCAGGATTGGCAGAGATCGACAATGCCATTGGCAGAGCGACTGAAATGGGACGTCCGATGCTTTATTGTATGGGTGCCGGTGGCTTGTCCGACGTCGCGACCCTTGCCTCCCTGGGTATCCTTGGATTGGTTGCCAAGAAAGCTGCGGAGTATGACACCAAGCTGATCGTTCCCTGCTATGATTACATCGTTATGCCCATCGCGCAGGAGATTGTTCGTGAAGCTCACTATTCCGTTGGTCGTCCGGACACCTATGACAAAAACTCGGTGTTCTATCTGACCAATGTCCAGTTTGCTTATGTGGCGGGCGTCAATGGTATCATGGTTCGTGAACGCATGGCGACGAACTTCTTCCTCGGCTATTTCGCGGCGGAAGCGTTGTTGATGACCGAAACAGGAAACGCTGTCGGAGCGGTGCAGATCGCCGGAACAGATGCCACGACGCAGATCCCCTTCTTTATCACCACTTGTGACTATACTTTGATCGGCGAAGAGCTCTATGCCGCTTCCGCCTATCTCAATCGTGAACCAATGCTTCTCGGAACACTGAAGGCACAGGATTACTTCAAGTTTGTCATCCTCAGCATCGTATTCGTCGGAGCAATCCTTGCAACCTTCCAGATTACTGGATTAACACTGCTATTGCCGCTAAAATAAAGAGGTATTTTTAATGAAGAAAACAATACCGCTCCTCATCGTGATTGTTGGTGGAATCGTCTGGGTGCTTTGGGCATTCAGTCCGCATTACATCCTGCAGGAAGTATTTTATAACAAGTTCTACATGCCGTGGGCTTTGGCATCCGCTCCCTTTGCGATGCTGCTGGGTGTGATGAGCCTTTCCATGATGCACTCAAACAAGATCAAACGCAAAGCGCCGAAATGGCAATACAGCTATTTCTTCTTCGCCGGTTTCGTCATTACCTCGCTTGCGGGTTTTATCGGCGGTACTCAGAAGGGTGGCGTGTTTATGTGGATGTTCGAGAATATGCAGATGCCCATGAGTTCGACCATGTTCTCACTATTGGCTTTCTACATGGCTTCAGCGGCATATAAAGCCTTCAGAGCGAGATCCACGGAAGCAACTGTCCTGCTGATCGCGGCGATCGTCGTGATGCTGGCTCAGGTGCCCCTCGGAGTCAAGATCTCCAAATATCTCCCCACAATTTCACAGTGGATCCTAGACGTGCCAAACCTTGCTTCCAAGCGTGGTATCATGCTCGGCGTGGGTCTTGGCTCGGTTGCCACTTCTTTGAAGATACTATTGGGAATCGAACGCTCATATCTGGGCGGCGGTGATTGATAAAGGAGTATGAAGATGACGTTTTTTGAAAGAATACAGAAGCTGGACCGCAGATATATCTACATCGTGGTCGCGCTTGCCATCATCATTCCCCTGATGGTTCCCTACAACTCCGACAACGTGACGACTGCTCCTTCCGAGAACCTCTATCAGATGATAGATTCATTCGCCGGGAGGGAAGACAGAGCGGTTCTGCTCAGTATCACCCACGATGCCTCGACCATGCCGGAGCTTTATCCCATGGAAGTCGCGATCCTGAGACATTGTTTCGAGCGCAACGTCAAGGTCTTTACCCTGACCTGGTACGCCTCCAGCGCTCCCATCATAGACTACGCCATCAACAACGTCAAGGAAGAATTCCCCGATATCAAGAGCGGCGTTGACTATTGTAACTTTGGCTACAAACCCATTCCCTTACCCTTGGTGATCGGTATGGGTGACAACATTGCCAACACGATGAACACCGATGCGGAAGGCAGAAAGCTCGAGAACCTGCCGATCATGAAGGGGATCACCAACTACAACGAGATGAACCTCGTCGTGGAGTTCTCCGGCTCAGTCGCCGGTATGACCTGGATCACCTATGCCCGTCCCAAGTTCGGTCTGAACGTCGCTGTGGGCGTCACCGCGGTTATGGCCGCAGACGAGTATCCTTACCTTCAGTCCGGCCAGATGATCGGTATGCTCTCCGGTCTCAAAGGCGCTGCTGAATATGAGAAGCTGGTCGATGTCTTCGCCGGCTATCGCGAAGCCGGTATCGACTATCGTGTAAAGACTGATGCCAATGGCAAGAAGATCCTGGCTGGACGTCCCTTCGGTCGCGAGATCCTCAAGGATGAATCCACAAAGGAACTTATCAATATAACGACTCAGACGACTGCCAAGTTCACTCCGGCGGATTTCAACGCCTTCGTCGCCAAATATCCCGAGCAAGCCGGATTACTGCGTCAGCTCGGGAAAGAAGATAAGGGGCAGATAAAAGTTGACGTGGCGGCGATCACGCCTGAACAGCGGAAAGCCATGGGTGAGGTCACCTATCTCGATCTGAAGAAGATGAGCCGGGATATTCCTTACAAGTTCAAGGTCGCCCGCATCGGTATGAATGCCCAGAGTGTCGCGCATATCATGATAATTCTGTTCATTATCATCGGTAACGTCGGATACTTCGTCCAAAAAGCCAGACAAGCCAAAGTGAGTTAGGGAGGAAAACATGTCTTTTGAATTAATGTCAAATCTGGTGGGTGCATTCTTCACCCTGTGCATATTCTCCTTCCTGTACAAGGATAATCCCTTCTATCAGATGTCCGAGCAACTTCTGGTCGGCATTTCCCTTGGATACGGACTGGTCTTCACCTACACCCGTACCTTCATTCCCTACGTGTATCAGCCTATCGTCCTGAAGCATCAGTGGGTATTGATCATTCCCGCCGTTTTGGGTATGCTCTATCTCTTCCGTTTCAGCCGGAAACTGGGCTGGTTATCACGTTATCCCATAGCCTTCTCCATGATGTCAGTTGGCGCTTCTGTGCCGCTGGGAATTCATGCCACGATCCTGGTTCAGATGCGTCAGGCGATGGTCCCGATCGAGACCTTCAACCTCTTCCTGATCTTCTTCGGAACCATAGCCGTGCTCCTGTATTTCTTCTTTTCAAAAGCTCATACGGGTATATACGGCAAGTTCGTCGATGTGGGTAAATGGTATATGATGATCGGCTTCGGCGCTTCCTTCGGTCTGACAGTGATGGCGCGTATCTCGTTGCTGATCGGACGTATTCAGTTCCTGGTCAATGACGTTCTGGGATTGATAAAGTAAATTCTGCCGGGCGAGTGACGCGGATCGGTCTCGTTTGAGACGGATGCGCGTCGCTCTCTTGACAATTGCTGATAACAGGGAGAGTGTTTTGGAAGGCAACGTAGCTAAACCCGGTTTCAAGGGGAAACAATGAAGAAAGCTTTAATGATCACGGGAGCCCTGCTGCTCTGTGCTTTGATGCTGGTATCGGTCGATTCCGGCACATCAGCCAGAGTCACAGCGGGTAAAATACAGAATTTCAGCGCGACAGATATGCCCAACGATGATGGCGCGGGTGTTGTCCTCAAATGGACGCCACTGCACAAATCCAATCGTGTGATCCAGTACAACATCTACCGCGGAGTGTCACCGGATAGCCTGTTCTTTTTAACAGGTATCGAGGTCGATCCCAAGCTTGGAGTGATGAGCTCTGAACTTTTCTATTACGACCGTGGCGACCAGCCAATGATCGAATTTGAATCTGCTCCGACCAAGCTAAAAAAGGAGAAGCAGCAAGGCGCGAACAGCCCGTTTTACCAGCGTTGCCCCCAGAACGCGGCAGTGCTCGGTTCCCTTATGGATCGCTATTCCTTCGCGGGGCTGATCAGCAATTCACATCTCTACAAGCATGACAGGAAGATCAAAAAGGATGACCAGACCATCGGCGGATACAAGCTGTTCCAGTTTGAGACTATATATGCCTTCCCCAAGGCAGGGACAAAGTACTATTACAGCGTAATGGCGGTCAACGAGAAGGGAAAATTCCTTCCTCCTGCCGATATCCAACCGGTGATCCCCCAAGACAACCGTCCCGAGAGCTCCGCCAGAGTTTACAGCTCATACCTCAAAGACACGAACAAACTCAATTTTGAATGGACTCCTCCTCTTTCCGGTAGTGACATTGCCCAGTGGGACGGATGGCTGCTTCCCAAGAGCGCGATCGACCTCTATAAACAAGAAGAAGCTGCGAATGCCAAGGCCCCTGATTCCGTCTTTAGCGCGTCCTGGCAGAATCTCGCCATTCAGGTCTTTCAAGAGCCCGTCTATGCTACTCAACCCTTCTATTACCACACAGTCGATCTGGCCCAGGCTGGTCTGAACTTGCCGGCTAATCTTCAGGACTATGTGCCTGTGCTTTCCTACATAGACAGAGGCTACAATCAATCGAGCAGTCTCGGCCATGAGCTCAGGATCGCCACTTCCAAAGACCTCCCAAGCATTCCCAAATTCAAGATCGAGGACAAGAAGAACGATAAAGGTGATTACCTCGTAGTTGCTTTCGGGAAACCGATCGCCTATGTGACTCAGGCTATCTATATCAACGAAGCGAAGACCAAACTCCGCATGAACTACGAGATATCCAAGAATGATTCCTATCAGATCGAGCGCATCAATTTCGCTTTGCATGACGCCAAGGGTAATGACCTTGGTACGGTCACTGAGCACTTTGTCGATCACATCGTCACCCTGAAGCTCCCCAAGGGTTACAACAATATTCAGGATCTGAAGATAGACATCACTCTCAAGGTCAAGGGCGAAAAGGAGATAGGCAAAGACCTGACTCAGCAGCATATCGTCTATGACAAGAAGAACAAGCGTTTCGCCGGCACGAAGATAATTCACAACGGCGAAGTGATCAATGAGCTGTTCTATGATATCTATACCAAATCCAAGACCAGTCCAATGTACCTGCCGGGTTTGCGTAGTTCCGCGATCGTGCGGATCTATGACCATGCCGTTCCACTGGAAGAGAAAACCTTCCAGGGCATCAGCGGTTATGATAAAGCAACAGACCGGCTGCTCATTGACCCTGTGGTCAGCGTTATTGCCGACGACAAAGGTTCCAGCGGATTGACCATCCCCATCTACCGTGATGTCTTCAATAAACAACTGGCAGATCTTCGCAAGGAGATCAAAACCAGGCAGGATCAAGCCAAAACCTTCGGCGCGGCAGTGCCGGACAGTATCAGCCAACCCCTTGCTCAAGCCACCGCGGATCTTAAATTCATCGAAAGCAATCCGACCTATCAGAAATCGCTCAAGGCAAAAACTGAAAAGGAATGGCGAAATATCTTCCTGAAAGAGTTTTATAAGAACTCCCAATCCTATTCCTACCAACTGATGGTCACAGATGGGAACGCGATGCTGAATCTTTCCGAACCCTTCAAGGATGCCAAGGGCGATCTCTATATGCATCCCAAGTCAGAGTGGTTTGACAGCAGTAAGACCATAACTCTCTTTGCCATGATCCTTCTCATGGCTCTGGTGATCTACGGGATCAACCTCACCCGCAAAAAAGAAGTCTATATCCGTCCCATTGCCGGTCTGCAGGAAATTGACAACGCGATCGGCCGTGCTACTGAAATGGGCAGACCCGTGATGTTCGTTCCCGGCTGGGGAACCCTGGGAGATGTCTGCACTATCGCTTCCATGATGATCCTGAACCAGATCGCCAAGAAGACCGCAGAATTCGATATTCGCCTGATCAACCCGCATTGCGATTATTTCGTTATGCCAGTGGCTCAGGAAATGGTCCAGAGTGCCTACAGCGAAGTAGGACGTCCTGATGCCTTCAACCAGGGCGATATCTTCTTCATCTCGGACAACCAGTTCCCCTTCTGCGCCGGTGTCAACGGTATCACGATCCGTGAACGCGTAGCAACCGTCTTCTATATGGGATTCTTCAACGCGGAAGCTCTGTTGCTGACCGAGACAGGCAACCAGGCAGGTGCGATCCAGATCGCTGCCACGGATGCTGTGACGCAGGTTCCTTTCTTTATTACGACATGTGACTACACACTGATCGGAGAAGAATTCTACGCCGCCTCAGCCTATCTCTCCCGTAATGCTGAACTGGTCTCAATGCTCAAGGCTCAGGACTATTTCAAGCTGGTAATCGTCATAGTTGTTCTGATCGGTACGATCCTCTCAACCTTTAATTTCAACGGGCTGATCAACGCCTTCCCGATCGAATAGGAGCAGTTTTGGATAAGATCCCGACCTCTACCCTGAAGCGCTTACCCCAGTATCTGGAAGTTCTGAAGCAGTTTACCCGGGCTGGTTTGAAAGACGTGTCCGCGACAAAGATCGCCGTCTTTGCCGATCTGCATCAGACTTTGGTGCGCAAGGATCTATCCTACACCGGGATCACAAATATCCCCCAAAATGGCTATAACATCCGCAAGCTTTCCCGCGCCATCGAGGCGTTGCTGAATTGGAGCGATACTTCATCCAGCTACCTCGTCGGCGTGGGACATCTCGGATCCGCTCTTCTGGGTTATCAGGAGTTTTCACAGCGGGGATTGAACATAGTCGCCGCCTTTGATAACGACACTTCCAAGATCGGTTCCACGATCCACGGAGTTCCTGTCTATTCCGTTCTCGATATCACGAGCATGGCGCCTCTGCATGGGATCCGCATCGGAATTATAACCGTCCCGCCGGAAGCTGCGCAACTTGTGGCTGATCTGATGGTGCATAGCGGCGTCAAAGCCATCTGGAATTTTACTCCGCACAAGATCCATGTTCCTTCCGATATCATTGTCGAGTATGTAGATATGTTTGCCTCTCTGGCAGTGCTGTCTCGTCGCCTTGCCGAGAGGGAAGCTCATTGAGAATACTGCTCGTTTCACCGATAGCCCACACCATGGGGCTCGAATCCCTGCGGAGTGGAAATCAGATCCTGCAGGGGATACTCTATATCGGAGCAGCGGCGAAAACCGCCGGACACCAGACGGTTGTAGTCATCGCAGGCAAGGGCGATATTGACAAATATATCCGCAATTACCGCCCAGAGATCATCGGCGTTTCCTGCGTGACTTCTACCTACCCGGTCGTGCGGGAACTATTGATCTATCTCAAGGAAAAGTATCCTGAGCTTCCCACCATCATTGGCGGGCATCACGCCACTTTTATGTATAAGGAAGTGATCGAAGAAACCGGAGTGACTTATGTTTGCCGCGGTGAAGGCGAGGAAGTCTTCGTCGGGTTGCTCGATTCTCTCAAAGCGGGAGAACCATATCCATCGATCGAGGGCATCGTTTTCTACAAGGATGGAAAGTATCACAACGATAATGAGATAGCTATCCTTTCCGATCTCGATAACCTGCCCATGATCACCAAAGATCTGATCGCTCCAGGCTTTGGGTTTGCCCCCAAGGTCGTTTCCAGCCGGGGTTGTCCCTTCAACTGCAGTTTCTGCTCCATCTCGGCGTTCTATGGCGGCAAATACCGTCAACGCAAGGTCGAGGCAGTCCTGGCGGATATTCGTGAATTTCTCAGCTGGGGGTACAAGCATTTCTGGTTCCACGATGACAACCTCACGGTCGATAAAGCCTGGGTGACCGAATTCTGCCGCAGCATTATCGACGAGGGGCTCAAATTCCGCTGGAACTGCATGAGTAGGGTTGATAGCATCGTACGCGATCCGGAACTCATGGGACTCATGAGCAAAGCCGGATGCAGCCTTGTTTCGATCGGCATCGAGAGCGGGATTCCTGAAGTTCTGGAACGAATGCACAAAAAGATCGATCTCAACTCGATCAAAACCGCCATCAAGATCCTCGATAGAAACCATATTTCCCACAACTGGTATATGATCCTCGGCTCCGCGGATGAATTCGACACGCCTGAATATCTGGAAAAGAACATCCGCTTCTTCCAGTCTCTCCACCTCGGCTACGTCCTGATCTCGATCCTTACCCCCTTCCCGGGTACAGAGCTGTTCAACAAGCTTCGCAGTGAGGATCGCATCCTGCATTACGACTGGGAGAAGTTTGACGCGGCACACTGCGTTTATAAGCCTCTGGGAATGAAGCCGAAAGAACTCGAAGACTGCCTGCCCAAAGCCTATTTACGGGTCTATCTCAGCAAAGGCTGGCGGTTGATCCCGCTATTCTGGAACAGTATCCGCAGCGGCGCGATCCGTCCACGTCAGATCTATGGCAGCGCTTATGCCTTGATGCAGTATGTCTTTCTGGGACGCAGCCTGGATCAATCCCTGAAGAAATAAACCTCTTCTTTGATCCCTCTACAGATACTAGGCAAGGACCATCCCTTCAATAGGTTATTCGCTATTGAACTATCAGCTCGTTCGCGCTTATCGGACATGACTTTGCTTACATTCATCCAATTCTAATGATCGGTAGCACCGGCTTCAACCGGTCGTTGCACTGACTTAAGTCGGTGCGTATTCATACAGTTATGCTTTTATCATAAACCGATGGTGATGTTTGATGAGCATAGTAGGTGCCGGATCAATCCAGCACAACGACCGGCTGAAGCCAGTGTTACCCCATTATTCACTACTCCATTCTTTTCTGTAGCATAGCAGAATCATCCCCATATCATTCCGGTATCATGTCCTGTCATGACAGGAAATGATACCGGAATGATATGGGGATGCTAGCCGGATGTTCTGCTGATCAGAAACAGATGAGAGGAGATTATCAGGAGCAGGCAAGAGGTGAGATGAAACAGTTTCGGTCGATTATAGCCTGTGCTTCATTTGTTTTTGAACGGAGCCAACCTCAACCCCAGAGAAAACTCTATATCCCCGGTCAACAAGGATACTGATCCTTTACCGCTGAGCTTTATCCGGGGCGATCCATAAACGATGGACAGATCAAAACGCAGTTCATCCTGACCAGCGGGAAGCACGATCTCTTCAAGGGATGAGGGTGAAGTTTGGTCCTCCTGATCGATCAGCAATTCATTCATGCTCTGCCAGTTGCGTATTCCGGCAAGGATCGTTACGGGTTTTAGGTCGAAAGCAAGACGGGAGTTCCAATACCATGAATCCGATTGGTAAAGATGCTTGTCCTCAATATGATAGCGCAGGAAAAGATCGAACTTAACCCCTGGAGAGACTTGCCTGCCAAGCCTCGTTTCCATGCGGACGCGGATGGGATTTACGGATTGGTAATTACCGTCGGTGATTTCCTGAACGATCTTTCTGTCAAATACCGTGACGGCGAGGAACCCGGTATTCAGAGAATCACGGTAGGCTCCGGAACAGATGATCTGCTTGAGCATGGTTATCCCTGAAAACGGTGAACGCGGCTGATAGACGAGGCTTGCCAGGTTAAGACCGATATGCCTGGAGACAGCGAAATCGAGCTTATAACGATATTCGGTCGCGTCAGCAAAGGTCGATAGAACTGTCTGCCTGTCCGCGTAGGCGGGGATCTGATATTCCGGGATCCGGGCAAGGGAAAATATCTGAGTCAGTTTTGGGAATTTTAACCGCAGATCAAGCTTATTAAGCAGCGAGGAATTGATCCAGGCTGATTCTGCCGAGAGGGTATGATTCTTGTAACTATACTCTCCGCAGAGCGATACAGCATCGAGGTTTCTCTCTAGAGTGGGATCGGAAAAAGCGCGGTCGTAGCTCTGTCTATAGGCAAGGATTCCCAGATTCAGGGATTTTGAAGCGTATTCAAGAGAGACGCCGCCCAGATTCTCCCGTGTTTTATCCAGCTTGGAGGTTTTTGTTTTGGGTAAGCCGGCGATCAATGAATCCGAGGGATTGTAGCCGCGCGCCTGCCCTGAGAGGAAGGCACCCAGGCAAAAACTTCCTTTCCTGGCTCTGAAGGCAACGCCCTGTGGTTGGTAGTAATAGGGAGATCCCGGGGTTAATATCTTGTTTGAGAGTCCGTTGACAGATTCCCCAATTACGAGTCCCTTCCCGAAACGGAACCGGTAATTACCGAATGAGAGTGTCTCGAGCAAGGATGAAACTCGTTCCAGACTCAGATTTCCGCTGCTGGTAAGAGCATCGGAATCTTTTCGCAGATGGAGCACCGCGGACATATTGCTGTAGCGGAATGAAAAGGAATGGTTCTGACGCAGATCAGCGCCATCCAGGCTTCCCAGATAGATCAAGGGGATCTTTCCGGAAAAAAGCTGGGAGCTGAACCGGTCAAAATCGTTTTGCAGGACGCGATCAGGATCGGATTCGGTGATAAACTCTGTCTGAGCCAGGAGAATGATAGGGATGAGGAAGAGGAGAGTGATGAGGCAAAAGCGCGTCACCACCGGACCCCAATATCGAGAGCGTGGGTAAGGTTCAGCTCGGGATGGGTGCGTACGGCATAGCCAAGCTCGATATTGCCGATGTTTGCTCTGACTCCGATACCGAGCCTGGAAGGGTCGCTCTGCCAGGAAACCTGCATTTGAAATTCGGGGAAGAATTCATAGGTCGTAGCGGTCGCGAAACTGGTTTCGTGTTCCGGGCCCCAGACATAGGTCGTCGCCACGGTCACGCCTTGATAGGGACGCGCCATGGTCGTGAGATGGATCTGCCTGTCCTTGCTGCCCATCCTTAGCATCTTGACCTCAGATCCATAACCTTCATACATCATCTTGAGTCCGATATCTCCGACCCAGTCGTGCCGGGAAGCGCCGCTGCCGACCTTTTCATAGAGATGATGCTGGGTGTAGCCGATCCCCATATCCTGGAATCCCAGGGCTAAGGTCATATACTGATCCTGCCAGCGGTAGGCGGAACTCGAAGTATAGCTGAATCCCGCTGCAAAGATAAGAAAATCGAGGTTTTGCGCGGTATGGAGCCCAAACACGCTGCCATTGTGAGTACCAAAATGACTGGTAAAGGATGAGGAAAACCCCGTCACGCCGATCACGGGGGATAAAGCGTAATCACTGACGCAGGTCGATAGCGCAGTTATCCCGTTGAGTCCGTTGAGAGACGCCGAATTCTCCGTGATCACAGCGTTCAGGCTGATGATCATGAGAAACAGAAGCCCCGTCAACCAGGCGCGCATGGTTCTATATCAAGGGATCAATAAACCCGCAACTCACTCTCTGAATCGAAGAAATGAGCTTTGAACATATCGAAAGTGATTCGCAGGATTTGCCCGACTTTGGGAAGTTCCTTTGGATCAAATCTGGCAGTGAAGTCGTACGACTTGGTCTTGAGCTGGACGTGATATTCGTTGCCCAGGGGTTCGACAAGATCGCAGGTCGTATCTATGCTCTGAGGGCTATCAGCCATGGAATCGAATCTGGAGTCATATATATCTTCGGGTCTGATACCCATGATGATCGGCTTGTTCAGGTATCTACCCACGGGCTCGAGCTGTTGCGGGCAAAGCGCCACGACGAAATCACCGCTGTCAAAGGAGAGTGCGCCATCTTTATTTACTATTTTGCCCGAGACGATATTGATCGCGGGACTGCCGATAAAACCGGCTACGAACAGATTAGTGGGGTTATTGTAAACCTCGAGAGGAGCAGCTATCTGGTGAATTTCACCATCTTTCATGACGACGATCTTGTCAGCCATGGTCATAGCTTCGACCTGATCGTGGGTGACGTAGATCATGGTGTTATCGAGCTTGTGGTGAAGCTTGACGATCTCAGCGCGCATCTGAACTCTGAGCTTGGCATCGAGGTTTGAGAGAGGCTCGTCAAAGAGGAAAACTTTGGGATTGCGAACAATGGCGCGTCCCAGTGCGACTCTCTGACGTTGACCGCCTGAGAGCTGGCCGGGCTTGCTTTTCAGGTTATCTTCGATACCCAGAAGCTTGGCTGCCACATCGACCTTGGAATTGATCATATCTTTGCTTTCACCTCTGAGTTTCAGGGCAAAAGCCATATTTTCGTAAACTGACATATGGGGATAAAGGGCATAATTCTGGAATACCATGGCAATATCTCTGTCTTTGGGAGGAACGTTGTTCACCAGCTTGTCACCGATGGTGATGTCTCCGC
The DNA here is from genome assembly GCA_035353255.1 of Candidatus Cloacimonadota bacterium. Classification (GTDB taxonomy): domain Bacteria; phylum Cloacimonadota; class Cloacimonadia; order Cloacimonadales; family Cloacimonadaceae; genus PHBP01. Next base: position 26,694 of record DAOPZE010000004.1, read on the forward strand.
TAGAGATATCTTCCAGCCCCGCGATGAGGCGCAACGTCGTGCTCTTTCCACAGCCGGAGGGTCCGACCAGGACTACGAATTCCTGATCTTCGGCAGTAAAACAGACGTCTTTAACGGCATGGAAACCGTTGTCATAGTACTTATTAAGGTTGGTCACAACTACTTTTGCCATAGCAATCTCCTTTGGAGTTTAACTCTTTTAGAACTGAGGAATACTGTCAAGCCGGAATTACGTTTCGGTGTAAATACAGACCCGGTTGCGTCCGCCTTCCTTGGCTTGATACATGGCTTTGTCTGCCTCGGCGATCTTGGTGCCGATATCTGTTTCTTTGGAACCAAAGGTATCTGTGACCGAGATACCGACGCTGATCGTGATGGGAATGACTTGTCCACGGAAGGTGAAGGCGTAGTTTTCCACTGACCTGCGGACGGACTCCATGACTTCCTTACTGGATTCAAAGCCTGTGTCAAAGAGGATCATGAGAAACTCCTCACCGCCATATCGGACGATGATATCGCTCTTGCGGAAGTCCTTGGTGATGATCTGGGCGAGTTCCTTCAGGATAAAATCTCCCGCGGCATGACCATAAGTATCGTTCACGTTCTTGAAGTGGTCGATGTCGATCATGGCGAAGCTGATCGGAACGTGATGTCGGATCGCGAGATGGATCATGTGATAGATGTTATTCTGAAGATATCTACGGTTTCTGAGCCCGGTCAAGGTATCGGTCAGAGACAGTTGTTCGACCTGCTCATAAAGCTGTTCAAACTTCACGTAATTGGCTTGGAGGGTTTCCACGTAGGCATTATTCTGCAGGCTGATCTGGTTTCCCAGCCCCATGACCTTGCGCTCAAGAGTCGGTGCGATGTGATAATACTGCTCCGGAGTCATATGCAGGCGGAGATACTCGCTGACGTTGCGCATTTGATCCCAGCATTTGTAGAGGAAATAATTCGAATACTGATAGAAGAGGATCGATTCCTTGAATCTGGTTTCCAGAGATCCGGTGTAGTTTCCCGCGAAGAAATAGAGGATCTGTAGCTGGTTAAGAGTGAGCATACTGGGCTGGAGTTTGGTCAGTCTTTTGAAGTAGTTGAATTTCTCCGGGGGGCTGACAAGTTTCTCAGCCATTTCAAACAGCTCGTAAAGCACGAGCGCAAGATTCTGATTGGTGTTGTGTTGCATCAGCTTCTGTATGCGGAGCAGGAGAGCTTTCTTGAGTGGCAACAAGTTCTGCCAGGAAAACGAGATGATCCAGCGAATGAGAATATAGGTTGCGCTTTCTGGTCCGTCATGGTAGAAGCAGTGCAGAATCAGAGACAACCAGAGGCGGATCAGGTCTTTGTCACGCCCTTCCTTTTGCAGGATAGTGGTGTAGGCAAGGCTGTAGATCACATTGATGCGGAGTTCACCCGGCTTGATGGTATTCTCCAGCATGCTTGCAAGTTTACGGCTGTTGTAAACATCATCCAGGGAGCCAAAAAGATAGAGAAGTTGGACCTTGTTAAATTGCTCCAGGGCACTCGGAAGATCGCTGTATTCTTGGGCGAGCTGTTGCTTAAGTGTTTCGTATTGAGCGGATGATTCAAGGATCGGGTATTGATGCACCAGGCTGAGATACTCCATGATCTGAGAATCATGAGAACAGCGAAGTTCGCACAAGTAACCAAGAAGCTCACAGATCAATACGATCGGGCAACGAAGGGAGTCAAAATCCGGATAATCCAGCATCTCGCTGATAAGCTTATCCCTCTCTCCCTCAACCGCATCCATCAATTTAGGGATCAGGGGTTCTACAAGCTGAGTATAGCCGGGGAAAATGTTCTCCAGCTCTGATATATCAAAACTGTGGTTCATTTGAACTTACTTTGTATCCTCCTTCGGGGGATCTGCCGCGGGGACGAAACGGAATACCTTTTCGCCCGGCTTGGTGAGCCCAAATCTTTCCCTTGCTGCTTTCTCCGCAGCTTCAGGACTTGTCCTCAGTCTTTCATTTTCGGCTTTGAGGCTGTCATTCTGAGCTTTAAGGACGTTTACCTGAGCTTCCATATTCTTGAGCGACCTGTGGAGTTGATGAGTCTTGAGGAAGCTGTTTCCGCCCCAAAGGGTTATCCAGCTAACCATGAAAATGATCACTGCCCAGAAGACTATGTTTGCGATTCTGGGATTATTGGCACGGTCTTGTTTCATGAAAACCTCCCGATAAGTCTGCTGATCATCGGTTTTGAGATCACTATCGCGTGGTGCGGACACAGCTCATGGCAACACATGCACTTGATGCACACCTTCGGATCAATGACCGGTAAGCCGGCATCATCATAGTTGATCGCCTTGACGGGGCAGCTTTTTACGCAGACACCGCAGCGCTTGCAATCCGGTCCCACGACCGGGCGATGATCATAAACCTTCCGGAAGGCTTGCTTGGCGAATCCCGGGATCCAGAACAGCATGCTCTTGCTGATCTTGACCGTTCTGATATCCGCGTCTTCGATCCTGAAGCCTCTGAAACTGGTCGGAATGGATATCTTTGAGGGCAGAATACCATCCAGGTGCAGCGCAGGAGAGAGATATGGCACGTCATTGATGCCGAAGCCCATGATCTTGCTGGCGATATAATCCAGTGCGGGGATCGAACTTGAACCGAAAAAGAGCCCGAACTTCCTGGGATTACCTGCGGATGGACCAGCTCCATCCATTCCCACGATCCCGTCAATAAAGCTATAGGTGATCCTGTTTCTAACAACCGCGTAAAGAGCCACAAGCAACTCGGCGAAGCTGCCTGTCTCAGGATTGTCCTTGTGGTATTCTGTCTTGATCATACCGGGAACCAAGCCGTAGAGGTTCTTTAGGGCTCCTGTGTATGCCATCAGGCTGTGAGTCTTATATTTACCGACGTTGATAACTGCTCCGCATTGCCAGAGCAAGTTGGAGACCTTGACTGTTATGCCATTGTAAGTCAGTTCCCTGAAACCGGATGTCGAAATATTCACCAGCTTGATGGGGTATTTCTCCGCTAAAGCGGTATAGCCGCAGGTCTTGAAAACCTGCTCAAAGCCTACAGTGCCGCCGGGACTATCGCCGACCCAGACTTCTTTGCCTTGTTTGAGGAAGTACCTGATCAGAGCTTCTACGACCACCGGATGAGTTGTAACCGCCCGGTCAGGCGTGAAAGCACCGAGAGCGTTCGGTTTGATCAGCACCCGTTTTGACTTGGTCAGCCGGGTGAATTTGCATGAACCGAGATAATCCTCGACGGCTGCCTCGATCAGAGGCAGGTCGTAGCTGTCAATGTTTCGAATTCTTACGCTTTGGCGCATCGGGGAACCTCAGAAAGTCTTTACTCTTGAGTGCTTCGAGGTTTAGTGAGAGCCCAAGGCTTACCTGTGTGACAGGCGCTTTGTTGCTCAAGCTCATCATCACAGAACCGTTGAAACTTCCGTATTTGTGATTCATGGTCATCCCGCCGGTGAGAATGTGCTGATCGTTCTTCACGACCGTCGAAGTCGAGACGACTCCGATCCAGGCGACCGACGTGTCGGCAGTGGCGCTGGTGTTGAAGGGAACCCGGTACACACCATCGAACACCTGAGGTGAATAGATATACCCCAGCCGGTAGTTCATCATTTTGTGAGTGTATTCGAATCCCGTCTTGACTCTCAGCCTGTCCATATAGTCTTGATGGATGGCGCTGAACTGCTCGTAATCCAAGTCCAGGAAGACTTTACTGGAGCCATGCTTCAGGCAGGTTCCGATCCCCACTTTCAGGGGCAGGACAGTGTCATACGAGGCATACTTCAGATCCCAGCTCACCTTGGACGGAGGAGTGACAGTGAAACCGACATTTCCTTTCTCTCCTTCATAAAGAAAGCCCGGCTCGACCCTGAGCACATATTTCAGGTCATCGATCCGCTCGAAAGTACGCATGAACGGCACATCATCCTGGAAGTGGAGCTGATTGTGCAGTGACAGCCCGAAATGGAGACTGCCGAGATGATACGCCATGGCGGCAGTAAACTGGTTCAGGTAGTACTTAGGGTAACGCTGGATCAGGTACGCGCCCTGGTTCATTTCGATGCTGTAATCATCGAGAGTGATAGCCTGAGGTTGACTGTAGATAATGGCTCCGCTCAGCTTGTCACTGAGCTTCCCGCCTATGCCGAAGAGTCCGAAGGGAACGGTCGTCATAAACTTGGCTGTCGTGGGAAAGCCGGAGGCATCGACCGGAGGTTTGATCAGCAATTCAATCGCCATGGCAGCCTTGTCCGGAGCATAAGCCGCGGGATTGAGCAGCGCCGAATCCACTCCACCGGGGTAGGCGATGCCGGTATTGCCTCTGCCTGAAGCCTGAGCGCTCAGATAGTTATGAGAAAAGCTATCATAGAAAGGATTGATGAATTGTGGCATGGGAAGGTCGAGACTGTCGGCAGCCTGAGCCCAGGCAAATCCTGTAAGGACGACCAGCGTGAACAGAATAAGGCTTTTTTTCATGTAAACTTCCTACTTGGTTGCTCTAAGATTGATGGTCTGACTGCGGTCTTTGCCCACAGAGACCAGTTCAATGGGTTTTTCGATCAGGTCCTGAATGACATCAAGATATTCTCTGGCAGCTCTGGGAAGCTTTGCCAGTTTCCTGCATTCGGTGATATCTTCTTCCCAGCCCTTGAGCGTCAGATATTCAGGTTTGACTTTTTCCAGAACGAGAGGGTGAGAGGGGAATCCGTTCAGCTTGTGAGAATCAACCCAATATCCCGTGCAGATCTTGAGTTCTTCGACTCCGGAAAGCACATCGAGAAGCGTCACCGCGATCGAATCGAGGCCGTTCAGCTCCGCTGTATAGGTCGCCGCGACGGCATCGAACCAGCCCACGCGTCTGGGTCTGCCCGTCGTGGAACCGAACTCATTACCCTGAATGCGGATCTGGTCGCCCAGCGCGTCTAGCAGCTCCGTCGGGAAGGGACCCTCGCCGACACGGGTGCTATATGCCTTATAGACTCCGATTGTCTTATTGATCATCTTGGGAGATATTCCGCATCCTCCGGCAATCCCACCGGCAATAGTATGTGATGATGTCACATAGGGATAAGTACCATAACTGATGTCCAGAAGGGAGCCTTGCGCTCCTTCAAACAGCAGGTATTTATCATTCAGGTAGGCATTGCGGATCATGAGGTCAGTTCGGGTGACGAATGGGTGAATGTAGTCCCAGACCGATGCTAGGATCTTCAGTAGTTCGGCAAGCTGCGATTCCGAGATACTCAGCCCATGATATTCATAAATCTGAGCGATCCTCTTCTCCAGCCACTCAGGATAAGCGAGATCCCCAATACGGAGTCCGACCCTTGCGGTCAGATCCGCGTAGGCAGGTCCGATGCCCCGTCCAGTCGTGCCGATCTTTCCTTTGCCAAGCTGCGTCTCAGCCTTGCTGTCCAATTCTTTATGCAGGGGCAAGACTATTCCGGTTCTTTCATCCAGAAACAGCCTGTCCTCAAATTCCAAACCCATTTCCTTGAGGGAATTGATCTCCGAGATCAGGGCAAAAGGATCTACGACCACGCCTGAGGCGATAATGCATTTAGTTTTAGGATAGAGGATTCCCGCGGGGACTGTGTGGAAGACGTATTTTTGACCGGCATGATGGATGGTGTGCCCGGCATTTGAACCACCCTGAAAGCGTACGACATAATCAGCCATATCGCCGAGGTAATCCACGATCTTAGCCTTGGCTTCATCTCCCCACATACACCCCAAAACAGCCAGAGTACTCATCATTCACTCCCTTTTTATTGTCCCACCATGCTCAGGATTTTTGGCATTCTGTCAAGGTTTTTATGCTTTATTACCTTTTTGCCTTAGTGTCATAGGCGATCTTCAGCGACACTGCCCAGTTCCTTCCGGGTTGCGGGACGTAAGAATACACCTGATAATCGCTATTCAGCAGGTTATTCAGGTTCAGGGAAGGTGCCAGACTTATGCTTTTCCAGCCGAGCTTTAGCCCGATCTCAAGATTCATCAGGCTATAGCCGGGTAGAGGATCGATCAGGTTATCCGGTGTCGTATAACGTTCACCAATAAAAGAATAACCACTCTTTGCCCAGAGAATACCATGATCTACTTCGAGTGAAAAGGCGTATTGCGAGACGGGAGTGTACATCATTCTGGGTTCTTTGCCGTCAGCGCTAGTATCCCTGGCAGAGCAAAGGCTCAGGGATGATCCCAGCTTCATCCAGCTAAGCGGTTCAAGGCTGAGGTTCAGCCCCAGGTTCGAGATCCGGGCGGAACTGATATTCATGGGTTTCCAGACAGTTCCGTTCATCATAACCTGCCTCCACTGGATGAGGTCTTTTATAATATTATCGCTGTAATTCACGTCTATAGCGATCATCGTGTATTTTCCCGAAAGCCATGCCTGCCATCCACGGGAACGTTCACTCTTGAGTTCAGGATTGCCGATCGCTTGAGTATCACCCTTCCAATAAAGGTCATAGAGTGAAGGCAGCGCGAAGGATGTCCCCAGACTCGCGCCTCCTTCAAAATTGATCAACCCGTCATGAACCGCCTTCAGCTCGCCTCTCCAGGTGAGGGCTTCATCTTCGCTGTGATGATCATATCTGCCGAGGGCATTCATGGTAAGGGTGACGGGATCGAGCTCCAGATCATAACCTGTCTTGAGAGCGCAGCTGAAACGTCCGGTTGTTTTATCGATGCCGGATGAGGGTACCAACAGATCCTTGTAGCTGTAATCATTGTGCAAATATTCCAGATTCAGAGCTGTGACCAGAGCACGGTGGTTCCATTCAGCCGAACCTTTCATCCCAAGCGTATTCATATTCTGCTCATTGTGTGAATAGAAAGCTTGCAGCGGGGCGGTTAGATTCCGGTAAGCGGTATCGTCACGACTTTGCCAGAGCGTAAGCGAACTGCCGATCTCCCCGAAGTTTCGTTCCAGACCCAGGCTGTGTCTGAACGAATTCCCCTCAAGATTGGCACCCTGATACAGCTCGAGGAAGTTCACCGGTCCTGGTAGTTCACGGTAGAAATCCTCGTATGACAGGCTATAACTGAGGATATTCTGACCCCATCTGGTTCCCAGGCTGAGGTCATAGGTCTGAGCCTTCTTGGCGTTGTATTCCCTGGTCAGAGTGCTGTCTCCGCTCCACCAGTTTGGCTGCTTGTATTGAAAGTCATTGCGAGTGTGATATTCGCTGACGCTAAAGCGCCAGGATAGCCTTGAGGTCGCGCCACCCAGCCTGACAGCCCGTTTGATGTATCCATAGGAGGCCATCTCCAGGCTCGAACCGGCGCTGATCCCGATACCCTGATCGTGTTTTTTTGTATAGATGTAGAGGATGCCACCGATCGCAGCCGAGCCGCCATACACGGAAGCGTTGTTCTTGATATATTCGAGGTGATCGACCTGCTCCGGGTCGATGCTTGAGAGGTCAAATGGTTCTCCCTGCGTGTTTTGAGGGATTCCATCCAGCATCACGAGGGTATGCCTTGCCAGATTGCCATCCAGACTGACGGTATTGCGTTCCCCTTTAAGCCTGAGGTCAGGGCTGTAGAAGGATCTGTCCTCGTCCAGGATCTGAACCACCGAATTGTAGTGCTTATCCGGATCCTGACGGATGCTAACGAGATCAGCCGAGTCACTGAAGATGACCGGATCTGCCTTTGCCATGGCTCTTATAGTGGAAAACCTGATCGGTATGCTCACCAGGGCGATCTTCTCCGGTATAGAGTTTGCTTCGAGCTTTATTGTTTCATAGCCCAGGCGTGAGATCGTCAGCGCTTCGCCTTTGAGGTTCAGGCTAAATTCGCCGTTTGCAAGACTCCTTGCCTGGGTAAATCCGTCCGTGATCAGGGCGTCTTTGATCGGTTTCCTGGATTCGTCCTCGATCCGGGAATGGATGACCAAAGCCTGGATCCCACCCGCGATAAACAGGATCAACGCCAGTATAGTTAGCTTCAGGCGGGTTCCGCGGGAACTATGTCGCTTCATGTTCGTTCGGGATCAGCCGGCGGAGCGGGTCTTGCCGGGATAGATGAGGTTTGGCACGCCGGAGAGGGGATTGGCGACCACTTCGAGTTCCAGTCCGTATAGTTCTCCCAAAGCTTCGGGCGTCATCAGTTGACCGGGAGAACCATGCCCCATTACTCTGCCATCTTTCAGAAAGATCATCGAGTCAGCGAAATTCGCTGCCAGATTGAGATTGTGCGAAACGAGGAGAATACCTATCTGCTTTTCGGAATGTATCTTGCTGAGCAGGCGCATGATCTCCACCTGGTGATTGATGTCCAGCTGAGACAAACTCTCGTCAAGAAAGATGTATCTGGTTTCCTGTGCCAGAGCCCGCGCGATCAGCACCCGTTGTTTCTCTCCGCCGGAGAGTTGCGAATACCAGCGCTGGGCAAATCCCTCCAGCCGTAGCAGCCCCATAGCCTGACGCGCTACTTCCCTGTCTTCCTCAGTCCAGGCTTGCATTATGCCCATAAAGGGGTAGCGTCCCATAAGCACCAGTTCTTCCACCCGGAAATCGAAGCTGAAGACTGATTCCTGCGGAACAAAAGAGATCAGCGAGGCAAGCTCTCCCGGTTTGTAGCTACCGATCGGCTTGTCATAGAGGTGCACGGAGCCCCCGGAAGCCGGATGATAGCCCATGATCGTGTAGAGCAGAGTGGATTTCCCGGCGCCATTGGGTCCGGCAAGCACGGTAAAATCGCAGTCATGTATCTCGACATCGAGTCCCCGCAGAACTTCATGACTGCCGTAATGAACCTGTAGCTCTTTCACTCTGATCATATCATCCGGTTCTCTGTATCTCCTTGTTTGATAGGCGCACCCTGATTTGCACGCCATCCGGATTAGCTTTTCTCCGGCAAGAATTATGTCAAGCCCGGAGTTTCTTACCTTTGATCAGAACCCGATCATCCGGCTATCATCTCTCTATCTTCTCTCTATCATCTTACGTCATGACAGGGGATGATACCGGGATGATGGTCAGGTGATGGGAGGTAGATCACCTGCGGGCAATAGTCGCCGGAGAAGTTTCGGAAACGCGATGCGGAACTGTCTAAGATTTCTCTTGCCAAGAATAGCCTACTAAATTACTATGTAATCAGAATGAACATTATGGAGTAGCCAATGGCGATAAATACACGCACTGAATATGCCTTACGGGCACTGATCGAGATGGTTGACAGCGGGGACACGCCGCTGTCGGCGAGGGAGATCTGCGTTCGGCAGGAACTCCCCAAAAAATATGTGGAACACCTCTTGGCAGGTCTGAAACTCGCAGGTGTGATCACCAGCTGTTCAGGCTCCAAAGGTGGCTACACCCTCACCCGCCCCGCGGACGAGATCACACTGCGGGCGGTTATGAACTCCGTCGAGGACAACACTTTCGATCTGAATTGTTATTCCGGCAGAGACGCTTATTGTCTGGGAGAAAACTGCGGTCTCAGCAGTGTTTTCGGGAATCTTACGACCAAGCTGAACGAGGTTTTGGACAGCTTTACACTCAACGATTTTTACAAGCACTATAAGGAAAGACACACGAAGGAGAGATCATGAAACCCGGTTTGATCTATATGGACAATTGCATTACCAGTAAGCCCGCGCCGGAAGTTCTGGAGGCTATGCAAGCCTGGTTGACGGAAAAATTCTGGTATCCCGGAAGCTTTGTCTCGACCGGCGAAATCATCAACGAAGATATAACTAACTTTAAGGCGACGATCGCCTCGACCCTCGGTGCCGCACCCGAGGAGATACATTTCACTTCAGGCGGAACTCTCGCGAACAACATGGCGATCAAAGGGCTCGCAGCTGCTTACGCGAAACAGGGGAAGCACGTGATCTGCTCCGTCGTGGATTATCCAGATCTCCTGACCAACGCAGCCTATCTGGAAAATCTGGGCTTTGAGGTCAGCTATCTTTCCGCGGACAGCGAAGGATTCATAGACCTCGATGAGCTGAAGAGCGAGATCAGACCAGATACCATCCTGTTCATGACCACGATCGTGAATCACGTCGTGGGAACGATCCAGCCGATCGGTAAGATCCGCTCGATCCTTGAATCTGCGGATCACAAGATCTATTTCCACGCCGATGCCGGGCAGGCTTATGGCAAGATGCTTCTGGACGTGAACGAACTTGGTGTGGACACTCTTTCGGTCTCCGCGCACAAGATCCACGGACCTCAGGGCATTGGAGCGCTCTATCAACGCAAGGGAGTCAAGCTGGGGCAGATCATTCATGGCGTCCGCCGGATCGATAATCTGCAGACGGGTGGAATGAACGTCGCGCTGATCGCGGGCTTTGCCAAAGCCGCTGAGCTGAGTTTCGCCGATATCAAGGCGACGGAAAGCACGCTGCGTGAGCTTTCGAACTATCTCCTGGAACGGATCGAAGCGACCATTCCGGAAGTGGAACTGAACGGACCCCGCGGTGCCGGCAGAGCGCCGCACAATATCAACGTTTCCATAGACTACATCGAGGGCGAAGCGATCACTATGATGCTGGACATGCACGGGATCACGGTCGCGACCGGTTCAGCCTGCGCCTCACAAGGCTTGCAGGCAAATTATGTGCTGATGGCGATCGGGAAGAATCACGTTCAATCCCACGGCTCGATGAAATTCACCCTCAGCCGCTACAATACCAAAGCGGAGATCGACACGGTCGTGGAGCATCTGGCAGAGATCAGCAAGGAGCTTCGTTCACGCAGCCCGCTTTACAACGCAAAAAAGAATCAGGAGAAATAAAATGCAATACTCAGAAAAAGTTTTAGACCACTTCATGCATCCGCGTAACATCGGCAAGATGGAGGATGCGGACGCTTCCGCCACCGAAGGCAGTCCCGCTTGTGGAGATCAGGTCACGGTTTACCTGAAAGTCGATGATAACGACCTGACCATCAAGGATATCAGCTTTTTATCCTATGGCTGTGCCTCCAATATCGCCACCGCCTCAATGATCACCGAAATGGCAAAAGGCAAGAGCCTCGACGACGCCAAGAAGATCAACTGGCGTGACGCCATGGAAGCACTAGATGGGCTTCCACCGGTTAAGGCACACTGTTCCGTGCTTGCCGCGGATACTCTGCAATCTGCCATCTCAAATTACGAGATCGCCCATGGTCTCAAGGAAGTTCCTGAATTCACCAAGGACACTATCGTCGAAGAACTGAAGAAGATCATCTATCCCAAAGTCGGCGAGGATATAGTCACGCTCAAGATGGTGAAATATGTGGGCTTGACCGACGGTGAAGTGCTTATCGACCTGAATATTCCGTCCTTTGACCAATGGCGTGACAATATTGCCGAAGAGATCCGCGAGCATCTGGAGAAGTATCCGGTCGTGAAGAACATTCAAATCAATATGTGACAGAGGTTTGATACTTGATAATGGCGTCCCGGAAAGCCTTTCAGAAATGACTTGACGAGATGCAAGTCGCAGGAAAACTTGATAACCTTGATGCAGGAACACCCTGCGGTACAATAGGAGTTGCGATGAAATACCTAAGGATCACCTTGGTTCTGACGGCTGTCATTCTCGTCGGATCGGCTTATGCTGCCAGTCTGGATGATTTTTACACAACGATATACAGCGAAAACGCTTCCGATTCTTTGGCAACGGTATTTGATTCGTTTCTGAGCGGCAGTGATAGCGCTGACGATATCGATAACGCGATCCAGATGTGGAATTCTTATGACTATGACGCCTGCATCACTCATATCAGCACGCTCTACCGGAAACAACCGAGCAACCGCAACGTCGGCATTGCCTGGGTTCTTGCCGATCCAGACTTTGCCAAAGCCATGCGAACTGCCCGGAAGGTGATCATGCTCAATCGCGAAGATCCGATGGCATACCAGCCGATGGTCATGCGCTATCTTTATGAATTCCCTTCCGCTTCCAACCCTGAAGAATGGGATGCTTACCACGGCAAAATCCTCCAGGATTCAGCTTACTTTTTCAGATATCAGGAGTTGGCGCCGGACAACGAATATGCTATCCTGGGTAAAACGATAGCGGCGATGGCTCGCTTTGACATGTTGACCGCCAGAAAGATGATCGATCTGACGGTCACGGAATCCATATCTCTCAGCAAGAGGATCGATATCACCTATCTGACCCCCGATCCTTCCTACTTTGACCTGATGCTGTATTATCTGAGTAAGTCGCCGGAGGATTTTGACGCCGGTGATTCAGATACCATCTACGCGATCGCGGAAGCAGTCGTCTCCAGATACTACGATCAATCCGCCTGGCAGGAGATCGTTGATCTCTTTGGGGCACGCAAACAATATCAAAGCTTCGGCGTTGTCGCGCTGAATCTGCTGGTCGCCTATCAGGAACTGGGTCTGAATGATCAGGCTCTGGAGCTGATCTCGGCAGAGGGGATTGATTCCGCGCTCAACCTGATCTACTGGTGGCAATATTATTATCCTGAGCATGGCTGCATCGATTTTGTCAATGGTTTGCACGCGAGCTTCCCGGATAATGAGATCGCCACGGCTGTCTGGCTGATAATTCTGGATGAACCGGAGACGAAACTGATCGCCTCAAGAACATATATTGAAGATTTTCCTGATAAGGAAGTTGGCTATAATATGTTGTTTGATGCCTGGCGCTTGTACTATCAGGATCACGATTTCCTTGATCCCGCGGAGGATGAGACAAGCGGGCTCTTCGTCGATGATCTGATCTACTGGGATGCTTATGCCCGGATTGACAGCGTCGGGGCGATGAAAGCCATAGTCGCGGTGCTGGAGAACTCATACAATTCTGAACACGCCCAAAACGTCATCAGGATGAAAGATCTGCGTCCTGAATGGATAGCGAATTCCGAAATACAATTCATTCTTATCAACGCTTATTTCAACACGGATGACTACGACTCGGTGATGAAGATGCTGTTTTCTATGACCGATAACGGTCTGGTCTCCCTGAGTGACCTTGAGGGACTGCAATCGAGCGAGAATCCCATCATCATGCATAAAGACTGGGAAAGCCTGATTCAGCACGCCCGAAACCTAAATCAAAACCAAACCCAAACCCCTGATTCTGATCAGGTGGATCAATAAACGCCAGATCCCTGCCAAACAAGGAGTAACAATGAGAAATTACACAGTCCTATTGATAACTGCCCTGCTGATGCTGGCGGGCAATGCCTTTGCCCAGCTTCGCACAGACGCTGTCGACCTGTTCTTTTCAGAATACGTCGAAGGCTCGTCCAACAATAAAGCGATCGAGATCTTCAATGGCACCGGTGCGGCTGTGGATCTGTCCCAGTACACCGTAAAGCTGGCTTCCAACGGAGGCGCATGGTCAACCACGAACATTATTACACTGACGGGAACGCTTGCCAACAATGATGTTTATGTGATCGCCAATTCTGCTGCGAGCGCTGCCATCCTGGCAGTCTCAGACGTAACCTCGACGGTCACGTATTTCAACGGTGACGATGCTCTCGGTTTATTCAAAAATGCAGTCCTGCTGGACATCTTTGGTGTTTACCAGAATGATCCGGGTACTGCCTGGCCTGTTGCCGGAGTTGCCGACGCCACACTGAATCACACTCTGATCAGGAAACCGACTGTGATCCAGGGTGTCACGGATTGGGCACTCGCCGCGGGCACCAATGCCGATGATTCTCAGTATATCGTGCAGCCTATCGACTACATCACCAATCTGGGCACGCATTTGTTTACTCCCGGTGGTGGCAACAACACTGCCACGCCTACATTTGACCCCGCAGGGGGAACATTCTCTGCCCCCGTGAATGTCACGATCTCCTGCACGACTCCCGCAGCGGTTATCTATTATACTACGGATGGAACCACTCCGACTATCAGTTCTACCGTGTACACGACACCCGTCAATATCAGCGCGACAACGACTCTTAAAGCGATGGCCAAAGCTCCTGCCATGGATCCCAGCTATGTCGCCACGGCAGCTTATACCTTCCCGGTGATCGTCCAGTCCCTCACTGCTTTGCGTAATTCTCCAGCTGATGGTACGACATTATACTATCTTTCCGGTGAATCATATCTTACTTTCAAGCAGACTTTCAGAAATCAGAAGTACTTTCAGGATGAAGCAGCAGGCATACTCATCGACGACCTCAATGGTGTGATAACCACGCCCCTGAACGTGGGCGACGGAGTTGAAGGCATTCTCGGCAAGATCAGTGAGTACGGTGGAATGCTGCAGTTTGTCCCCACAGCGAATATAACCAGCGTCACCTCCACGGAGAACCCCATCATCCCTGTGCCTGTCACCTACACAGATCTTATCGCCAACTTCGATACCTACGAGTCTCGCGTGGTCAAGGTCGCGAACGTTAGTTTCTCTACTCCCACCGGGAACTTTGCCAACGGTATCACTTATCCCAGCTTTGATCCGAATGATGATTATCTGATCCGCACGACCTTCTATGATGTTGATTATATTGGTACCGCGATCCCCACGATACCCATGCATGTGACAGGCATCCCCAATTCCCGCACTGACGGAGCTTTCTTTACTCCCAGGTCGCTGGCAGACTTCGAGATGCCCACGGGTGACGTTGCCACGCCGGCTTTTGATCCTGCCGGAGGCTTGTACTTCGCGCCTCAATCAGTGACCATAACCTGTGCCACAGCCGGAGCAACTATCCATTATACCATCGATGGTAACGACCCCACCGAGGCTTCTTCCGTGTACAGCGCTCCCCTGACGGTCTCAACCAATACGACCCTGAAAGCCAAGGCGTATCTTGGAAACTTAAGTTCCACGATCAATTCAGCCAGCTACTCTTTCCCTGTGAGCGTCCAGAACCTTACGGAACTCCGCGGTCAATCTACAGGATCAACAGTGTTCCGCCTCGCAAACCCGGTTCAGCTCACCTATCAGCAGACTTATCGCCACCAGAAGTTCGTTCAGGATGGAGTTGGTCTGCAAGGTGCCGGGATCCTCATTGACGATCTGAACGGCGTGATCACCGGAACTTACCTGCCCGGTGATATGATTCCCAATCTGACCGGAACCCTCACGGAATATGGCAACATGCTGGAGTTGATCCCCGTTGCCAATCCCGGCCCGGCGGTCTCCAACCAACCGCTTGTTCCCGTGCACATCAACCTGCTTAACCTTCTGAACCAGGATAACTTCGAGCAGGTTGAATCACGCCTCGTGATCCTCGATGCCATCCATTTTAGCGAACCCGGAGCTAACTTTGCTTCCGGACAGCTATACAACATTGAAGACGCAAACGGAAGCTTCGGATTCCGCACCAACTTCTACGACGCGGACTACATCGGCACTCCGATACCCGCAGGAGTGGGAGCCTTCATAGGCATCCCCAATTCCCGCACTGATGGTAACTACTTCACTTCCAGAAGCCTCAGCGACCTCATTTTCTACCATGCTCCTGATACATTTACCGCAGTTTCACCGACTGCTGGAACAGTCCAACTGAACTGGAGCTGGACAGCCGGAGTTCCCGCCTATGTGACAGGTTACGTCCTCTATCGCAACGATGTGGAACTGGACGTGATCCCCAATCCCGCGACGACCACTTATCAGGATACGAATACCGTTCACGGAACATCGTACACCTATGGAATCGCACCGCTCTGCTGGGGTATGTATGAGATGGATCCCGTGACCGTCACGATCACTCCCAGCCCGAACGACGACCCGACAGCCCCTGTCGTCCTCACCGAGCTCAAAGGAAACTACCCCAATCCCTTCAATCCCCTCACGACCATCAGCTTCAGCGTCAAGGACGCCGGACCGGTCTGGCTTGGAATCTACAATTCTCGCGGACAACTGGTCAAGACCCTCGTGGACATGAACAAAGCCGGTGGCAACTACTCAGTACAGTGGGATGGCACGGATTTCTCCGGACGGTCTCTCAGCAGTGGCGTGTACTTCTACAAGATGCATGCCGGCAGCTACAGCTCAACCCGTAAAATGATCTTAATGAAATAGGAGATATGGCATTGGGAGCCTTTAAAAGACTAGGTCTGTTCCTACTGACCAACTTCCTGGTGGTCATGACCCTGACCATCATCATGAGCATCCTGGGCATCAGGATTGCCGATTATTCAGGACTTCTGGTGCTATGTGCCGTTTTCGGTTTTGCCGGGAGTCTCATTTCCCTGCTGCTAAGCAAGACCATTGCCAAGTGGTCTTACAAGATCCAGCTGATCGACAGGAGCAATGCCACCGGCAGATACCTGAATCTATTTGAAGCTATTGAGCAGATGGCTGCGCACCTGGGGATCAAAACTCCCCAGGTGGGCATTTATCCCTCTGCCGATATCAACGCTTTCGCGACCGGCGCCACAGCTAATGGTGCCCTGATCGCTTTCTCCTCAGCCATCATCGAGCGTTTGGATGATCCAGAACTCGCAGCCGTGGCGGGGCACGAACTCAGCCACGTCACCAACGGCGATATGGTCACCATGACCTTGCTCACCGGCGTCGCGAATACTTTCGTGATGTTCTTCGCGAGGATCATTGCCTCGATGATCTCCAACCGTGATAACGAAGGGGGAGGTCTCGGCTACATGGGCTACTTCCTGATAGTAATGGTGCTGGAGAATATACTGATGCTGCTTGCCTATATCCCCATCTCAGCCTTTTCACGCTGGAGGGAGTTTGGCGCTGATGGCGGAGCGGCACAGCTCACCGGACCTATGCCCATGATCACCGCCTTGCAGAAGATCGACCGAAACTACCGTCCGGAAACCAAGAAGGATTCCTTTGCCATGGCAAAGATCTCCAGCCGGAACCGTGTTTCCCTCTTTGCCACGCATCCATCCATCGAAGCCCGTATCGAAAGACTGCAGAAGCTCTTGTGAAGGATTTGAAGTCACTCAAGATCGATAAGATCGCCATGCAGGGCTATGGACTCGGACACCTGCAGGGTAAGACCATCTTTGTGCCCTACACCGTTCCCGGAGACGTCGTCGAGATCAAATACACGCATCAGAAGAAGGACATCGCCTTTGGATCGGTCGTGTCCTACACATCGCGACCCTCAGGCGTGAAGGATCCCGGCTGCGAAGCCTTCGGTCCCAAAGCGCAATGCGGAGGCTGTGACTGGCTCATGGCGGATTATTCGATCCAGTTGCTCTGGAAAGACGAGCTTATCCACTCCATCTTTGACAACATCGTGCCCAAGGAGCGCATCCACCCGATCGTCGCCTCGCCCAGGGACACTCACTACCGCAACAAAGCTTTCTACCCGGTGACCTCGTATAAGGGCAGACTCAGCTTTGGCATGTACCGGGGCTTTACTCACGATGTCGTTGAACATCGTTCCTGCAAGCTCCAGTTCGAGGAGTTCGACGCAATCGCCCGCCGGGTCACGATCCTGGCACAAAAAGCAGGCATTCAGGCATATCAGGAAGAGAAGCATGGCGGAAACCTCCGTCAGATCGGCTTCAGAGCCTCCTCAGACCATAAGGAGATCGTGCTGATCCTGGTGACCAAGAGCACCAAGCTGCCCTTCTCGAATCTTCTGGTAAAGTCTCTGACCAGCGAATTCCCCAAGCTCGTGGGCATCGTTCAGAATGTCAACCGTCGCCGCACGAACGTCATCCTCGGAGACGAAGACAAGGTTCTTTTCGGCCGTCCCTGGCTGAACGAGTCCTTTATGGATCTGAAGTTCCGGGTGCATTACCGAAGTTTCCTGCAAGTCAATCCCGGCACGGCATCCCTCGCCGTAGAATCGATCAAACCTTTTCTGACAGGTTCCCGCAACGTTATCGACGCCTACAGCGGGATCGGCACCATCGGGCTGAGCCTTGCCTCCCTTTGCCGGGAACTGACCTGTATCGAGGAGACTCCCGAAGCAGTTGAGGACGCCAAGTTCAATGCCGAAACCAACAACCTCAGCAACGTGAAGTTCATCACTGGTAAAGTCGAAAACGTCCTGGAGAAGCTTCTGGACAAGAAGTCTGCGCACGACACGATCATTCTCGATCCTCCGCGCTCTGGCGTGGACGAAAAGGTTATCACTGCCATCAGCGGCTCGGCTCTGGACAAGATCATCTATCTGAGCTGCAATCCCATGACGCTGGCAAGAGACGTCCGGCACCTGCAGGGGAAAGGGTTTGAGCTTGTATCACTGCAACCGTTTGACATGTTCCCTCAGACCTGGCATATCGAAACCCTGGCTTACCTCCGGAGAAAAAGCTAAACGCCATGACCGGAAGGACAAAGCTCTGCCTGATAATGACAGCGATCCTGCCGCTACTGACTCTTTTCCTCATATCCTGTGATCTGACTTCTCCGCAGGATTCCGCCAAGATAGAGATCAAAGACACTCTTTACAACCTTGGTTCCTGGTTCAACCTCAAGGATATCAGCAGCATCATGACCAAAGTTGACACGGATTACCGGCATAATGGCAATCTGCGTTGGAACTTCAGGGAGCTTTGGCTGGATCGTATGGCGGAGTATTCCCTGCTCAGCATCGACGGGATCGTGATCAGCGTCAATGGCGACTATGCCACGGTATATATGACCTTGAATTTCGATGCTGCTACGAGCTCTCTGGAACTCATCGAACCGGAAGACAGCGGTGACGTTTCCTATTTTCACTTCAATGGCAGCAATTGGATGATATATGGCAATCAGGAATTCGTAAAAAAGGGGATTACTCATGAGTAAAGGAAGTTGGCTCTACACGGTGGATGGCAAGACATTCGGACCGGTCAGTTCGGAGAAGATCGCCAAGCTGGTGCTTGAAGATGTTCTGGACAGGGATTCCTCGATCCAATCCAGTACCGATGGTCTCTGGAAGAAACTCGGCACCGTCAATGAGATAGTCGATCTCTACCACAAACCTGTTCCCAAACCGATCCTGACCGAAAAGACCGCGAAGGAGTTTCAGGAGTTCGTTGGCAAAGGACGTGAAGTCTCGAACGAAGAACCGATATTCTTCAATGTATCCTGGAAAATGATGCTCCTTCTAACTATTCTGACCGGGGGATTCTACGAGATCTACTGGTTCGTGCGTCAGTGGTTCTATATCAACCATCAGCGCAGAACCGGCAGACGCCCCTACAGCAGGATATCAGTGCTGTTCTTTGTCTATGATATCTTCGACAACATCGAGCGGGACAGAGATCTTAACAGGGCTTTACGTCCGACCTTTTCCGCGAAAGGGCTGGCATTTCTCTGGTACGGCTCGTTTTTTGGCACTTTTCTGATCAATATGTTCTTTTCCACCCTCTCCGCGGATATTCTATCCACCCTCATCACCCTCGCGATCTACATCTATGTCCTGGTCCCGGTGCAACGCTATATCAACGAGGCAAATAAGGCTCTGGGCAGGACTCTCTAGCACTGGTATCGGCAGCCTTTTCTAAGCCTGGAGTTCAAGCGCCGTAGAAAGTCTTCAATCGACCTCGTTTCTTTAAGGGCGATTTGGACTTCATGCGTCAGTCGCCGGTGTATCTGAAATTTATCCACAGACCAATGATAATCGTTTTGAAGTCCAAGCCGGAGCTGAGAATAGTTGTCAGAGTAGAGTTTACCAGCCGGCTTGAACTCCAAACTCAGCTCTCACACATCAGATGGCTGACTTCATGCTATCCTCTCTCTATCATCTTACGTCATGACGTAAGATGATAGAGAGAGGATAGGCAGAAGATACCTGGGGATCGATCAGGATAAACAGGGAATAGCGAGAGGTTCTGGCTGAGGTCCGCGCAGGGCGGACTGCCCTCATTATGTCAAGAGAAGCGTAAACGCAAAGGTGAGATGCAGTTGTGGTCTATTCCAACCTTTGAAAGTGCTCCCATATCTCATCCGGAACCCGCGCGGGCTTATCGTTGCGGATATGAACGACGAAGGCGAAAGCTCTGCAACACAGCTCACCGGCGGGATTGTACATCTCCTGGCACCATTTTGCTCTGGCTCGGTTCGATTCGATGATCTTGCTTTTGATCGTGACTATCTCATCCAGTAGGAGAGGTTTCAGATAGTCCAGCTCAAAGCGCATCAGGTAAACACGCCATCCGAGCTTCAGAAGCTTGTCGATCGGCATCTCCACGTCGATCAGAGCCTCGCTGCGGGCGGCTTCCAGGATCTGGAGATAGTTCGAATTGTTCAGGTGCCCGTAGATATCGCACTCGAATCCGTATATTCTTTTGTGAAAGTCTCTTACCATATAATTATCCTGTTGGGCTAATAATCATGTTTTCTATGAGTAATCAAGATCGTCATGCGGTCTCTTCTGTCAAGCAGATTAGTTGGAATCCCCGGGATCAGTGGCTGAGTTTCAGAGCTCTGGCAGTAGCTAATCCCTTATCTGTCAATTGTTTGATCAGGTAGATGCCGTTTGCCACGGTCCTTCCGGCGGAGTCTTTGCCATCCCAAACGGTGTCACTGTTCGATTCACAGCTCAACGTTCTGACCAATTGTCCCTTGAGGTTGTAGATCCCGACGGGATCGTGCTCCGGGTATTCCTTGATCCGTATCCTGAGCTCGTTGCGGAAAGGATTGGGATAGACACTCAAAGAAGGATCGAGGGCAGGGCTGCTTCCGTCATTAACCTCAGAATTCAGCTCAGAATTGATCCGGACGGGGATGTCCACGACACCCTGAGAATGAATCAGGCGCACATTAGTTTCCAGGATCTCTCTGGGCAGGTTTGTGGGAGTGTCCACTCTCACATTTAAGATAAAACTTTGTCCGGCAGGTAACTGGCAGGGCAACGTGGGAGAGGTTGTGACCTGTACTCTAATGCCGCCTGCGACGAATTCCTGATTGAGTACGGCTTCCATATTCAGAGTCTCGCCGGAGATATTGATAAACTCCACCGGTTGAGGTGCAAGTGTATCTTCGAAAGTCATAAAAGAGAGCTCTTCGGGGAAGACGAAGAAGTACTCCCGGGGCGCGATATCCACGATCGCGCCTTCGATCACAGTCAGACCATAGGGGATCTGTGAAGGGAGCAGATACCAGCCACTGTACTGCCCGCCCCAACCGAAGTTCAGATGAAAGTAATTATCTGTGTTATAGCCATCTACGACCACGTTGTGGCCGGAATCCCAGGCGGGTGTCACCACTGCCAGATGGACAGGCATGGCGTCCATGATGTTTGCTGATATTCTGCTATATAGATCGGGAGCGGTATCCGTGAGGAGTTCCATTCCTTCAAAGCCGAAACGCTGGAAGGCTGTCAGCATCTGGCTCACGGCGAAGGTGCCGGACCCGGCATAATTGTAAACCTGATGACCTGCGGCGCCACAGGCAAAGATCAGGGCTGCTTTATCGGTGTCGGTCATATCCTCTTGATAGTTATAGTGATGGGTCATGTCGTTCAGATAGCCGTTCAGCTCAGACCAGGAAGGAAATCCCCAGGCTGTGTGGTCATCATCGATGTTGTAGTTATTCCCTCCATAGCTGTGATAGTAGTCGTCCGTGTCCGAAAAGACTGTGCCGTTGATCGTCTGGTAGTAGTTCACGATCTGCCCCATTGCGACTGCCGGGCAGCCGGCATAAGTGTGGGCTCCGGAGGTTTGATTGATAGGGCAGAGGCTGTTATAAGGGGCGTTCTGCGTCCACTCGGTCTTGACCCAGCCACCTGTGGGAGTGCTTCCTGCCGGAGGCCATTGCTGAAGCGGATCACGGAACTGACCGGTGCTGAGCCTTGTCCAATTCTCCCGCACCATATCGAGCTGAGTCTCGCTCATCAGGGGGATATTTTGCAGTCTCTGGCTCAGATCGGTGATGATCAGGTCTTCGAGAGGATTATCGACAGAGGGAGCGTAATCCGACTGAAGCGAGTAGGCGATCACAGGATCGAGCCGGTCATCCGCTGAGACAACCATATAGCCTTTGGGTTGAAGAAGATAGCGATAGGCAAGAATCCCGTCGGCTCCAGAGATGGTGGCAGCTTCTCGCAGAGCAAAACCTTCCGCTCCGAGACGCTGAAGCTGATGCATGGCAACCGATTCAGCCAGGTTTGGCGCGACCGGCAGGGCGCTGAGGATGGCTATACTCAGGAAAAATATAAACAGGATCAATACTCGTTTCATGATGAACTCCCTTGTTCAATATAATCCAATGATCAAGCAAAACCTGTTCCTAATGCCGAATTAACCGGGGATATCTACGTATCGTAATGCTTCAGGGATCAATGCAGCTTGAATTCTATCGGGATGATCACGAGGGTGTCAACAGGCTTGCCACCGGCTATACCGGGCTGGAACTTCACTCTGCGAATGGCTGCGATGGCTTCTTCATCCAGGCTGCCGGGTCCTGATTGCACGGAACGCTTGACTCTGATCTCCCCGACAGTACCGTCCTTATAAACCTCAACCTCCAGAACCACAGTCCCTTGAATTCCTGCTTTACGGGCAAATTCAGGATATATGGGGGTAAGGGTTCCCACTATAACAGGCGGGTCGTCATATGGAATGAACTCATGCTCAGATGGGCGGTTATCAGAAACCAGGGTTTCTCCGCTAAGCTGTATCAGCGCGTTTTGTAAGGCTTCAATATCGATCTCTTCAGGCCAATCTTCATCGGAGACCACTGCTGTATCGGGGTAGGCATCGTTATAATCATCGTCGTTATAGTTATAATAATCATCGGGTTCGGGTGTGTCCAGCGTATCAGCAGGAGTAAAATCCTCAGGATTTAGCCCATAGATCTCGTAGATCTTGTTTACCACCTGCTCGAGCATATCTTCGTCTTCAGACAGGGCGTTGAATATCTGCTCGAAAGCTGAGGAAAGATAGTTCGTGTTATTCAGGACATAGAGGTCCAGATATTTAGTGCCTGCCTTGGTGGAGAAGAATTCGTTGAGGCTGTTCAGTTCATTCAGGGAGAACTGACTCTTGATCAAGGGGATACTGATCTGCTCAATCTTATCATAATCCATGCCCAGATCGAGGATAAAGGAGAGCAGCTCACGCATCGATTCCCTGTCTCCCGTATCGATATTCAAGTCCGTCTCTTCTCTCAAGCCGTCAATAAAGATCGAGAGGATTGAATCGAAGTTCTCGCTGAGCATATCGCCTATTTCGGATTCAGGGGTGTTGAGACGGAAGAACCTGCGTGCCGCCTCATCATGACTGGTCTGCCCCAAGAGCACTCCGCAGGCGATCAGACTAAGGACGATAATCAATATCTTTGCTTTCATGATCCGCTCCTTATCAAGCAATGTCGGGCAGAAACATCTCCTTCTGTCGACTTTACCAGCCTGCAAGGTACGGGATTTGTTGTCAATAAGATTCTTTTTCCTGGGGAGATAAAAATGACCGGCATCGTGTTTGATGCCGGTCATTGTCATATCAGTAGCTTATCAGATGAGTCCGTCACGCTTGAGAAGCGCGTCAGGATCGGGCTTACGTCCC
>DAOPZE010000005.1:0-47029 GCA_035353255.1 Candidatus Cloacimonadota bacterium
ATTAGGGAATGATTAGGGGATCATTAGAGATGTGTCCGGTATATCTATAGGAGATCAGAGGTGTTTTTTGCCTGAATTTTGCCACGATGCGTCTTCTGACTGTCTTCTGATCGAGAACAGTTTTTGATCGCGGATCGGGCTAAATCTTTGGGAAGAAGCTTGACTGAATGAGCGGGGTAGTTTATACTATCCTCAGGATAAAAAACGATCGAGGTATTATGCGTTCACAGTACAGCGGCAAGAAGCAGTTGAGGCTTCATATCTGGCTGATCATCATGGTTTTGGGCTTGGGGCTAAGTTCCTGCGCAACGGTTTCGAACCCTACTGCGCCAGACTTTAGCCAGGCAAACTGGCAGGCTGAATATCAGGATATTCTCCTGGTGGGTGATTTCGGAGAGAAGGGCGGCATCGAACTGATCTCGGAGAATTATCCTCAGGACCTGAGCGGAGAATTCAATTCCGTTCCGGTGAGCGTCGGAGATCCGCAGTATGATATCTACCAGGATCGTTGGCACACGGAACTTCAATCCACGCAGCTCAATTATGGCGCGAGTATCGAGTATCAGCTGAGTTATTCGGGCAAAGAGCGGCAGGGAGTGATCAGGATTCCCGCGACTCCCGCGATGATAACGCCGATCTTCACTTCCGGTGATTATCACTTCGAGTGGACGATAGATTCGCCGCCGGATTACTATGTCTCGCGGTTTAGCTATACCTATCAGACGGAATTTGGGGAAGTGGCGGAGCAGCTCGAGGGGAGCTCGCTCGATCATACTCTGCGCAGTGAAGATTGGGGCGGCACTGTCGTCTATCCTCTGCACTTGAGTCTCACGGCTCTGAATTATGAGCGTGATGGAGAAGGCTATATCGTGGTCTCGGGCACAAGTGCGACAACAAGCTTCTGATTTTGATTGACAAAAAACCGTCATATAATTTTTAGTGACCACCAGAGTGGGTGATTAGCTCAGTTGGTTAGAGCGCTACGTTGACATCGTAGAGGTCACTGGTTCGAATCCAGTATCTCCCACCATTTCTTTAAGTTCATATTATAGGGGTGATTAGCTCAGCTGGTTAGAGCGCTACGTTCACATCGTAGAGGTCACTGGTTCGAATCCAGTATCACCCACCATTTCCTCCATTCATCGATGCTTCTCCCAGAGAATCTTTTCCCTGTGGTCATAAACTATTTGACATATATCACAATTTGAAAAGGATGCACTGGCAAGTAATAATACAAATATAAACAGAGGATCTCATGAATATACTAGTCTTGAATTGTGGCAGTTCATCCATAAAATACCAGTTTATCAATATGCAAAATCAGGAAGTTCTGGTTGACGGCATCGCGGAGAGGATCGGGGAAGATACGGCTCTTTATACTTACAAGAGCGCGAAATTCACCAGCAAGAAAAAGCAATGCGATATTCCTAATCACGAGACCGGTCTGCAGATGATCATTGATTCACTGCTGGATCCCACGACTGGCGTAATTCCGGATATCAGCCATATAGACGCGGTGGGGCACAGGCTCGTACACGCCGGTGAGCATTACAGCGACGCGGTTCAGGTGACTGATCATGTCGTGGATGTGATGCGTGAATGCATCTCTCTGGCGCCGCTGCATAATCCTGCCAATCTCAAGGGGATCGAGGCTGTGAAGCATAACATGCCGGACGTGCCTCAGTGCGGTGTCTTCGATACTGCTTTCCATCAGACCATGCCTGCCTATGCCTATCTTTATCCTCTGCCGATGGAATTTTATCGCGAAAACAAGATACGCCGCTACGGATTTCACGGAACCTCACATAAATACGTCAGCCGTAAAGCCGCGGAGTTTTTGGGCAAAGACGTGCATGACCTCAAGATCATCAGTTGTCACCTTGGGAACGGCGCTTCGATCACTGCCATAGACAAAGGGCAGTCCGTCGATACGTCCATGGGGCTGACTCCGCTTGAGGGTCTGATGATGGGAACGCGTTCGGGTGATCTCGATCCGGCGATTCCTATTCATATGCAGCAGCAGCTTGGCTTGTCCGTCGATGAGGTCAATACGATCCTCAATAAGAAGAGTGGAATGCTCGGGCTTTCTGAGCTGTCCAACGATATGCGTGAGATCGAGGATCAGATCCTGATCCACAAGAATCCTCAGGCTATTCAGGCGCACGATGTCTATTGTTACAGGATTAAAAAGTATATTGGCTCATATTTTGCAGTACTGAATGGTATCGACGTGTTGATCTTCACTGGTGGAGTCGGTGAAAGGATGCCAATAATGCGCAGTCAGGTTTGTAAAGACTTGGAAGCCTTGGGAATAACTATCAACGAAGAAGAGAATGCCAGATTCACGGATGAGATCCAGGTGCTTTCCACACCGGATTCCCGGGTGACGGTGCTCAAAGTTCCGACCAATGAAGAATTGATGATCGCACTCGAAACAAAAAGAATATTAGGAAAGTAAACTTAATGCTGAGTCCTGCTTATTACCAGATGCTCTTTGATCAGTCGCCGGTGTCGCTGTGGGTAGAAGATTTTTCGGGTATTTATGACTATGTTCAAAAGCTCCAGGCAGAAGGCATCACGGATGTCCGAGCCTGGTTTCTGACCTATCCTGAGAAGTTTGGCGAATGCATGAGCACTCTGGAGGTGCAGGACGTGAACGACACGACCCTGGCGCTCTTCAAGGCAAGCTCGAAGCATGAGCTGTTCTCATCCCTGGATAAGGTCTTTGGTCCTGAAGCGGTACCGTGCCTGATCGAATCCATCGTTGCCATCAGTAATAATAAGAACCACTTTTCCGGCACAGGCATAAACTATGATCTGACGGGGCAGAAGCTGACGGTCAGGATCTCATGGACCTTGCCAGCCAATACCGAAAGAGACTATAGCAGGATCATCGTCGCGATTCAGGACATCAGCGAACTTGCGCATATGCGGGACGAGACAGAGGGACGCGAAGCCCTCTTTAGATGCGTATTTGAACAATCTTCAGAAGGGATGTTGCTCGTTAGCCGGGATGGCAAGATCACTCTGATCAATGAAGCATTCGAACATCTCACCAATCTCAGGATCAACAAGGTTCTGGGCAGCTACGTCTGCGATGTTTTCAGGAACTTCAGCCAGACCGTCATTATGAACAACCCGCTGCTAATATCGCAGCAGCGCTTCATGGAGATGGTGGAAGCAGATAAGACCAGCGAATTGAATCAGGAATACAGCTTCCGCGATTCGAAGCATAAACTGCATGCGCATAAGCTGGCTGTATCGCACATCCGGACTCATATTGACGATACTTTTGCTGTGATCATTACGGATATGACTCCCACCTACAGAACGGAGATCATCACCACTATCCTGCATAAGATCAGCCATTCGGTGAACCTCGAATGCTCTCTGGAAGAGCTTTTCCAGATCATTCACGAATCCGTGGGACGCCTTATCGACGTCACCAACTTCTTTATCGCTCTCTACGATGCCAAGAGCAATCTCATCACCTTCCCCTATATCGTGGATGAGATGAATGAGGACGGGAGTCCTATTGAAGCGGATAACAGCAGTTCTCTCACCGCTCAGATCATCTCCGAAGCCAGAACGCTCCTTCTCAACGAAGTGGATATCGCGGAAAGAACGCGAACCAATTCCCTGATCGGCGAGGAGTGCAAGAACTTCCTCGGCATTCCGCTTATCCTTTCCAATCAGGTGATAGGCGCTTTGGTCGTCCAGAGCTATTCTCAGCCTGATCTCTATGATGAAGAGGATAAGATGCTGCTGGAGTCTGTTTCGGAACAGATTGCTTTCGCTCTGCACAAAAAGCAGACCGATGAGAACGTCACGGTTCTCATTCAGGCGATCGAGCAGGCGGGCGAAGGGATCGTCATCTTCTCCCCTGAAGGTTATATCCGCTACGTCAATGCCGTCTTCGAAAAGACCACAGGCTACCGCAGGATCGAGCTTCTGGACAAGCCTGTGGAGTATCTGCCCTTCGATCCCAGCAGCCGAAGCGATATGCAGCAATCATGGCTAAGGGTGCGCAGTTCCCAGCCCTGGCGTGGCAAGATCGACCTGATCCGCAAGGATGGTTCCAAGATCACCATGGATATGGTCGTCAAGCCCGTGATCGACAAGAATAATCTGCTCTCCAGCATCGTAGCCAGTTGCAAGGATGTGACCTACGAGATCATGCGTGAGGAGCAGCTCAAGCGTACGCAGCGTCTGGAAGCCATTGGCAGGCTTACCGGAGGTATCGCGCATGACTTTAATAATGTGCTTTCCGCTATCATCGGATACACCGAGCTTGCTTCGGATGACGTTCCAACCGGATCAGACTGTGCCAACAACCTCAGCGAAGTGCTCAAGTCCTCAAACCGCGCCAAGGAGATGATCAGCCACCTCCTGTCCTTCAGCCGTCAGGAAGAATCAAAGACGGAGATCATCGACCTCGTGGAGCACGTGCGCGAATCAGTGCGCTTCCTCAAATCCTATTTGCCCAAGTCTATCAAGATCAGGGAAACTTACAAGGCAGAGAACAGCACAGTTATCGCCGTTTCCGGTCAGATTCACCAGATCATTATCAATTTCGGTACGAATTCCATGCACGCGATCAAGCATGACAACGGCCTGATCGACATCACGGTCGAGCCAGTCGCCTTCAGATCCAAGGACATGCTTGCCTTCCCGGAACTGGAACAGTGTCAATATCTTATGATCAGTATTACCGATAACGGCTCCGGCATCGAAGAGAGCCTTATCGACCATATCTTCGATCCCTATTTTACGACCAAGAGCGCCAACGAGGGCACAGGACTCGGACTCTCGATCGTGCACAGCATCGTCAGCGCTCATCACGGCGCGATCAGAGTCGAGAGCACTGTCGGCGTCGGCACGACCTTTAAGGTCTATCTCCCGCTCTACATAGCCGACAAATGGTTCCCAGTTTCGGGAGAAGCAGTCGTCGAGAACAACGTTGCCGGCACGGAGAACATCATGTTCATCGATGATGAACCAATGCTTGTGAACGTCTTCCGTCAGGGCTTGATGCGCCTTGGCTACAAGGTCGAAGGCTTTACGGATCCCCGAAGGGCTCAGGAATATTTCAGCAAGAACGCCGATAAAGTTGACCTTGTGGTGACGGATACCACTATGCCGTTCATGAATGGCGTCGATCTCGCTGAGTGGGTTCTGGAGATGCGTCCCGAGATTCCGATCATCCTCTGCACAGGGTTCACAACGCTGATCTCCAGCGAGGAAGCTCATCGCAAAGGTATCCGCGATTTCATCATGAAGCCTTATAAGATCAAGGATCTGGCTATCCTGATCCGTAATCTCCTGGATGGAAAGGACTGCTGATGCGTATCGATATGTTGCTCAACAAGCTATGCCTGACCAAGACCCGCTCGATCGCCAAGAATGCCTGCGATAAATCGCTCGTGTGCATCAACGGCAAAACTGCCAAAGCCAGCGCTGAGGTCAAAGCAGGAGACAAGGTCACCTTCAAGCTATATGGTTATGAGCACGAGATATCCATCCTTTCCATACCCTTGGGAAACGTCGCCAAGACCGACGCTACCAAATATTATGAGCTGATAAAGAAGATAGAACTTCCCAAATAAGAAGCTATGCGCCCCTTTCGGCTGATACTGCTTGTCTTGATACTTCTGATAACAAGTCTATCTGCCACAGTATACAAAGCCTCACTGGTCAACGACTACGCGGTATTTTACACCAGCGTGAACAGCAGTTCCGATCTCAATCAACTTGCCGCCTATTTCTCTGACTATGTGGACAAACTCCAGATGGAGCTAGGGATCTATACGGACGGCAGAGTTCCGATCTATGTCGTTCCCGATAAGCAGACCTATCATCTCCTGTCGCGGGGCAAGGACGAGATAGTCGAATTCAGCGACGCATTCTATTCTTCCACCGATAAAATGATCTATATCCGCAGTTATGACCAGATCACCGAAAGCTACCAGAAAGTCCTGATCCACGAGTATATCCACTGGTATCTCGATCAGATCCTGACGGACGCGCCTCTATGGTTCCATGAGGGCATGGCGACCTACTATGCCGGGCAGATGGGCTATGAGCGATATCTGGAGTTCATGCGCAACCGTTTCTGGGGCAAGGACACGGATATCTTCCTCCAGGGCTATGCCTATCCAGAAGCTCAGACAGACTGGAGCCAGTATTATCTGTCGTCTTACTTTGCTCTGCAGCTCATGCGGGATAAGAAGCCAGAGGAATGGAAGGAATTCTGGAATCTGGTCTCGATAAATTGGCATCGTGGGTATGAGACAAATTTCGTCGAGGCTTTCAACCGTGCTTATCTGACCACTCTTTGGGACTTCTCCAATGAATACTCACGCTACAGTAAACGCCTGGCATATCAATATCTTGCCGTTGCCGTGAACGCTCTGTTACTTTCCCTGCTTCCCTTCGTTCTGTTGCTGGCATATTATAAACGACGCAAACGGAGAGCCTTGCTTCCTGATCTTCCTATTCCTGAGGACGATCCGGAACCGGAAGATGACGAGCTTGAGGACGTAGACGAAGAACCAAAACTCTAAACGAGGATGACTGCTTCTTAAATCATATAATTTAGCTTTTGTCTTCTGCTTTAATACTGCTTATCCACTCTCACATCCTTATCGATTGAAAGATATCATCTGCCAATCATCTTGCTATCCTCTCTCTATCATCTTACGTCATGACATAAGATGATAGAGAGAGGATAGCAAGAAACAAGCGAAAAGAGACTAACGACTAAGGACGAAAAAATGGAGGCTATAGAAACGGGGAGCGAGACGCGTCGAAACCTTACACATCCCGGAGAGGCGACACATCACAACTACGATCATATCCCCATGCACACGGGGCGTACACGATCCGAAAACCACTTACGCCTTCCAATGAACATACGCGATACGATAATGGAATCCAACATAACAAGAACACAAAAAAAGGCAGGACTCGACGTCCTGCCTTATCATATTATCTAAGATCCACTTGCCGGAGCAAATGGGTCTCACAATCTCGTGTTATTTCAGCATCATCACCTTACGGGTCTGAACCTGGTTGCCTGCGATCAAACGGACAAAGTAGATTCCTGAGGAGCAGAGAGCGCCACTTTCGGATCTACCGTCCCAGGTAGTGATCAGATTACCCAGAGCGTGCTGACCGGAAGCAAGGTTGCGAACGTGCTCACCCTTGATGTTGAAGATATCCAGGCTGACGCTTCCTGTTTCCTTGATGTTGCAGAGTATCGTTGTGGAAGGATTGAAGGGATTGGGGAAGATCTGCTTGATACCATAGACTTCCGGGACCACGGGAATGCCGGGATCGTCAGGGTTGGCGGTCAGAACCACCATCACGGGACCGTTGTAATTGATCTGTCCATCCAGTTCAGCGACTCCCAGCCAATAGTACCAGGTTCCGGGAAGCACATCGTTATCCACATAGGTATAGTTACTCTCAGACGCTGTGTTTGTTCCTTCCATCAGATTGGTGATGGCGACCGAAGTCGAAATATTGGGAACATTCGAGCGATAGATATAGAAGCCGGAGATGTTCGTCTCGGATTGAGTCACCCAGTGCAGTTCGATGAAGTACTCAGCAGTCGGAACCGCAGTGAAAGATGACAGTTCGACGGGCAGGGTGATGTCATAAAAAGTCTTGTCTCCACCGGCGCTTGAGGAACCGGTCTTGAATCTGCTGGTGACGGTCATATCGCTCGTCATGATCGGAGTAGCGTTGATAGTGTTTCCGCCAACCGCAGTGGCAGAGATATCCGCGGTGATCCAGAAATAACGTGTGGTACTCTGAAGTAAAGTTTGGGTAAGACCGGTAAAGGTATGCAGACCGGCTCCCAATCCTGAGGTCAAAGTGCCAAGCAGAGTTGCGCCGGAGATGTCATCAGAAGCGCTTGACCAAAGCTTGAGATTCACAATATCGGTTGCCAGGTAGGTACCGGAGGTGTTAAAACTGAGTTGGTTGAGAGCAGAAGCAGCAAGCTGGGCGGTGAGCGTGAAACGGGTCAAGGGTACTTTCACATCGCTCTGCATGACAGTGGAAGGATCCACCGCGGGAGAAAAACTTGTGAGATCGACATAGGGCATACCAGTCGCCCAGGCAGGATCCCATCCGGAGGCGACAGTTCCTAAAGCTCCGTTGTGAGGAGTCTGCACCACATGGTCAAA
This sequence comes from Candidatus Cloacimonadota bacterium, assembly GCA_035353255.1. Classification (GTDB taxonomy): domain Bacteria; phylum Cloacimonadota; class Cloacimonadia; order Cloacimonadales; family Cloacimonadaceae; genus PHBP01. Next base: position 8,193 of record DAOPZE010000005.1, read on the forward strand.
TGCCGTCGTACCGCTACCTTCGTGCAAGGGCCAGTAACCGACCAGACCCTGTTCGGTACCGGTGAGGTCGTTATTCATCCCATACTGGATCTCAGCTTGAGTGCGGATAACGTTCCAAACCCGGACGTCGAGGATCTTACCAAAGAAACCAAGCAGTCTGCCGGGTCTGAGATCACCTACGGTAAAGGCGGTATTCCAGTCGGCACCTTGTCCCAGATTGGTGAATGAGAGCTTTTCCACACCGTTGACATAGAGCTTCGTCGTGCCACCCTTGGTGGTGATAACTGCAATGTGATACCAGGTGTTTGTAGTCAAACCCAATCCTGTCGTGGCATGACCACCGGTATCCTGGTTAGTGGAGTAAGACCACACCTTGATATTATTCCCTGTCGTGCCAAACCACACGGGATAGTTACCCGCGATCTGGGAAGAAGCGAGAATTGTGCGGCAATAGGGCAGATCAGGACTGGTCATTGCAGGGAGCGAAGACGCATTGATCCAGCATTCGACCGTGTAGGTCGTGCCCACAAAGCCCAGATTACCCATGGCAACGTTATCGTTCCCATCAAAATCCAGACAGTAGGTCTGCGCAAAGAGCCCGTAGGTTGCCCCAAGGAGCATTAGAATAAAAAGTAACATTGCTTTGTGTTTCATGATTCCTCCATCAACACATTATATCATCTTATTATCTTAGTCACAGTACAGTATCGAGAGTTTCCACCTTCAACTAAACCTTATATAGTTGCATACCCAAACTCTGTCAATCACTATCTCAGATGTTTTGGAGTTTTATCCCATTCGCTTTGTGGGAATTTAGCCACAACATAGGTGAAGCTCTGATTATAAGCGGAGTTTGGATATTTCAGCAATCATCTGAAAGTTTGTCTTTGGAGGTCACATCTTACCCGAAATACAGCTTGGATATTTATTTCTTGACAGCGTAACATGATTGTTTCTCAGATCAAACATGATAGTGAGAACCAGAACTTTTACGAAGACGAATTTCGGATGTTCAGAGGAGTAATTATGAGAACGTTCCAGGTACTTGGTTTGGGATATACCATAGTAGCAGCCCAGCACCGTGGATGTCCAGTATGAGCACAAAACACCGAAAGATGCTCAGTGACTGGGAAGCGCCCTACATACAAGAACTGGTGAAGCAGATCGAGACCCAGAGCAAGGAAACCTTGATCAGATGGGCAGTGGACTATGCCACGAGCGTGATCTTACCGCTGTGGAACAAGCACTTCCCGGAGGACACCCGTCCCCTGAATTCGCTCTTGGCTGCAAGTGCCTGGTTATCAGGTTCCATAAAACTGCCACAGGCAAAGCCGCTCATTCTCGAGTGCCATGCCGCAGCAAGAGAAGCTGAAGGTAATCCAGTCGCCCAGGCAGCCGCAAGAGCCATTGGTCAATGCGCGTCCACGATCCATTCAGCACGGCATTGCATAGGACTTGCCCTCTATGGAGCACTTGCCGTGGCGTATGACTCTATCGGGATCGAGGCAAAATGGGAGATACTTGAACAAAGCGCTGCTCAGGAATGCGGTCGTATGCTGGAAGCCCTGCGCGAGATCTCAACAGTCAATGAACCCAATCCTGCCAAGATATCCTGGGTGTGTTGAGCAGGAGATCCTAATCAAAGCTTAAAGACCGATATCGGAGAGATACAAATACCAATTCTCATTAGAAGTTATACGAGTGATGAAAGATTCCTATTGACAACATAGTTGCGTTTTCCCCAGCTTGTAATTCATGAATTATCTGACTGGAATTGCCCTTCTCGGAAAGGGCACAGCTAATCCGGTCATCGGGAGTAATACATGAAGTACTTTGTTGTCCTGGTGTTTCTTATATGCTGCATCAGCCTAAACGCGGTTGATATTCTCTCCGCCGATTTCACTACCGTTCTGCCAGCCGGCTGGACCCAGACAGGTTCCACAAACACTCACTGGCAGTATAGCAACACCACCCAAGCGGGAGGCGCATCCGGCGAGTTGATGTTCAATTGGAGTCCCGGAGAAACCGGCACGTTCAGATACATCTCTGCTCCGTTCAACACGACTAAAGCATACGACATGGTTGTGTCGTTCAAGCATAACGCGGATATGTATGCCGAATCGCTGAACCTATCTTTGCAGATATCAACTAACCTGACGACCTGGAATACAGTCTGGAGCACAAACGCAACAGCCGATATTCCCGCTCAGACCGTTAACGCCACGATCCCCTGGAACTGGGGAAATTCCACCACTACCTATCTCGCTTTCGTGGTCTCTGGCAATTCCTATAACCTGAACTACTGGTGGATCGATGATGTTCTCCTTTCCTATTCCAATACCCTTGGTTCCGGCTTATGGTCAGACGCGACCTATTATCCCGCAGGAAACGTGATCGTTCCCTCAGGCCAGACTTTGACCCTGCAACAGGGCATTACTCTCAACATGGCAAGCAACTCCACTATGCTCGTACAAGGTAGCCTCAAGGCTCTGGGAACCGGGCAGCAGAAGATAAATATTACGACCAGCGGTGCATCGACCCTCTGGGCAGGAATAGACATATTCAACGTTGCCGCCACCAATGATTCTACCATTCTTAACTGGTGCGTGATCCAGCGAAGCACCGATTCCGCCATCGAAGTCGAAAACAGCCCCAAGGTAAGGATCAGCAACTGCGAGCTCAAGAACAACAGTGTGACAGGCTCAGGAGGCGGAATCAGATGCCTGAATTCAAACATGCTTGTCTATGGCTGCTTCATCAATGCCAATAGCTCCACTGCTGATGGATCAGGTGTATATTGGGAAGGTGGCAGTCCTCGCTTTGACCACAACAGGATAGTGTCCAATTCGATCAGCGTTGCCTATCAGCATGGTGCCCTGACTTTCAAGAACTGCGATCTGAACAGCGTCTCCAACAACATTCTCCTGAACAACAGCTTCGCCAGCAATACCGGCGCGATCTATCTCTATTCCTGCACAGGAACTCTGAAGAAGCATCTTGTGGCGAATAACAGCGGATTTGGCATCTATGTGAACAGCAGCACGAGCAACTGGCTGGATATCGATCACTGTGACCTTGTCAACAACGGCAGCTATGGACTCTATACCTCAGCTTATGTAAAAGTTTATAGCTCAATTATCTGGGGAAACCCTGGCGGAGATAATTACGAGATCTACAATACCGGTAACGTCACCCGGCTGCAGGTTTATAACTGCTGCGTCAAAAGAGGCATCTACGGCATATACGGAATAAACTCCGCGAACTACCAGAGCTGTATCTCCTCCGATCCCCTGTTCGTCGATCCGACCGATGGCCCCGGAACCGGCTATGATGCCTACAGCGCGAACTGGCGTCTGCAGGATATGTCCCCCTGTATCGATGCGGGAAGCTATCTGACGGGCTTCTATGATGAAGACTTCAGCGCTCCTGATATCGGCATGTATGCCAGAAAACTCAAGCCCGGAATTTACAGTGCCAACGATGTGACTCCCGATCAGGGACACCAGATCGACCTGCGCTGGTATCCGACCGACAAGGATACGAGCTGGGATCCATCTGCCTGGTATCACATATTCAGAAGCACGGATGAGCGAGCCGGAGACCTTGATGGCGCGGTGATCGTGACCGATCCCAGGCAGATCAGCCAGGACCTTATCTCATCTTCGGGAAAGATCTGCTGGATTCATAATGATAGGATCTTTACCTATCTGGGGCAGATGAAAGCCATGAACCGCAGTGCTTACAGCATGATCGTGCCGACTCTGCAGGATTCATCGTCAACCGGAACCCATGGAGAAGTCTTCGTCGTGACCTATTTTGACAATGTGTATTTCTGGGATTCAGTGGGACTCTACGGCTATTCCGTCGATAACATCCCTCCCATGACACCCTCCGGCGCCACTCTCAGCCGCATCAACGGTGAAAACTTCCGTTTGGAATGGCAGGAAGTGACCGAAGGAAGCCTGAACGGGAACTCCTATCCCGAAACTAACGCCATTACCTATCTGATCTATGCTTCCGACGATCCAAACTTCGTTCCCGGACAGGAAACATTCGTCACCAGCACTACGAATTTAAGCGTTGTCCTCTCCGAAATGGGGGATCAGCAACGCTTCTATCGGATCATCGCCAGCGATTCCCAATGATCTGATCCGGATCATCCTTCAGCAGGCAGAGACCAGGACCAAAGCTGTGAGAAAGGCACTCCGACCACTCATCTTTGGTCCTTCTCTGCTAACTCTCTCATTCCCTGAAGATTACTTAAAGGTTTGTAAGGCGAGCATGCCGAGACCACGCCGCGACCACGCCGCAATGCGGCGTGGTCGCGGCGTCTGTGCGGCATCGTCATATCACAAACCTTTAAGTGAGCTTTGGTAGGTCTGAGAGTGATTATTTGGTTGACCGGGATGGGGCGTAAATATGATTAGGAATTTCGAGGAAACGATCATAATGAAGAATGAGCTCGTGGGAGAAGGGAAATGATGAAAGAGACCGAAGAATCCATCTCCTTGATGGATAGGATCGACTATGACGAACTGCTATGTCATACCGGGCAGAGGCTGAAATCTGAGAATGACAGGATACGCCTCGAAGCTCTGATCGCCAATAAGATCCTGCTCAAGCGTATGGATAATTCCAGGGATAAGCTGAGTTCAGGGGATTTCGTTCAGAAGCATTTTGACGCGGTCTATGCGGAGGTTCTGGATGAATTGCGGGGAGATTGCCTGCGCTATAACCTCAGTAAGCTGAAAGATCCCGATGTCGCTCAGGATATCACTCAGGAAGCAATGATGCAGCTTCTGACCTCACAGAAAGAGATCCGTGATGCCAAAGCCTGGCTTCTCAGCGTTTGCCATAATCTCATCTGCTCGCATTACCGTGAGAAGACCGAAAATCACGCCATGCTCAAGGAACTGGAGAGCGAAGACAGCGTCTGCCGCATGATCTCATCGGCGGAAGATTTTACGGATTCGGATATGGATGAGCTTGCCAGAGTTCCCGGAGTGGTGGATTGCCCGGAGTATGCCATCGTGAGAGAGATGAGCCGGTATCCCAGCCTCGGAGAATACGCCTCCGCCAAGGGGATAAGTTATGAACAGGCGAAACAGCTGAGTAAGAGTTCAAAACGTGATCTCAGAGCGAAATGCCTGCGTCATTTTGGCTGGACGGTGACCGCGGATATCCTTGGTTATACGGAATATAAATCGATACAACGCTATCTCCGCCGTATATTCGAAGTGGTGAAAGACAGCAACTCATCCAGCGCGAGAAAGAACAAGCTGCGGATCAAAGAAAAAGAGATCGAAGCGGCATTCTCCGGCGTCGTTAGCGTCGCTGACTGGACGGTCACGCTCCGCGGAGAAAACACCTATGAGCTTTTCCTGGTCTGCTTTGAAGCGGAGGAGAAACCAAGATTCGTTCAGATCAGGATCGTGATCCAGCCCAATCATCGTATAGAGACCATCTCCTGTGTGGTGAAGCAGCCTCTCTATGTCATCAAGAATACAGGCAAGGTCAATTTCCCAACGGATAAAGGGGTTGTTCCCATGAGCCCGGCAGAGGTCGCTGACTTGATCAGTCATGAGGCAAAACGGAATCCCGATGCTCAAGGTCAGCCTGAACACAGGATCAGAATTATACACGGCAAGACACCACCTAAGTAATAATCCTCAAAATCGCTCCCCCAAACATTAACACTTCACACTTATCTATCAGAGAAGCGCAGGATCGATGCGTTACGGACATAGTCCGAATATGATCTGCTATTTCTCAGTATCCTTAGCCGGTATTCTGTTTGTAAGGCTTTCACCGTAAGGCAGGTTATGCCTCCGGTCTTGCGGTACAGCGGGGATCATTGTTGTAATCGTCTGTAGCCCTTGTGCCCAAAGGTGAATTCAGTTTGGGATAGGCTATGGGACATTTCTGGGGCGCAGTGTGTCACTGTGCCCCGTCCCATTGGAGAAGATTCTGAAGAAAATATCTTGACTTTTAGCAGTTCGCAGGTTTTCTGGGGGAAAATTAACTACGAGGAATCATCATGGAGAACATCCGCATTGGCATAGTGGGAAATATCGGCGTGGGGAAATCCACCTTTATAGAGGCAGCAAGTAGTGCGCCCCTGAATAAGGTTCTGACATCTGTTTATCCAAAACCCAATGGCACTGAAGGGGTTTATGCCTTTCCGGAGAAGTTCAATCCGATCGTTCTCGATTCATTTTATAAAGACCCGATAGCCAATGCTTTCATGGCACAGATCGAATTCTTCAATGGCAGATTGGATCGCCAGAAGCTGATCCAGACCTGCCGTGGGATCGTGCTCGAGGACAGGACGCTCGCGGAGGACTATCATATATTTGGGAAAGCGCAACGCATCCTGCAGAACATGACAGAACCTGAGTTCATCGCTTATCAGCGCACGTATAGATTGATGACCGAACAGATCAAAGAACCTGATCTCCTTGTCTATTTCAAGGCAGATGTTCCTACGCTGCGGGAAAGGATCAAAGAACGGGGACGCGAAAGCGAACTGGCGATTTCAGCGGAATACCTTGAGCTACTCAATAACCTCTATGAGGATTTTATCGCTCATCATGTGAATTGTCCCGTGCTGGTCGTGGATGCGGATAAAGCGGTGGATAAGGCGGAGTGGCAGCGTCGCACGATCAAGCTTGTCGCGGAACAGGTCAAGGCTCTGGAGCTTCGGGTGTCGAGCCCCGGGATCAGTGAATGGGTCACTTTGCCCCAAACGGAAGCAACTCTCAAGGCGATCGATGTCGAGCGTGATCTGGAACAGTATCTGGCAGAGCATCCTAAGCTCATCACCATCGCCGGGAATGTGGGTTTGGGGAAGTCCACCCTCACAGCCATCATGGGACGTAGCCTGAAGATCAATACTCTCTACGAAAAGCCGGAAGAGAATCCTCTCCTGGAGAAGTTTCTGGGGGATAAAAAGACTTATTGTTATGATCTCCAGCTTCATTTTCTGGAGATGAGAGCTCAGCAACGGCGGCAGGGTAAAAGCGGTGCCGGCAGCTATGTCAAAGACCGCTCTCTTCCTGAAGATCTGCTGGTCTTTTGCAATCAGTTCCATGCTGATGGCTTGCTCACCGAAGATGAACTGGACAATCTGGTCACGCAGTTTCAAACTGTCAACCGGCAGCTTCCCTCTTCCGATCTGATCATCCTGCTTCAGGGAAGCCCTTCTCTGGCTTGGGAACGGATTCAGCAACGTGGCAGGGAAATGGAGATCGAAGGCGGCTGGAAGTTCACGGAGATAAACAACCTGAATCACTGGTACAAAGCCTATGGTGACAACGTGGTCAAGCTCGGTTTTCATGATGGCCCCGTTCTGGAGATCGACGTGGAAAAGCTCGATCTCACCAACCGTATCCATGTGGGATATATCTTTGAGAGAGTTCTGGAGATCCTGAGGAGTCAGGAATAGTGAGTAGCTAACCAAGAGAAAGGCACTGATTACTCCTCGTTGATCTGGTCATTCAGCTGAACTTGGACTGCTGGCTAAATCATATCACGCAGTGTAGTTATAATTGAAAAAGAACTTGACTTGTACAATCAAGATAAAAACAATGCAACTTGAAATTCTTCCTAACGTAGAATGTGTGTGTGATAATAGATATCAGAACTTTTACAGCTAGAGACAACGATTGGTGTTTACGTCATCATCAAGGACTCAGAACGGAATGCCAATGATCTCAACGACTCATTGTGAAACATATCTGGATATCAGTCCGGGGAGGAAAAGTGAGAAACATCTATTTTGTCTTGGTTCTATCGCTTGCGCTTGCTTCTGGGTTGGCAGCTCAGAACGCATGTAACTGGGCAGTCGAATGCGGAGGTATGGGCTGCAACGAACCAACAGGAATCGATACCGATATCTGGGGAAACATCTATGTGACAGGATTCTTCGCTGATACTGCAACATTTGGACCATATACTCTAACGGCTACGACCAGCGTGGCAGGCGGAGCCAATCGTGATGTCTTTGTGGCGAAGCTCAGTCCGGAAGGTCAGTTCCTCTGGGTGGCACGATCCTTTGGAACCTTCAACAATGTGCCTGAAGCCTTGGTCACTGACGAGCTCGGGAATACTTACATCACCGGTTTCTACCAGGGATCAATAACGTTTGGCGATTTCTTTCTGCCCAAATATGCTCCCGGTAACTACAACGACGCTGATATGTTCGTGGCGAAGCTGGATACCAATGGTAACTGGTTGTGGGCAGAAGCTGTGGGAAGCACTTGCTTTGAAAGACCGGCAGAAATATGCCTTGATTCCGATGATAACCTCTACGTCTGCGGTCATTTCAGCAATCAAACCAACTTTGGTGATATTTCTATCTCCGGCGAGACGTCACAGGGATACTTCATTGCCAAAGCCAACTCAGACGGAGAATGGCAATGGGTCAGATCCGGCGGTGGCATGGGCGAGGACTATGCCGCCTCAATAGCTGTTGACGCAAGTGGTAACGTCTTCGCGGCAGGAGTCTATGAGTTTGAGACCCAGATCGGCAGCTGGATATTCCCCGGTTGCGCCAACAACAATGATGTCTGGTTCGCCAAGCTCGACACTGACGGGAACTGGCTCTGGGCAAAGGCGTATAGCTCTCCGGGATACGAATATTGCGGAGATGTGAAGACCGACGTGGAGGGGAATTGCTATATGCGCTGTACGGTCGATGATTCTCTGACGGTAGCCGGTACGACCTACATTCCCGTAGGACGCTCGCTCTACCTGTATATCAAGCACGATCCTGACGGGAATGTTCTCAGCGTAAGTCCATGCGGTTCATCGCATCCCACTTACTATATGATGATGCCCGCGGATGCCACATCAGACGGTGAAAACCTCTATGCTTTAGGCATATTCACCGGTCCATCCTACTGGGGTGATATTAGCCTGACGACTCCGTTAGGCGATACCGGGATGAACATTGGCAACAAGTATGTGGCTTTGTTATCCGGGGACGGCACTTGGACGGATGTTTACCAATATCATGTCAAAGATCCCATCACCAGCGGTTCGATCTGTTTGGATGGGAATGGCGGTCTGCTGGTCGTGACATCCTTCTCTGAGTATGCTGATTTCGGGGAGTATTCCTTCAGCTGTCCGTCGGGAATTGATAACATTGTCATAGCCAAGTTCAACGCAATCACTCCTAACGAGGATGAGCAGCTTCCGACTGTCTCAGGCTTGCAGGTAACCACATATCCCAATCCCTTCCGTGATGTTGTTCAGATCGAGTTATCATCCCAGGATAAATATCCGCTGAAGCTGGAAGTCTATGATTTGCGCGGCAGAAAGATCAGAGAGATCGATGCAGAGGGATATGAGCCCGGAAAGCTGTCCGGTTCCTGGAACGGTCATGATTCAGAGGGTAAGCCTTGCGCTAACGGGATCTATCTCATCCGGGCAGAGTCCCAAGCAGGGAACATCTCGCAGAGAGTAATACTGATGCACTAAGTCCATTAAATAGATAGATCAACTTTGTCCTTGACAGGATCGCTCTTCTTAATAAATGAGAATCATTCTCATCATTAAGGAAGTGATCATGCAAGACCATGCTAATAAGTTCAGAGAGTTCCTGCTCGGGAAGGGGCTCAAGCTGACCGAACCGAGGCAATTGATCCTCGATGCCGCCTTTGAGGTTCATGAGCATTTTGACGCGGAACAGCTCTATGATCGGATCAAACTGGTCAGCAACGACATTTCGCTCGCCACGGTTTACAGAACTCTTCCTCTGCTGATCGAGGCAGGCTTGATCCAGCGCTCAGGTCGTAACGCTTTCCGCGATACATATGAACATATTTATGGGCATCCCCGTCACGTCCATTGGATCTGTGATCGCTGTCACAGCGTGACCGAGACGGACGTCAAAGACCTTCTTCCCGCCATTAGCAAGGTCTCATCCAAGCTTAGCTTCCAGCTGACGGAACCGAAACTCAATTTCCACGGCATCTGCTGGAAGTGTCAGTCTCTTGAGAATGAGAATCAATGAGTAGTCTGCACAAGATCGCACTTGCCGGAAACCCCAACGTCGGCAAGACAACTCTCTTCAATGCTCTGACCGGCGCTCATCAAACCGTGGGCAACTGGCCCGGAGTCACAGTCGAATATATGTCCGGTTATTACACCTATAGGTCGCAAAAGGTCGAAGTCATCGATCTTCCGGGTATCTATTCACTCTCTGGAGGCACTCCGGATGAACAGGTTGCCCGTGAATACATCCTCCGTGAGAAGCCCGATCTGATCGTGAATATCGTGGATGCATCCAATCTTGAACGAAATCTCTATCTCAGCGTGCAGCTTCTCGAATTGAACGTTCCCATGCTCATCGTGCTTTCCATGGTGGATATCGCGGAACGCAACGAAGTAGGGATCGATTACCGTCATCTTTCCAGTCACGTCGGCTGTGAGGTCTTCCCCTTGGAGTTATCAACCCGCAAAGGCGTTGATGATCTGATGGAAGCCGTCGAGCGGAATCTGCATCAAACGCCGAACTACATTGATGTTCATTACGATGAAGTCGTGGAGACCGCCATCGGCAAGGTTCAGTCTGCGTTGACCATAGCCATTCCGGAGATCCAGTTCTCACGCCGCTGGACAGCGATCAAACTCCTGGAGGAAGACAAGATCCTCGATCTCAAGCCGGACGAAGCGACCAGAGAACTGGTTCTGCAACAGCAAAAAGCGATCAGCAAGCACCGTGGACAACCCGTCACGGCTGTAATGGCGGACGACAGGTTTGGCTTCATCCGTGGCTTGATCAAGGACGTGGTCAAGCGAAAGCGGAAGAATCCTTACACGTTTTCTGACCGTATCGACCAGGTCGTGCTTTCCGGGATCTGGGGTATGCCGATATTTTTCTTTGTTATGTATCTGGTCTTTCTTGTGGCAGTGCGGTTTAGTCAGCCTCTCGTGGGCCTGATCGATTCTGTCTTATCCTGGCTGTTGGTAGAGAGATCCGGTATTATCCTGAGCAGCCTGGGAACTCCTGACTGGCTTCACTACATCCTGAGCCAGGGCATCGGAGGCGGGATCACCACGATCGGGACATTCATTCCGCCGATATTCTTCATCTACGCCTGCCTTTCGATCCTTGAAGACAGCGGTTACATGGCACGTGCAGCATTTATATCGGATAAGTTCATGCGCAGGATCGGACTCCCGGGGAAAGCCTTCATTCCGCTGCTGGTCGGCTTTGGCTGCACCGTTCCGGCGATCATGGCGACCCGTACTCTGGAGAGCAAGCGGGATCGGATCTTCGCTTCGCTCCTGACCCCTTTCATGTCCTGTGGGGCAAAGCTCCCAGTCTATACCTTCCTGGGCATGATGTTCTTCGATAAACACGCCGATCTGCTCATCTTTGGCTTGTATTTCTCCGGCGTGGTGATGGCTCTGATCAGCGGTCTTCTCCTCAAAAAGACCATCTTCCGCAGCGAACCCGGCAACTTCGTGATGGAGCTGCCTCCCTATCACGTTCCCACATTCAACGGCATCTTCCTGCACACCTGGCATCGGCTCAAGGACTTTATTCTCCGTGCCGGGAAGACCATCCTGCTGGTCATCATCTGCATAAACATCCTCCAGTTGATCTATCTTCCCAGCCCTTTTGCCAGCAAGGATGGCAAACCGGAGAAGGAAACAGTGCTCCAGATCGGCGGCAAAATGATAACTCCGCTGCTCTATCCGATGGGCATCGATAAAGACAACTGGCATGCCTCTGTGGCGCTGATCTCCGGTCTTTTCGCCAAGGAAGCGATCGTCGGAAGTATGCAGAGCCTCTATGGCGCGGAGAATCAGGGCAAGGACCTGAGAGCAGTCATAGTCAAGCATTTCCACAGCCTGAGCGCGATCCTGGCGTTTCTCTTTTTCGTGATGCTCTATTCACCCTGCGCGGCGGCTCTGACGATGCTCTGGCGGGAACACGGACCGAAATGGACTGCCTTCACCTTCTTCTATCTGACTCTGCTAGCTTGGATCATCGCCACCCTTATCTACCAGATCAGCCATTTTACCCTCGAATCACCGCTCTGGATCTCACTCTGCGTGATCCTTGCAGGTTCATTCTACGCCGCGATCCGTCTCTTCGGTAAAAAGGAAACCCACCATGTTTGAACATAACCGACAGCGCCTCAGACAATTCGGAAGACACTTCATCAAGCGTAACACCTCCTGCAAACTCTGTGCCGGAGACTGTCTGCCACTAGCTGAGTTGCCCTCAGGAACCGTTGCCACGATCCAATGCAATCACGATACTAAAACGATCGAGCGAGGGCTCTATTTCGGCGCCAGACTGGAGGTTTACCGCAATGAAAGTTCCGAGCCTAACCTGATCGTGGCTGTGAGTGACAGCCGCTACGTCCTCGACAGACGTATCGCCAAGGGGATAAGGGTCAAGGTAAGTTAGTTGTGCGGTTTGCACCCGCCGCTTGAAGTCCATTCCGCCCTTCAGGATGGGAGGTCAGCTGTAGTCTGATTACGGCGAAATGAACTCCAAGCGTAGATTACCCCCCTACCCACGCCTGAAAGACTTCACTATATCATCCAACCTATTCCAATCCCGCAGCTTCCGCTCATCATCCCGGTATCATGTCCTGTCAGGACAGGAAATGATACCGGGATGATATCGGGTTGATACTGCTTTGATAGGCATTTGCATCAAGGTTTGGCAGAGATATAAATCATCCTTGACAAAGTAGCTGATAAGAAAAACTTGGAAAGACTCATGAAATCTCAATAAACAACTTAAATAAATACACACAATGTGGAGGAACAAATGAAGACAGGTGGATGCCGTTACGGAACGCATCGCGTGATCGAACCAAAGGGTGTGCTGCCACAGCCTGCCAAGGTTTTAAATAATGATATGACAGAGATATGGGACAACGAGTTGCTGCTCGATGTAGTCCGTTTGAACGTGGATTCTGCTTCATTTCACCAGATCAAGAACAAGCTGATCGCCCAGGGTCATCAGGACCTGGACAAAGCTTTCGCGGAGCACGCCGTAGAGCTTACTGACCGCACCGGAAAGCACAAAAATGAAGATACCGGCAGCGGTGGCATGCTGATCGGCAAAGTCAGCGCGATCGGACCCAAGTTTGAAATGAAAGACCAGATCAAGGTCGGTGACATGGTTGCCAGCCTCGTCTCATTGTCACTCACGCCACTCAAGATAAACAAGATCAAGAAAGTCCTTTTGGATAAAGACCAGGTCGAGATCGAAGGTCAGGCTATTCTCTTCAGCAGCGGGATCTATGCCAAACTTCCGGATGATATGGACATCAATCTTGCCCTCTCCGTACTCGATGTAGCAGGCGCTCCTGCCCAGGCAGAAAGACTTTGCCGTCCCGGTGACACCGTCGTGATCATCGGCGCCAATGGTAAATCCGGAATTCTCTGCAATGCCGTCGCACGTGAAAGAGTCGGCATTTCCGGCAGGGTCATCGGTGTCGTCCGCAAGGAATCATACGTTCAGACATGCCTGGAAACCGGTTGCCATGACGTCATCCTTTCTGATGCCACGGACGCGCTCACGATCGAGCGGGAAGTTCACAAGCTTACGAACGGCAAGATGGCGGATGTCGTCATCAACGTCGTGAACGTCGAAGACACGGAACTTCCTTCCATCATGGCGTGCAAAGACCGCGGAATCGTCTATTTCTTCTCGATGGCAACGTCCTTTACCAAGGCTGCGCTTGGCGCGGAAGGCATTGGTGCAGATGTCGATATGATCCTCGGGAATGGCTATGCTCATAACCATGCCATGATCTCTCTCGATCTCCTGCGCCGCAATCCTGTCCTGATGAAGCTCTTCCAGGAAAGGTATATGGACAACTGATACGGAGGTATCGGATCATGCAGAACATCAAAACAACGGCAAGCCCGGAGCAGTGGAATGACTGGCTCTGGCAACTGCGTAACAGGATAACGACCCCTGAGCAGCTGCGAAAATACATAGAACTCACCCAAGAGGAAGAAGCTGTCTTTGCTGATAACGCCTTCTCTTTCAGAATGGCGATCACACCATACTACCTTTCTCTGATAGATCAGAGCAATCCTAATGACCCTGTCAGGATGCAGGCGATCCCTCGCGTTGCAGAATGCGCGGTCAATCCCAGCGATATGGCTGATCCCCTGCACGAGGATGCCGATTCTCCCGTACCGGGAATGACGCATCGTTATCCGGACAGAGTGTTGCTCCTTCTCACGGATCAATGCGGTATGTATTGCCGGCACTGCACACGCAGACGCAAAGCCGGGGAAAATGACGCGCCAATGCCGGCGGAGAACGTCGAGAAAGCGCTGGATTATATCCGGGAGCACAAAGAGATCAGGGATGTCATCCTTTCGGGCGGCGATCCGCTTACCTTGGGTGATGAGCGTCTGGACGAGGTTCTGGATAAGCTTTCCCGCATCGAGCATGTGGACATCGTGCGCATCGGCAGCAGGCTTCCGGTCGTGCTTCCGCAGCGGATCACGGATAGCCTCATTGCAGTGCTGAAAAAGTATAAGTTCGTGTGGCTCAATACTCACTTCAATCACCCGCAGGAAATGACCGCGGAAGCTTCCGCCGCGTTGGCGAAGCTCAGCGAAGCCGGTGTGGTCCTGGGAAACCAATCGGTCCTGCTCAAGGGGATAAACGATAACATCGATGTGATGAAACAACTGGTGCATACTCTGGTGAAGAACCGGGTTCGCCCATATTATATCTACCAATGCGACCTCTCTGAAGGTATCGCGCATTTCCGTACTCCGATCTCCAAGGGAATCGAGATCATGGAGTCGCTGCGCGGTCACACCTCTGGACTGTGCGTTCCAACCTTTGTCGTGGACGCTCCCGGTGGCGGTGGTAAGATCCCTGTAATGCCAAATTATCTGATCTCGCAGATGCCAGGACGCACTATCCTCCGTAATTACGAAGGATTCATCACGGCTTACACTGAGCCGGGATTCGTGCCCATCGACGATAACAACTACACAGCGCTTTGTCCCGAAGAACGCAGAAGCAGTGAAGGAATCATGACTCTTCTGCGCGGGAAGAAAGTATCAATAGGACCGGCTGAGACAAAAAGAAACGAAAGACGCAGGAGCTAAACATGACCATTTTTGGTGACTGGATCACTGGATCGAGGGCAGTTGCCATTGTAGGTATATGCAAGAACGCTGGGAAAACAACATTATTGAACAGCATAATCGCAAGTTATCCTGCTCATCGCTGGGGAGTGATGAGCACAGGTATCGATGGCGAAGATACGGACGCGGTATATAATCACAGGAAGCCCAAGCTAAAGCTCCCTTGTGGAACTGTCTTTATTTGTGACACTGCCACGGTAAACGGACTCAAGAGCAGCATTGCCATGCTGGGGAAGCTCCCCTTTGGAGGGAAACGCAAGCTCTGGATCGCGCGTGCTATGGAAGATATCGAGACCACGATCACGGGACCAAGCAGTGTCAAAGACCAGACCAGGTGCGCTGAAATGCTGGTTCGTTACGGGGTTAAAACCCTATTGATCGACGGTTCCTTTGACCGCAAGTCCATCGCTCAATCCAACGCAGTGGACAGTGTCATACTGGCTGTCGGTGCAGCTTTCGGCACCATGGACGAGATAGTGAATGAATTGCACCGCATATTTGAGCTGACCCGCATCCCTGTCGCCGATCTGGGAACGATATGTCGCCGGCAATTACAGGATGACGGGATGGTCAAGCTGATGCGTAAAGACCGCTGGAGAAACACCAGGATCGAATCTCTATTCGGTAAGGAACAAGAGATCGGGGAACTTGCCCGGAACATCGAGAATCTCGAGAAGATCTATATCCCGGGAGCGATCACCGATACCAATCTTGACAGCCTCCTCAGTCTCGCCGAGGTTATAGGAGAAAGCATCGTGGTCCGGCATCCTGAAAGCCTAAAGCTTAGCCTTTACAACCTGAAAAAACTGAGAGAGGCAATCGGTATCGAAACACTCTTCCCACTTGAGATCAAGGGCATCTCCATCAATTCCTGGGCACCCGGGAATGAGATCAAAGACTCGGTGGAGTTTAGAAGTACTCTGCGTGCTACCTTCCCTGAATGGGATTTTGTCGATGTGATGGAGTTTGATTGAGAGATAGGGACAGCTTAACCTCCCTGACAGTAAATCTGGGGTTGGTCTGCAACATACTTTTATCGGTTGCGAAGACCACAGTAGGTATCCTGGGGCATTCTCCGGCGCTGCTTGCTGATGGGGTCAACTCTACCTCAGATATGGTCTATTACATTGCCGTAAAGATCTTTATGCATCAGGCGAGGAAGCCGGCTGACAGCGAACATCCCTATGGACACCGCCAACTGGAGAGCATTTCCGCCATCGTCGTAGGTGCCTTCATTCTCACCACAGGTATCGCAATATTCTGGGAATCGGTCAACAAGGTCTATGATATCCTCAGCGGGCATCAGACAGGACAAGGAGCTTCTTATCTGGCTTTGTATATAGCCGCGGGAACCTTTATCCTCAAGATCTTCCTCTATTACTTTACCAGAAATAGCACTCACAAGACGGGCAATCCAACTCTCAAAGCGCTCGCCAACGATCATTTGAATGATATCATGGCATCGGTTGCCGTGGTCGTTGGTATCGTTCTCGGGAAGCTGGGCTGGTTCTGGATGGATCCTGCCGCGGGTGCGATCGTTGCCATCTATATCATCAAGACGGGTATTGGCATCATTCTGGAAAGTTCCGGAGAACTCATGGACAGCTTTCCTGACGAAGAATTCAAGAACGATCTGCGCAGTATCGCGCTTAGCACCGAAGGCGTGGCGATGATCGAAGACCTAGGCATCCATCGTTTTGGCCCCTATTTCATGGTGCACATGACCATCTGCGTCAAGGGGGACATTACTGTGGACGCGGGACACATCATCTCCGAGAACGTCGAACGCAAGCTTTTTGAACGTTATCCGAACGAACTCAGCAAGGTCATGATCCACTACCATCCCCTTCCGCATACCAAGGAGTCGGGTAGTTGACCCTTGGAAACAAGGCTCTCGCCGGATTCACAGTACTAGTCCTGCTCATTTTTTCCGGGCTAAGTCTGATTCCGCGGAGCAAGACCAACGTTCAGGTAAAGGTTCATGCCGCGAAAGCGCAGGAACAGGGCTGGACATCGGATACGATACCCGATGGCGGAAGCCTCTATTCCGTGCTGGAAAAGCACAAGCTGGATTCGCAGCACGTGGCGATCATCGCTTATCGCTTTGGCGAGTACATCGACGTCACCTCCGTCCAACCCGGTGACACGCTAAAACTGCAATTGGACAAGAGCGGGAAGAACATCCTCAAGTTTGACTATATTCAAGAGCCTACAGTCCGGCATCACTTCACCGTCATTGGCGATTCTCTGCAATACAAGATGGAATCCCTGCCGGTCACCGAACGCAAACGTATCCTGGACGGTACCGTGAAAGGGACTCTGGACGCCTCTCTACTCGCCGCCGGCTTGGATAGCGCTGCGAAGCAGCAGGTCAATAACGGTCTTGAGTATGAGATCAACTTCAATCGTGACGCGCGCAACGGTGATAAGTTCCGCGTGTTCATTTCCGAGCGTGTTTTCGAGAATAAAGTCCTTCCCGGCACTAAAGTCCTCTACGTCAGCTACAGCGGCGAACGAGCAGGTTCCAAGGAGCTGTTCCGCTATGAAGATGAAGACCCGAAGTCAGTCCTGAACGGGCTCTACAATGATGAGGGGAAGAGCAGTAACATCAGCGGAACAGGATATCCTCTGGCGAGCATTCACGTAGTATCTAACTTCGGCGGTCGAGCCGATCCTTTTCATGGTGGTTACGCATTTCATGAGGGGTATGACTACCGTGCGCACTATGGAACCCCTGTCTTTGCCGTCGCGAACGGTACGGTCTCGGAAGCCAGATACGCTGGCGGATGGGGCAACAATATCCTTATTCGACACGCTAGCGGCATGCAGTCGCACTATGCTCACCTGAGCACCATGAGCGTTCACGCGGGACAGAAGGTTCGGCGCGGGCAGGTCATCGGCAGGGTCGGGAGCACAGGAAGATCGACCGGCGCGCATCTGCACTTTGGCTTAAAGAGTGGTAACAGATGGGTGAATCCGGCTCAGCTCAATATGGTCGGCGCAGATAAACTCGATCCGTCTCAGATGAAAGTCTTTGCCGCCCAAAGAGCTAAGATCGCTGAGCTGATGAAGACCGTCAGACCAGGTTGATTCTCTGATCCCTTTGCGTCCGATAGAACCAGTTCTATAGCCAGCTAAAGCTCTATTTAGATAATCCTTCCGTTTTCATCCGCTCCTCATGTCTGTGGGTACGCTGACCGTATGCCTCCCGTACGCCCCCCGTATGATATCCGTACGAAATACGGCGATGATATGCCTATAGTTCGGTGATAATTCCTTGGGTATTCTGATTGATAAAAGGGAGAATTTACCCTATTTAATGTCGAAGAGCTTGTCGAACTTCGAGTCGTAGTAAAGCACAGTCAGCGAGCCATCATCCAGATAGACGAGATGGACGGTTCGTGTGTCTGTCAGGAACCAGACGATCTGCCCTGTTTCCTCATAGTTCTTGAACCAATCATTGTGCATCTTGGTGAGCTGCTGAAAGACATAGTTGTCGTCTGCTTCTGAATTATCCGCATTATAGACCACCTGCCATCCGGCAACGGTTTTGAAATCAGGATTCATGATCAGACTCACGACCTTGATCTTAGGATTGTTCATGGGGTAGTAACGGATCAGATTGCCGGTGTTGTCGTTAGCGACCTGAAAGCCCTGATCGGTGAGGATGGAATCAGCTTCGGTGATCGTATCGTCATAGGAGAGAAAGTAAAGCCCTGTCTGAGCGAAGAGCCCAAGACCAAGCAACAGCATCAGGGACAGCAAGATAAAACGTTTATGCATATTCACTCAGTGCTTCTCTTTACAGAGTTCGAGGAGAACTCCCAGGCTGGATTTGGGATGCAGAAACGCTATATCCGCGCCATGAGCGCCGGGACGTGGTTCCTTGTCTATCAAGCGGATACCGTTCTCTTCCATGGTCGCCAGCGATTCAGGCAGATCATCCACCGCTAGGGCAAGATGCTGGATACCTTCACCTTTCTTCTCGATGAATTGAGCAACAGGGCTGTCTTCCGTAGTTGGAGCCAGGAGTTCGATACGTGTGTCGCCACAGGGAAAGAAAGCAACGCGCACCTTTTGGGAAGGTACTTCCTCGATCGCTTCAAGGGTCAATCCCAGTTTCTCGTAAAAGGCTATCCCGGCTTCCAGATCTTTGACCGCGATGCCAATATGACTGATCTTCTTAATCATTATCTTCCTCTTGGAGTATAGATCAAAAGGCGGAATGCTCTCAGTAGAACATCCCGCCTATATTGTTCAATTACTTGCTTTTATGCTTTAGGGCAAGCTCGAATCCCAGCTCCATCGCTTTCAGATTGAGAGCGAAGAACGCGGGTTTCACGGATTGCTCAATAGCTTTTTTGAGTGATTCTTCCTTGACGACGCCGGTGATCTTCACCATGAAAGCTAGGGACATGATATTGGTGGTGATAGGGCTTCCCAGTTTCTCCTGCGCGATCTCCGTGAAGGGGACTTCATAGGTGTTCTCAGCCGACATGGAGAGATTCTTCACGAAGGTCGTATCCACGATCAGCACACCCTTCTCCTTCAGGTCATACAGATAGACGTCACAGGCTTCCTGAGTCAGCGCAAGCAGACAGTCAAAAGACGTCGCTTCCGGGAAATAGATCTCAGAATCGCTGATGATGACATCCGCGCGGGAATAACCACCACGTGATTCAGGACCGTAGCTCTGAGTCTGAGTCGTGCGGCGCTTTTCGATCACCGCTGCTCTCGCGAGAATGATCCCTGCAAGGATCAAGCCCTGTCCACCGCTTCCAGAGAGGCGAATTTCATATTGCTTGGACATTACTTGCCTCCCTTTGCCTGGACACGTTCGACAAGTTTGGCATACTCGGCGCAGAACTCCGGTTTGTCAGCCTTGCGAAGGATACCACGAATGATCTTCCCTTCGACCTTTTCAGGCGGGAGTTTATCCACAGCCGACAAGGGGATGGAATTATCACGCATGGCTCTCATCATATCCGGAGCACCGCCTTTCTTGTTCAATCTGCCAAAGATGACAGGGCAGGCGCTGATGACTTCAATGAGGGAGAAGCCTTCATGATTCAAGCCTTCCTTGATGGTGTTCTGCATCTCGATAGCATGGAACGCAGTGGTACGAGCAACGAAGCTTGCTCCTGCACCCATAGCCAGATCACAGATGTTGAAATCAGGCTCGATGTTGCCATAAGGAGCAGTCGTGGCAATGGCTTCATGAGGAGTCGTGGGGGAGCATTGTCCGCCAGTCATCCCGTAGATGTTATTGTTGATCAGGACCACTGTGAGATCGATGTTACGACGGGCTGCGTGGATCAGATGGTTTCCACCGATAGCGGTGCAGTCTCCATCTCCGGTGACGACTATGACCTTGAGGCGTGGTTTTTGGAGTTTGACGCCTGTGGCATAGGCGATCGCGCGGCCGTGCAATGTGTGCAGGGTATTGAAGTCAACATAGACCGGCATACGTGAGGAACAGCCGATTCCGGAGACCATCATGACGTCATCACGATCAAGCTTCAGATCGGCAATGGCACGGATGATGCCGCCCAGGACGATACCGTTCGAGCATCCGGCACACCAGACATGGGGGAACTTTTTATCATGACGCAGGTAGTCATGGATTATTTTCTGAGGAATACTAGCCATGATCAGCTCACCTCCTTGATCTTTCTGAGGATGTCATGCGGAGTGATCAATCCTCCGTCCACTCTGCCAATACGCATCAGAGCGCTGTCACTCTTATCTTTGACGAGACGTTCGATCTCACGGATAAGCTGACCCTGATTGAGTTCCGGCACAATGACGGTTTCGACGTTTCTCAACATCTTGCGAACCGCGTCATCGGGGAAGGGCCAGATAGTCAAGGGACGCAGGAGACCGACCTTGATGCCTTCCGCGCGAGCGAGCACAACGGCGCTCTTGGCGGCACGGGCAGTGACTCCCGCGGCAAAGATGGCGATCTTGGCGTCTTCCATCTGATAGCCTTCGATCTGGACAAGATCACGGATATTGTGAGTTATCTTCTTGCGAAGTCTGTCCATCATATCGGCAGCTTCACCGGCTTTATTGGTCGGGAAGCCATGGGAATCGTGTGTGAGTCCCGTCACGTGGAAACGATAGCCTTCACCGTAACTCGCCAGCGGGGACAGATACTTCTGATTCTCGTCATAATGTTTGTACCACTGGGGTGGAACGGTCGGCTTGATCCGGCTTATAACGCGGACGTTCTGAATATCCGGCAGGGACACAGCTTCGCGCATATGACCCAGAACCTCGTCCAGAAGCAGAATGACGCAGGTGCGGTATTTCTCTGAAAGATTGACCGCGCGGATGGTCAGCTCATAGCTTTCTTTGACGGAATCGGGATAGAGCACGATGGCAGGAGAGTCGCCATGCGAGCCCCAGCGGGACTGCATGATGTCAGCCTGTGCGGGGGAAGTTGGCATTCCCGTGCTGGGACCGCTCCTCTGAACATTGACGACGACGCAGGGAGTTTCGGTGATCTTGGCAAAGCCAATGCCTTCCTGCATGAGTGAGAATCCGGGACCGCTCGTGGCGGTCAGAGCTTTCGCTCCCGCAAGAGACGCACCGGTTATGGCACAGATGGAGGCAATTTCGTCTTCCATCTGAACGAAGACACCACCACGCTTGGGGAGTTCCGCTGCGAGGATCTCGGCAACTTCGGTACTGGGTGTGATAGGGTAGCCCGCAAAGAAGTTCACGCCTGCATCGAGCGCACCGCGTGCCACGGCTTCGTTGCCCTGCATGAGGACAACTTCGCGCTTGGAGGCGGACTCTTTGACGGTGGTCTTCGGCTTGGTTTCCTTGATCGGTTTTGCTGTTTCTTTCTTTGGCATGTTTACTCCCCTATCTGTCCTTCGCGCCGGTTATGGCGAAATCCGGACACAGTCTGTCACAGGTTTCACAATGAATACACTTTTCCGGGGCTGCCACATACGGCGAGCCATCTGCCTTGCTGGCAAGACATCCCGTGGGACAAAAAGCAACGCAGATTCCGCACTTCTTGCACCAGTTGTAATAGATCAGAACAGGCGAGTCGTCATCCCCGGGGGCTTTGACTTCGGTGATCTCCACCTCCATCTTCTCCGGAGAGTCTTCCTCGCGAATGATCATGCCCACTTTGTCTTTTTCGACTTTCTTGGACATCATTCCTCCACTCATATTTTTATATATCTTGTTGTTTTATATAGCTTAGAGCCTGGTTATCGCCTTCTTCAGGAAGCTACCCAAACGACGGGCACCTTCATGATTGTTCTCCTCTGTTTCGTAGGAGAAATTCAGTCTCATCGTATTGTGACCGGTTCCGTCGCAGAAGAAGGAGGTGCCGGCGACGTAGGCGACATTGGCTTCTTTGATGCAATCGAGAAGGATAGCATTGGTGTCCAGTCCCTTAGGCCCGGTTGCCATGAGGAAGAGCCCGCCTTCAGGATGTGTCCAGCTGAATTCTTCAGGCATGAATTCTTTCAGAGAAGCGAGCATACCCTGTTGCTTGGATTGATACATCTTGGTGATCTCGGCGATCTTAGGATCGAGGAAGCCTCTTTCCATATAGCGTGCCGCGATGCGCTGAGTGAAGGGAGGGGTGCAGAGATCAGTCGCTTGTTTGCCGACCACGATCTTGTCCAGGACATCGGGGTGACCGAGGACCCAGCCGATACGGAAGCCGGGGCAGAATATCTTTGAGAACGTGCCAAGGAGTACGACGTGTCCGGTTCCATCCAGTTCATACATGGTCTTCTGCGGAGCGCCTTCATAACGCAGCTCACGATAGGGGCTGTCTTCGATGATCAGCACGTCGTATTTATGCGCCAGAGCGAGGATCTCGACGCGGCGTCTTTCCGTCATAGTGACACCGGCGGGATTCTGGAAATCCGGAATGAGATAGATGAATTTGGGTTTCTTGCCCATAGCGGCAAGTTCTTTGAGCTTGGTCTCCATGAACTGAGGATCTTCACCCTCTTCGTCCATAGGTATGCCGATCATTTCAGCACCGTAGGAATTGAAGGCGCTCAAGCCACCAAGATAGGAAGGCAAGCCTGCCATGATATAGTCTCCACGGTTGATGAACATCTTGGCGATGAGATCCAAAGCCTGCTGAGAAGCAGTGGTTATGATGATATTTTCGAGCGAGACATCCAAGCCTTCACGACGATAACGCTCCACGAACAAGGTTCTGAGCAGCGTGTCACCTTCGGTCGCGCCATACTGGAGCGCGAAGGCGGCTTCGTTGTTCATGACATCCATCATGATCGATTTCAGCTCCTCGACCGGGAAGGTCAAAGGAGAGGGGAATCCTCCCGAAAACGAGATCAACCCAGGCTGTCCGAGGTACTTCAGCAGCTCACGAATAGCGGAACGCTTCATCCCTTTGATATTGGTCGAAAGGACATCATTCAAATCGGTGATCATTGTGATCCTCCATCTATTTTATTTTTATCATAAACCAGTACTTTCTTGTTGGCTTTGCGCCATTCCCGGTAAGCTTCCCTGATCTCAATTTCCCAGAGCAGGCGTTTATCCGCGTCTTCAAAGGTGATAATGTCGATATAGATCGTCTTCTTGGTCTTCCCCTGAAAACTTTTGCGGGGGAATTCGACGACCAGCTCGCCTTCGATATTAAGAAGGGTAACTTCGTTCAAAAAAACGCCTTCCGCCAGCTCAATAATTGCTCTGGCTTCGACGCTTCCGGTCTGAACATCACGAAAATGTATCTTCATAAATACTCCAATATTCTGTTACAACACTACATTAAGATATTCGTTTATTGGTCAAGGACTTTTTTGTTTTTTCCAAGGGGAGAGACACACCGATCCAGCCCTATACCTTGCCTGTCAGGCATCCCGCAAACAGATGGGCATCATTCCGGTATCATGTCCTGTCATGACAGGAAATGATACCGGAATGATATGGGGAAGATCGCATTATAATTCGGGATTGATGATGCAGTGTGAATAAGCTTATCTATATGTAGGGTGAGAAGATAAGCAGGACGAGGAGGACGAGGAGCACTGCCCAGAGAAGATGATCCCGCAGATGAGTTTTCTGTCGATAAAGAAAAGTCTTGATCCCAGGACGGCGAAAACCACGTAGTTCAAGCGATACCGCCTGCATGGTGCTGCCGGAGAGCAAGCCGGCAAGTACGCTTATGCTGATCGTTTTATAGAGATGAAGTCGGCGCCTGATGGGTTGTTCCTTTAGGATGATTCCCCGCCAGCGCAGAACTTCCAGGTAGTGCAGATACTCTTTTCTGATCCCGGGGATCAGATGCACTACGTAGGAGATCATAAAGCTTATTTCTTCAGGCAGATACAAAAATGCGTTACGGAAATCCTGATACCCAAGCCTGCCAAGAATGGACGCCGAGATGAGCAAGATCATCAATCTCAGGGAGACGAGGAGTCCAAGCTCAAAGCCGGCTTTGGAGACGTGGATGAATCCCAGGCTAAAGATCAATTCTTTTCCCGGTCGAAACAGGCTCTGAATGATGATCAGAGTCAGGAACAGCGGGAGCAACCGCTTTAGTCCCAGGAGGATACGCCAGCCGGCTTTCCCTCTGCTCAGGAAAATCATCCCAGTCGCGAGGGCAAAGAGCAGTGCGAGTAGCAGGGGTGAACGTATCAGCACTGCCAGGGAGGTGATCCACAGGGTGATGAAGACCCAGCTTAGCGGATGCATCTTAGATCATCCCCAGATCAATATCCCGGACGTGAAGATCATCCCCAGGGTCACTGTTGTGCGAGACGATGACCGCCCCCGGGAAACCGGATAACTGCTTGAGACTGAGCAGTTCCAGCAGCCTTTGCTCTCCGAGGCTGTCCAACCCGGCAAAGGGTTCATCGAGGATCCAATAGCGATCGATCAGGCAGGGCAGGATCGACATAGCCATAGCGCGAAGCTGTCCTGTTGATAACTTGGTAAAGGGTTGATCGATAATATGTTCGTAGAGCGGATCGTTGATGATCTGATCGATCTGAGCCAGGCGTTCCGGCGAGTTCAAGGCAAGTTTCCATAACTTCAAATCATCTCTGCCGGTGATACCGATAACTCCGTCAGCGGGATTCTGCGGGAAATAAAAGAGTCTTGAACTGAAATCAGCTGAATCGGGTCTCTTCTCCAGTAATGCGATCGTTCCGGAATTTGGTTTCAGTTCACCCGTCATCAGCTTCAGCAGCGTGCTCTTGCCACAGCCATTCTCCCCGCGGATCAGAGTCAGATCATGGTAATCCAGATCCAGCGATAAACCATTGAAGAGCTGGGTCTTCCCTGGATAGCCGAAGCGTAAGGAATCTATGATCCAGCCTTTATCGGAGGCGGTAGAATTCAGGATATTCGGCTGCAATGTCATGTTTCCAACTCACAGCTCAATGATTCTGGTGCAGGATTCGATCAGACGCCGGTCGTGCTCTGCCAGGATCACGATCTTGCCTTGACGGGATAGCCTGTTCAGCCATTTGATCAGCAGATCTATCCCGGCGGGAGAGATCCCGGAACAGGGCTCATCCAGAAGTACAAGCGGTGCGTCGATCACCTCGCAGATCGCCCAAAGCAGGAGCTTTTTCTGGCCTGTGGAGAGTGTCGAAGCGTCCTGTTTTAGAAATGAGGTTATACCGAAAAGTTCTGCAGCTTCTATAATTCGGTGGTTGATCTCTTCAGGTTGCCTGCCCAGATTCTCCGGCGCGAAGCTGAGTTCATGCACCGCGAAGGGGAAAAAGAACTGAGTATCGGGATCAGCCATCTGGTAGCTGAGGTGGATGAGACGTTCGTTGAGAGGCAGGGAAGTGATATCGGTGTTGTTTAAACTCACTGAACCGGAAGTGCTTGCGGAGATGTGAACCGGTATCACTCCGCTGATCAGGTTCAGCAGCGTGGTCTTTCCCTTGCCGTTTGGAGAAACCAAGGCGATCCGTTCCCCGGGGGAAATCTCAGCTTCGAAACCATCCAGGATCGGATTGTTCTGGGATGGGTAGGTGACGCTGAGGTCTTTGAGCCGGAGCAAGAAAACGCCTATTTACGCAGGAGCTTGAATTCTTTACTTATGACAATATTGTCCGGATTGGCAAGGAAATCAGCAAATGACATGCTGT
The DNA here is from genome assembly GCA_035353255.1 of Candidatus Cloacimonadota bacterium. Lineage (GTDB taxonomy): Bacteria > Cloacimonadota > Cloacimonadia > Cloacimonadales > Cloacimonadaceae > PHBP01. The sequence goes on from DAOPZE010000005.1 coordinate 34,454, forward strand.
AAGTGCCTCGTTGGATCTTCACCCAGACTCTGGCTTTGGGTCCGAGGTTCCAGTTGAACTGCTTATTCAGGTCGATCAGCTTATTCGCAGATGATTCCTTGATCAGGGCAGACTTGTTTATCTGGATGTAAACGATGTTTTTTACCCACATCCCACCGGGGATCTGCGGGCTTTTTAGATTGAGATTTCCCGCTTCGGTCAGTTCCAGAACGGCTCCCTTGAGATGTTTGGGGTAACTCAGCCGGAGCTTAAACCCATCGTCGCTGAAGAGGACAACGTCCGCTTTCTTCCCTGTTCTCAGCGGTTTAAGGATGTCCTCAAAACGGTAACCCTGGATGTCAACAAACGGACTTGGGTTGTTGACCAGTTCGAGATCGGATAGAATGCTGCCCATAGAATGGAATTTCTTGGGCAGGGAGATGGGCAGGAAATCCTCCAGTACAACTTTGCTGATATTGCGAATCCAATTATTCTGCATCAGATTAGGAAAGATGATGCGGTAGTTTTCCGGTTTGAACTTCTCTTTGTCGTTCTGGAAGACCATCCAGCAGGCGGTCGTGTCGAAGGCGACTTTATCGAATGAGACTAGATAGCGGTCGTCAGATTCGAAACGGATCGTGGAGAAATCCCGCAAATTATTGTCTCTTAGCCAGGTATCAAATCTGATCCCCTGCCAGACATCCTTGCGGACACCTTCTTCACGGGTACGATAGGTAATGATCTCGGTCGGGTTGAGTTTGCTGAAACTTTCGTTAGGATAGTTCTTGACGATACCGTCCTTGAGGATGATATCCAGGGCGGAGAGGCTCCCGCAACCGAGCAGAAGAAGGATCGAGATGATTGACAATAACTTGCGCATGAATATTTACCTTTGGGCTTTATTTGGAGTTTGGATCGGATCGATCAGCTTAGTCCTGAGTAGTTCGAAGTTGATCAGGTAGGAAAGATAGCCGCCCACAATGCCGGACGCGAGGGACGTACAGAGTGTGACGATCAGCATGGGAAGAGGGTGACGGAAGATCACGACTGCCATGATCAGTGCGCCGCACATGTTTGCCAGAGCGCAGGTACTCAGGTGGAAAAACAGGCTCGATCTGTTGAGAATGACGAGACCCAGGAGATCGACCGCTATTGCCGGGATCGTGTAGGTCAGGAGCGATAATGCGCCATGATTGCCAAACGAGCCCTGGATCAGCACGACCAAAGCCTGTATCACGCCGAAAAGGGTTGCGCTGCCGATCTTACGGGTCAGAGCCAGCGAAAGCACCAGCCACATCATGTAGAATCCACCGGCGAAAGAACCTCCGGGAAGCATCAGCGGAGTCGAGATCATCTTGGAGATGGGTGAGACTAGGGGCTTGATCGAAAGACCGATGGCAGCCAGGATAGCGATTATGATCAGGTCTTTGGTGGTCAGTCTTTTTAACATAGTTAAATCTCAATACTTGGGTGGTGAATTTGATTGTTGTAGTAAGGATTCTACCCAGAGCATCGTCTGTTCCCCAAAAATGGCTTTCAACTCGGTGAATCCTGGCTCATAGACGGTTCCGCTCCATTCATCCATCCAGATCTTCTTGAACTCAATGGCGAGGCAGACCACTCTTCCAGAGAAGTTGTAGTTTATCCAGCGGGAAAGATTTCCTCCACTGAACTTGACGTCGCACCGGCAGTCCAGATTTATCCCGCTCCATTCTTTGCCGTCCAGCAGAGCGCGAAGTTGATCGATCCAGGGATACAGTTCCTGCGGGAGGTTGTTTCTCCCGATGATAATATCAGGGTTCTGCGCCTGAGGATCGGGCGGCATTCCTGGTCCCTGACGGCGATGGTTGAAGCTGTGCAGATCCAGGATGATGAGTTTGTGGTTAAATTGCAGCAACCGTTCGATCTGGTAACGTAGAATGACATACCAGTCATTGTAATCAGTCTGGAGTTCTTCAAGCAGTTCGGCGGGAATCGGACCGGTTCTTGCCGGTAAACCCCAGCAGTCTTCAGGTTTCTGATAGATCGCCTTCGCCGATGAGCGGTTCAAGTCTGTCTCGAACCTGCTGCTGTGGAGGATGATATGGTTGCTGAATAGTTCGGCGATAGTCCCCGTGTACGGGTCTTCCTCTCTAAGCCGGTCGGCCTCAGGAACACCCGTAAGTCGTAGCAGTTCCGGTCTGATATCATGTCCGTTGTGTATCGCGCAGGCAAGGATCGGGCATTTATCATCACCGAAGTGATAACTACTTCTGAGCATTGCCCATCCCGTCCACGAGGTTTTGTAGCTTGTCCAGAAGCTCAAGATAGGCATAGACATCTGCCTCCTCGGAACGTTTCTTCTGGATCAGATCATTGAGAAGACCAAGCTTCAGCATAGTAGCGGATTCCATGGCAGTGAGGATCTCGGAAAGTTCGTTCGGAATGCCCCTGCCGGTGAGGAACAAATAACCCTTCAGTGCGGGCATGATAGCGAGTATGGACTGCTTCAATATCCTGGTTATTATGGCTTTATGACCGGAACTCTGAAGGGCTGCCATACGCGTATGAAGCATTTTGCTCTTGAGTTCACGCTCTATTTGCAGTCTGACATCGTTAGGTTCATAGCTCATGCTTGAGATGATGTCTTCTCTGCAGAAGTGATTGTGGTATAGGGAACCCATGTCGATGAACTCCAGAGGATAGCTGTCGAGAGAGGTCTTGATGAACATCCTGTCGATCACCAGGGGAAGCGGCATCCTCTTTAAACGAAGATGTCGGCTGAGGGGTTTGAACAGTTCGAGATAGTTCTGAGGGATCGCCTCGAAGATGATCACGCATTTCTGGGAGCCAAGAACATCTGAATAGGAGGCGACCTGAATGAGCTTGTCCTCAAAGGGCTTAAGGTACTGCATGATGTCGTTGAAAGTCTTCATCTCGTCAGTTCTCCTTATCGTACTTTTCGAGATACTTTGCCGCGCAATCTCTGGCAAGATTCCTGATCCTGGCAATATAAGCGGCACGTTCCGTCACGCTGATGACTCCTCTGGCGTCCAGAAGATTGAAGGTGTGGGAGCAACGCAGCAGGTTGTCATAGGCAGGATAGACGAGTCCGTGCCCAAGGAGTTCTCGGCATTCCTTCTCGTAATCTCCGAAGAGATCAAAGAGAAGGCTCGTATCCGCATTGTGGAAGTTGTAATGAGAATACTCAAGTTCCTTGTGGAAATAGAGCTCACCGTACCTGGTGGTCTCGTTCCACTTCAGGTCACGATAGTCATCCACATTCTGGATATACATCGCCAGACGTTCCAGTCCATAGGTCAGCTCGACCGAGACAGGGAAGCAATCCATGGAGCCCACCTGCTGGAAATAGGTGAATTGGCTGATCTCCATCCCGTCCAGCCAAACTTCCCAGCCCAGACCCCAGGCTCCGAGAGTCGGTGATTCCCAATCATCCTCGACGAAGCGTATATCATGCTTGTCGAGTTCGATGCCGATGGCTTCCAGGCTTTTTAGATATAGATCCTGGACGTTATCGGGACAAGGCTTGATGATCACCTGGAACTGATAATAATGCTGGAGCCGGTTGGGATTCTCGCCATAACGACCATCTTTGGGACGCCGGCAAGGCTGAGGATAGGCAATATAAGTTGGCTTGGAGCCAAGCGCGCCAAAGAAGGTGGCGGGATGGAATGTTCCTGCTCCCATCTCAATATCGTAGGGCATGACGAGGTTCGCGCCTTTCTCTGCCCAGTAATTCTGCAAGGTTAGGATTATATCCTGAAAGTTCATTTATTTCTCCCTGAAAAGGTTTGACATTGTAGCTTCATTCTAGTGAGAGTGCGTTTCAGGTCAAGTAGCTGTTGCTTAGCGGTGGAGTCAAGCGTCAGACCTGTAGGGACTTCCGGTTCCAGAAGAGGTATCTCGATCTGCTCATCTTTCCGGTATTCGCGCGGTTCTCTGACTGCCTTTCTTTCTGCTTTGAGACGCTGGCGTGCTCCGGCAATGGTAAACTTCTGCGTGTAGAGCATATCCTTGATCTTCTTGAGAAGGAGGATGTTTTCTTCGGAGTACTTGCGGATCCTGCCGTCGTCCTTGCGGGGGCGCAGCTGCTGAAACTCCGTCTCCCAATAGCGGATAACGTATGGCTTGAGTTCGAGGAGGTTACCAACTTCCCCTATTGTGTAATAGTGCTTTTTCATGATCGCCTCTCTTGTTTGCCCCTTCGTTTGAAGCAAGCAACAACGAATAGTATGACAGCCAGAAGGCTGAGTCCCCGCGGATAGCGATATATATAACGCAACAAAGGTATCCGCGTCGTGGTGTATAAAGGTGCGGTGATGTTGGTGACTTCAAAAAGCTCCGTCTTTGCAAGAGTACGCCCCAGGGGATCGAGGATCATGGAGATTCCCGTCTGCGCAGAACGGTAGATCTGGATGCGGTTCTCGATCGCGCGATACCTTGCCATGACCCCATGCAGCCAGGGCCCGTATGAAGTCCCGAACCAGGCATCATTGGTGATATTCACCAGATAGTCTGTCTTTTTCAACTGACCGGTCTTGGGGTCACGTGGGATCGCCATCCTGTGATGTATATCCGCAAAAGCGATCTCATAGCAGATAGAGGGCGAGAACGTATAGTCTCCGCTCTTGTACCACTTCAGTTCCTTGCCGAATTCCCAGTTTGCCTGTCCGAATTCCAGCTTCCAGAGGAAGGGGAATTTATCCAGCCAGAGCATCCGTTCACCGACAGGCACGAGGATACACTTGTAATATGGATCAGCGGATTTCTGCCCCGGAGAAAATAGCGCAGCGGCATTGTAATAATAATAGGGATAATGATATCCGGGAGGCGCCGGTATGCAATCCGGGAATCCCGTAAAGACATCCAGTTTATAATCCCGCATCAGCCTTTCCAGATAGACGATCTGACCCGGTTCCCGCAACAGATAGATCGGCATCGCCGCTTCCGGGTAGATGATCAGGCGGGCGTTCTCAGCCGCGGCTTGGGAAGTAAGTTTGTCATAAGTCTTTAGCATCTTTGGGAAGAATGTCTCGTCCCATTTCACATCCTGGGGAATAGACGGCTGCATGACGTAGATACCAGCGTCATGCTTCTCCAGATGGATTGCCGAATAGCACCAGAACCCGTAGCCCAACCACAGCCCTAGGATTACTACCAGGGAGACAATCGAGGTACGCAGCTGCTTTCTCGATCTCCAAACCAGAACGTTGACGACCAGAACGAGGAGCGAGAGTCCGACCGTTCCGATAATATCCAGAGCCTGCAGCAGAATGTTATAATCCGCCAGTCCATACGAGATATTGAACCAGGGGAAGCGCATCTCTGTGAAGTTCAGCGAATACTCAAACGCCACGAACAGCAGGACAAACCCCGCGTACTTCAGCCTGGAGAAGCTATACCAGATCCGCTGGATGGCGTAGAACACCAGCCAGTAGTAGAAACCGAAGATGACAAAGATTCCGATCACGCCTCCGGGCGTGACTTCGCTGATCCAATTAAGCACCACAGCCACAAAGACACCGGAGAACAGCATCCCAGCGATCAGCAGTTGCCAGGGGCGGTGATATTCCCGCTCAAAGAACCACAATAGCGGTACAAAGGCGAAAAAGACCAGAAAGCCAATATGTAGCGGGATTCTGGAGAGGCTTACCAGCAGCGCGGAGAGGATCACTGGCAGAAACGTTTTTACACGCTTCATTCTGCTGCTCCATATACGATCCTGTGGACCTCGATATAGTCCCCTCTGGTGAGAGTGACGAACCCCTGATGCTCTTTCAGATGACGCAATGTGTCAAGGTGACCATATACTTGAACCGCAAACCAACAATATGAACTTACCGGAGCTCTGCCGTATCTGATCAACTTCGTGGTATATAGCATCTTATAGGTGTCCATGACCCAAAACCCGTCATATACATCAAGCTGTTGTCCCAGAATACTGAAGAGATTGGAGGTGTTCGATTCCGCTGAGTAGGTGAGGAGGTAGTCCCGCGTCGCCGACATGGAGCTCAAACCCTGAACCTGAAATCTCCCGAAGCGATACTGCTCCGTGTGATCCAGTGCGCTAAGGCAGACGATCTCCCCCGTGGCGCTGTCATAGACGAACATGGTCTGATCCGGCGCGACGCAGAAACTTGTCGGCAAGGCAAGCCCCGAAAGGCTGATCTCACTGATGTACGCGCCTTCTGTAGAAAAGCGCTTAACTACCTTTGCCATACCATCCAGACAGAGCAGAGAACCGTCGTTATCGATCTCAATATCGTTGAGTTTCTGAAAGTTGCCCTTCTCAAAACCGAATCCACCCACGACATTCATCAGGCTGGAACCCTTGAAGATACTGACCTTCTGGCTCGTCTGATCCAGGACGAAGAGTCTTTCGCTGAGCGGGTCATAGGCAGCTTTCGCCGGGATAAACCCCGGAATAACTGTCATAACAGGTTCTACTTCAGGAACATTCCGCTCGTTCTGAAATGCCGGATCCGGCATAGATGCGCAAGCTGTAAAGAGCAGCAGGACAGGGAGTAACAGCCAGTAGAGCTTAGTGATGGATATGGATGTCACGGAGTTTACCCTGAATTGTCGTTTTATTGCCAAAGCGGTTAAACTCAAGCGTATAAGCAATATCGATCATGCTATTCTTTCTCAGCAGGGGAAGATAGTCACCCAAGTTGTATCCGATCAGATCAAGGCTTATCCCATCTTTGATGACTTTGATCTTCAAGTGGTTACGTCCTACATTATAAGGATAATTCGCCACCAGGACATTGCGTGTAAGGAAGACAGGACGGTTGTTTTCCGGACCGAATGGCGCGAATCTCTCCATCCACTGAAGCAGGAAATCGCTCACGTCATACAGCTCCAGTTCATGGTCAAGCTGCAGGGGTGGTTTGATCTGCTCATGTTTCATATTCTCAGAGACATAGCGTGTGATCTCATTCTCAAATCTGTCGATATATTCCTGATAGATGGTGAGCCCCACGGCATATTTATGCCCGCCAAAGCTGTGCAGATTGTGCTGAGTCTGTTTCAGCGCTTCGAACAGGTCAAAATCTGCGACACTGCGTCCCGAACCACTCCCAAAGCCATCCTTGAAGGAGATCATGATAACCGGACGATAGTACTTCTCGACGAGCTTTGATGCCACGATTCCGATCACACCCTGGTGCCAGTCATCCGAAGAGATGATCATACATGAGGTCTGATTCAGGTCCTTATATTTCTTCTCGATGATCTCGCAGGCTTCAAAGAAGGTCTTTTGATCTTCCTGCTGCCGGAGCGAATTCTGCCGTTCAATGATCTCGGCAAGTTCCTGGCTCTTCTCTTCCTCGGTGGAGATCAGCAGCTCGACGGCGAGGGCAGCGCTACCCATTCTCCCGGCTGCGTTTATCCTGGGCGCGATGCCAAAGACTATATCTGCGGCGTCCAGGGATTTCTGATTCATTCCGGAGATCTGGATCAGGGCGTTCAAGCCCAGATTCTTCTTGTCGATCAAGTGTCTCAGACCGATATAGGCGAATATCCTGTTCTCACCTGTGAGCGGAACTATATCCGCGATCGTCCCCACCGCGACGAGATCCATGTATTTCATGAGATTTTCCTGCGTCGCGATACCCAGCCTCTCATAGATGGCGCAGAGAAGCTTGTAGGCAACTCCGACTCCTGCTAGATCGGGATAAGGATAGTTGCAGTCCGTCAGTTTGGGATTGATGATCGCGTAAGCGGGTGGAAGCACATCCTTGGGATTGTGGTGATCGGTGATGATGATCTCCATTCCATTGGCGTTGATCGCCTCGATCTCTTCAAAGGCGTTCACGCCACAGTCAACGCTGATGATCAGGGAAGAACCGGCTTCCTTGAGCACGTCGAGGCTATTCAGGGACAGACCATACCCATCGATCATTCTGTGTGGGATGTAAAAATCGATATCCGCGCCGACACGTTTCAAGCCCAGAAGGAGCAATGCCGTCGCAGTCGTCCCATCTACATCGTAATCTCCATAGATGGTGATCCTCTCATTGTTTTTGATCGCCTGTAGAATTCGTTCCACAGCGCGATCCATCCCATTGAAAAGAAACGGATCGTGCAATTTGTCCATGCCCGGGAGGAAAAAGTCCTCGATCTCTTCTTTGCTGTTCAAACCTTTGTGCCAGAGCAATTCAGCGATCAGGGACGGGCATTTCATAGCGGTGCTGAGGTCGGCAAGATACTTCTTCTCCTCATCGGATAGCTTTGCGGGTAAAACCCATTGCTTCTCCATTCGTTTGTCACCTTTATCTGTTTATTTATTTATGAGTTCCAGCGGAGGATCGTTGTATCAGTATGAGTTCCCGTCAGATAGCATTTCTCAGTTAAAGCATTACAGCCAAAACGATCCGCCAATGTCAAGCTCAGCAAACATCGTTATCTTGTAAAGCGTTTTTTCGCTCTGTTTTTCCCTTCTGCCAGGGGAGTTTATCCCCGAACCCAAACTCCCGCAAAGCGTACCCTATTCACGCTTTCGGAAATACTTGTTTCATCACACAATCTTCCCGCTATCATCCCGGTATCATGTCCTGTCATGACAGGATATGATACCGGGATGATAGCGGGAAGATGAGGAGTAGAACACTTACTAAGGCTCTCTTCCAAGTCGGATGGGAATAAATGAGTTCAAAGCTGAGCATGGAGTTCAAAGCGTCGTAGCTGGACTAAGCATGGAGTTCAAAGCGCCGTAGCTATCTTGAATTGACCTCTTATCTTGAACGGCGATTTGGACTTCATGCGGTATTTGCATCAAATATCTACAGCTTAGCTACTAACAGATGGAGCCGTATCGAAGTCCAAGCCGGCGCTTAGGTAGCCGATAAAGTCAAGCTTGTTTAGCCGTCTTGAACTCCAAACTTATATATGAGGTAGTTGTATAGGGGTGGCAGATTCTGTTTGCCACAGAGGCTAAAGTTGCATTTCCGATGCCCGTTTCTTGACCTGCGCTGTGGATTCCCGCAGGTAGAGGGGTTCCAACTCAGCAAGCGTCTCAAAGTCATATCCTTCAGTCCGGGGGAAAAGCTCAAGGAGTCCTAGAAGTGAGACCGCGGGAGTAAGATACTGTCCCGGCAGGGGAAGGCTGAAGGGTATCCCCGCTTCACGAAGAGCCTGTGCGGCTTGAGGCGCGGCTGAGCCTAGCAGGATCGGGTTTAGCAGACTCCATGATCCCAGATCGCTAAGTTTACACAGTCCGGGCGGCAACACCTCATTCATCTCACTATCATATAGCGCGGCATAGAGTTCACTCATTTTCGCGTCGATCAGGGAGAGGATCTGGCGCGAGTTTCCCGCGCCTTGATAAGCGATCATCCTGAGGGAATCAAAGGTAAAAATCGGGATCTTGCGACCGTAAGCGATACCTTTGGCTGTGGCAAGGCCGATCCTCAGTCCGGTGAACGAACCGGGTCCGATCGCCAGTACTACCGCTTCCAGATCGGAAGGACTAGCCTCGCAGAGTTTCAACGCCTGATCGAGGGTAGGCAGAAGGGTCTCGGAATGAGTGACCCGGATGTCAAAATAAGAGCTGTAGAGGAGTTTATCATCCTGCTTGAGCGCGATCGATCCGGAATTCTGGGAACTATCCAGCGCCAGTATCATAGGAAGTACTCCTGGTAAAAGTCCTGGTTTGAACCTCTATAAAGCACCTTTTCAGGGGATCGCGATAGTCCCTGTCCGTTTGAGCAAAGGATACGCCCTAAACGGAAATGGTTCAGTTATCCACCATCCATTCATCGTAGAGCTTTTCAAATCTGTATTTGTGTCCGGATTCTTCCGCGGCGAGCTGAGTAAACAGCTTTACCAGCGCTGGATCGGCAAACCGGCGGGACATTTCTGTATAGAGCTTGGTCGATGCCTCTTCGCGTTTCATGGCGCGGATCAGGATGTTCTGATAGCTCAGATCGAGCCCGGCATCTTCGGTGGAAATATATTCACTGATCTTGAGGTTTGGCGTCTTTTTGATCTCACCGTCGGTCACACCGTTCTTACGGATGTTTTCCAGCATGATGATGTGCCCCATTTCCATGTTTTCAAACTCAGCGAGCATGGTCTTGTGAGCGGCGAATTTGGCTTCGGCTTGCAGATCGTGATAGAATTGCACGGCTTCTCGTTCACGTCCGACGGCAAAATCTATGATCTCGTTAAATTCTATTATCGTCATTTTCTTACCTTTATTTTAGAAATGGGAGGTTTAGAATATTGAGGGAAAAAGGCGGAGCATCCTTGGGAACGCTCCGCCGCTTATCTTTAGTCGATGGGTTCGAACATATCTTTGCCGACGCCGCATTCGGGGCAGGTGTAATCTTCAGGAAGATCATCGAAGGCTACGTTGTCATTCTCTGCAGGGTCGTAGATATATCCACAGGCGATGCATTGGTACTTTTGCATGGTTTCCTCCATTGTTTAGTAGGTTTCTTTGAAAACTTCAAAATAAGCCTGGGGATGCAGGCAGCACGGGCAAGTATTGGGGGCGTCAGTTCCTTCGTGGATGTAGCCGCAATTGATACACTTCCAGAAGACTTTGTCGTCCTTTTTGAAGACCTTGAGGTCTTTAACGTTGTTATAAAGTTTGCGGAAACGGGTCTCATGCGCCTTCTCCACTTTGGCGACCAGCCTGTAAGTCAGGGCGATGTCCTTGTAGCCTTCTTCTTCAGCGATATCGGCAAACATCGGATAGAGCTCTGTCCATTCCTCTTTTTCACCATTGGCGGCGAATTCGAGGTTCTTCAGCGTGTCTTCCGGGGACCAGCCAACGGGATAGGAAGCCATGATGTTGATGACTTCGCCTTCCAGACCGTATTTCAACAGGTGCTTGAAGAAGAGCTTGGCATGTTCCTTTTCGTTGTCACCGGTCTCGGTAAAGATATTGGATATCTGCTCGAACCCGGCTTTCTTGGCGACTTTGGCGCTGTAGATATAGCGCATCCGTGCCTGAGATTCTCCGGCGAACGATTTCATCAGGTTTTCCGCTGTACGTGATTCTTTAAAAGACATTATTAGTTTCCTCCTGTATCCTTTATGCTTTCCATAGCCCGTGAAGATTGCAATACTCACGAACAGTGAGTACATCCTTCAAGGCAACCGGGAATTCAGCGACCGGCTCGTCACCCGGTTTGAGTTCATAACGATAGACCATCTTTTCGGTCAGAACCTCGATCATGGCAATGTAGTGCTTTTCTTCCATGGGATGAGGGATGGAACCCACAGCAACCTTGATCTTACCACCCAGATCGGTGACTACGGGAACGTGCTTTTCCTTCGCGGCATCCACGGAATTCTCTATGAGCAGGATCATTGTCCGACCACAGCAGACAAGCTCGCCTTCGCCGGTATATAGTACTTCCGTGACATTCCCGCACAGCGGGCAATGATATATTTGACGCAATTCAGTCATCTTTACTTCCTCCTGAACTTTTTTGCTTTTTGCAAGGCTAGAAGAGTGGACTTCTTTTGTCAATAGATTTCTTTGTCGTCTGGCTCTCGGTTTTCGTCCTTTGTTTGCCATAGCTGCCGGTTGACTAATTTTTCCGCCTGATACAGTCCCTATCCTCAGCCTTGGTTTGGCTTTGAGTTCCGCCTGTTCAAGGCTCCGCCCTCAGCCTTGGTTTGACTTACAATTCCGCCTAGTGAGTTCTCATCGTGGAAAGAAATCCATAGGTGCGGAATTGTGAGTTAAACCGAGGTTTCCCCCACCAGCGGATCCGCGCCGGAGATCTTGTTCTAGTGTACCCGGTGATGATTAGAATTATCCACAGAAGAGGGTCTTGCATGGTATAGCCTATCTTTCAACCTTGTCCCGCTGGCCCTGAGATGCTCCGGTTTAACTCAAAACTGACCCGCAAAGATACTACTGTAACACCCAAGAATGCAGTGGGGACAGTTTTAAGTCAAACCGGAAGCGCGTGGGGTGTATCCAAAGTGCGACAATCTAAACGAATAATTATGATTGACAGGAATCCTTAGCTTGATTTATCTGGAGATAGCAAACAGCGAGGCAAGGGATAGGTGAAGAAGGTAGTTCCAGTTAACGCTCCGATGGATATCATCATCTCCGCTGAATGATTGAAAACAGTTATATATATACATCAGAAATGGAGGAAAACATGAAGAAGTTGTGCGTGCTGATCTGCATGATAATGATCGTTTATCTGCAGTATGGCGTAGTTTTGTTTAATGATGATTTTAATCGGACTGAAGGCTCTGCTGTCGGCAATAGCTGGACGAATATCGGACCTGTGAGTCCTATCATCGAAGATAGCAGTATGAAAGTTGTTTCCAATAGCTTGCAAGGGGTCCGGCGAGATTTTACTTCACTCGGCATCACCTCTGGAATCTACTATGTAAGCTTTGACTGGAAAATCACCTCCAATAACTGGCTGGCAGATGCTTTCCCCAATGGCACAGTGACCTATCTGAGACACGATTATGAAGGCAATCTCTACTATGACAATACCAGTGACTTCTCAAATCCCATCACCATTGGGAGCCTGGCAACAAATACCTGGGCAAACTTCAAACTGAAAGTGAATATCGATACCGACCGTTTTTCAATCTGGGTAAATAATACCCTGG
>DAOPZE010000006.1:0-14962 GCA_035353255.1 Candidatus Cloacimonadota bacterium
TCCTGCGACTTGAGCGTAAAACGTTGTGTATTCATAAGTACACCTCCATGTTCAAGAGCAAATCTAATCGATGCCGTTTGCTTGTCAAGAACTATTTTAGCAGTCTGGCGTCGTGACTGCTAATTTTCCTTGTTAGCTCCGCTGATTCGCGGTTAGGACACGTTGCTTAGGGATTCTGCCCAAACTCATCCTTATAGTTTGTTCGACCTTTTGTGAGAGAATATCATCCGCTCAACATCCTGGAGGTTGCCGATCTCTCAGGACGGGACACCTGCCGGAGGGAACACAGATATAGCATGTGTAATCGTTGTTTACACTGAAACCTGATGTGTAAACGTATTGATATGATGTCCAGATCGGAGGTGCGCGGATAGTTTATTACCCGGCTTCCCGTTCTTCGCCGGCTGGCAGGTAGTGTTTTGTTCCAAGTATTCTCCTGAACTATGCTCTTTCATTTTCCCGATCATCTGCCTATCATCTTGCTATCCCCTCTCTATCATCTTACGTCATGACGTAAGATGATAGAGAGGGGATAGGGGAAAGATACCGAAAAATTGAGAAGATCGTCGGGGACAACAACAGACATCCTGGAAGAAAGATGATCAAGAATTTTCCTCTTGCCTGGCATGAATGTTGCGTTATCATATATATACCCCCAAGGGGTATTTATAAGGAGTACCTGAAATGGATAAATGCTGTCACGATCCACGCAAAGCGCACCATAATGAAACGTTCAAAAAGAAACTTAGCAACCGGCTCAATCGAATTCAAGGCCAGGTTCGCGGGGTTCAGAAGATGATCGAAGAAGATGTCTACTGCGATGATATCATCACTCAGATATCCGCTATCCGCAGTGCCCTCGCCTCTTTATCCAAAGAGCTTTTCGAGGCGCATCTCAACAGCTGTATCCTGGAGCAGATCCAATCCGGTTCCCCCACTATTCTGGATGAATTGAAGAAAACCATCGAAAAGATGACCAAATAACAATAAACACACCAAGGAGATAATCATGAAAAAGATAATCCTCATCATTCTGGCAAGCGTACTTCTATTGCCGATCGTAGCTGAGCATTGCGGTTCCTGTCCTTCAGGGATTAACGCCGCCACGGTCAATACCGGCAACAACTCCCAAAGCATCGTCCTGGCCCCCGGGAAAACTACCTGGATCGACAACAATCATTACGTAGTCTATAGTTGGGACAAATCGCCCAAGATCGGCAACCGCATCCTTCTGGTCAAAGTCTTCAACAAGAATAAGCAGATCTTAAACAGCCTGAACGTCACCGCGAATGCCTATATGCCTTCCATGAGAGGCGCACACGACACAGGCCACAAAGCGATGAAGCTCAATAAGAAGAATCAGTACGCGATCCCCGTGAACTTTATGATGCTGGGCAAGTGGGAGATCGAGCTGAAGTTCGCCAAGAGCGGTAAGAGCTTGGGAACCGCCTTGGTCAGAGCCACTATCAAGTAAGATCGAGCCAACCGTGAAAACCTTGAACCTCTCCCGCGGGACAGACCGCGAACGGGGCTTTATTCTCTTCAAACTGGTCCTGCTCAGTCTGATCATGATGCTATTTCTGGGAGCAAAGCTCTTCTCCCAGAGCAGCTTGATCTATCTTGAGGGACAAGCCGTGGGAAGCTATGAAAGCCTCACCGATGATCTGCGTCCCTATTCATTTAACCCCCAGGAGTCCATGCAAAAGCCCTCCGTGGGGATTGACCTCATCCAGAGATTCGGAACCAGAAACAGAGACTTTGGCTATCTCTCCATCCAGGCACGTCTGGCGTATGACGAGAATAAGGATTCCCGCCTGGAAGCTCAGCTCTATAATGCCTTTATCGACCTGAAGACCTCTGCCTTTGATGTCTGGATCGGGCACAATAAACCCGCCACGGGACTCTCCCTGAATCTGGATAATCACGCCCAGCTCTTGATGGATAACACTATGAGCGGCTTGGTCTTCGACCGGGATTGGGGCATGGGGCTGAAGTTCGACCGGCAGGATCCCAATCTCTCGGTCTCATTGACCACCGGTTCCGGCATGAGCCTCTATTACGACGACAGCTGGCTGGCAAGCGCCCGAGCCGGGATCGGCGAGTATTCCCGGGACGGCTACAGCGCAGGGATCACCCTTGCCAACGGCAACGTCTTCAAGACCATGGGCTACACGATCATGCACAACAAGACTGCGCACAAGCTCCTCCTTGGTGGTGTTGATTACAGCCGCAGGATCGCCAATCTCGAATCACGTTCCGAGATCCTTGCCGGCTCTTTTCATGACTACCCTGCCTTCACGGCACTTTCCCGCCTGTCCTGGTATCCCCTTGCCGAAGACAGGCTCCAGATCGATGTCCAGGCACAGCTTTACGAGATCAAGCGAGCCGGAACTCAGAATTACTCAACGTCAGTATCCTACAGGATCCTGCCTGATCTGACCCTGCGCGGAAGCTACAATTATCAGCACCCGGCGGATAGCCACGTCATTGCCCTGCAACTCTATTACTACAAGGGGATCACCTTCTAAGGAGGTATAATGAAAAAGATAATAATCGCATTGCTGGTCTTGTTACTCCTGGCACCGCTCTGGTCAGCCGTCGGTTGTGACCTCAATGACCCGGACAAGGACGTGAAGCGCCTCTTCCCCGGCTCGACGGGCTACAAGACCACATATCGCTCTATACAGCGGGAAGGCGGAAAGCCCCTCCTGGCACAGATCGAAAAGAGGCTGGGCGACAAGTTCTCCGGACTATACGAAACGATTGACATTCCCTATACCCTCTATACGATCTACAAAGGCAAAAGCATTGCCGGATACATCCACGGCGTTAATCAGAAGGGATATTATGGCGGATTGCAGGTCTTTCTCAGCCTTGATACCACCGGACGCATTACCAACATGTATTTTCAGAAGATCAGCTCAAAGAACGTCAAGCTCTATAAGGCAAGCAGTTTTACCGATCAGTTCAAAGGGCTCAGTCTCAGAGATTTTGATGCCTACAGCGTTACTAAGCGGAGCGGAACAGGCAAAGCCGCTTCGATACACAATCCCGCTCCCGGCGACAAGGATTTTCCCGCCATCCTGCGCGGAGTGAAGAAGAACCTCGTGCTTATGCAGCACTTCGCCAACTGGAAATGAAGGAGTCACCATGCCAAGTATCAGTGCCATCGCCTATAAGAATCTGAAACGCAAGCGCCTGCGCAGTTTCCTGACCCTGTTGGGGATCTCGCTCTCGACCTGGGTTTTGATCAGCCTGCTGGGCTTCAATCAGGGATATGAACGCTCGCTCAGCACAGACATAGATAATCTCGGCTTTCAAGTCTTACTCACCGCCAAAGGTTGCCCCTATGAGGCTGCCACCCTAATGATGCAAGGCGGAGCAGGCTTGCGCTATATGCCTGAAAGTGTGCTGGACAGCCTTGCCACCCAGCCGGAAGTTCAAAAGCTCACACCCATGCTGATGCAGGCTGTGTTTGATCCCACGATCGGCGACACGGGAGCCATCGCTGCCTTCACCGGCGTCGATCCTGCCACCTTCCCGTCCATGCGCACCTATCTGGAATTTGCCGAAGGAGCCTGGTTCACAAACCCCACAGCCATGGAAGCCGTGATCGGTTATGAAGCCGCGGAACTCGAGCAACGCCAGGTCGGAGACCTAATCCTTGTCCCGGATAAGAACGTGGAACTAAAAGTCGTTGGCATTCTCAAACGTAGCGGAACTCAGGATGACGGAACCATCTTCGTTCCCTACAAGGCTCTGCAACAAGTCTTTGGTGTTCAGGGCAAACTCACCAGCGTGGGCATCAAAGTTCATAAGAACACCGACATCAACGCCTTCGAAGAAAAGCTCTACAGCCTTCAGGACGTTCAGGTCGTCTCCATGGCGCAGGTCAAGAGCACGATCTCCAGCCTCGTGACCACCGCGAAAGTGATGGTCATGTCCATCGCCATTATCGCGATCCTGATCGCCATGGTGGGCGTGATGAACACCATCCTTATGTCCGTCCTGGAAAGGTATCAGGAGATCGGCATCATGAAATCCATGGGCGCTTCCGCCGGGCACATCTTCCGGCTGATCTGGAGCGAGACGGTTATTCTCTGCCTCCTGGGAGGTATCGTCGGCGCGCTTCTTGCCCTCGGCCTTGCCACACTGACCGAATCCCTCATCAGGTATATCCTGCCCTTCTCACCTAAAGGCTCGCTCATTCTGATCGACTTCCCGCTGGTACTGCGTTCGATCGGGATCATAATGGGCATCGGACTGGTCAGCGGGATCTACCCGGCCTACCGTGCCTCACGGATCAAACCCATCGAAGCAATACGCAGCAGTGAAGGTGAATTATGAGTCTGATAAAAGCCAATGGTCTAAGCAAGACCTATCTCCGCGGCGCGGAAGAGATCAAAGCCGTGGACGGGATCGATCTCGAAGTCTCCTCCGGCGAATTTGTGGCTTTCGTGGGTGCTTCCGGATCAGGAAAGACAACCCTGCTACATCTGCTCGGATGTCTGGACGACCCCACCGGCGGAACTCTCACAGTGATGGACAGAACCGTTTTCGCAAACGGCAAAGCCATGCCCGAGCGTGAATTGACCAAGATACGCAGGCAAGTGTTCGGCTACATCTTCCAGAAGTTCTATCTCATCCCGACCCTGACCGTGAAGGAGAATATCCTCCTGCCTTTCGCTTTCCACCGCAATCCAGGAGTGCTTCACAACGTGCTGGACGTCGCCCGGCAGCTTGGCTTGGAAAAGCGTCTCTCTCATCTCCCCAAAGAGATCTCAGGCGGAGAAATGCAGAGAGTAGCCATTGCCCGAGCTTTGATCAACGAACCCAAGATCATCCTCGCGGACGAGCCTACCGGCAATCTGGACAGTAAACGCAGCGTCGAGATCGCCGATATCCTCGCCGACCTGAACCAAAACCGGGGGATCACCATCATCCTGGTCACCCACAATCATGACCTCGCCCAAAGGGCAGGCAGGATCATCGAACTCAGCGACGGCAGGATCGTCAGTCCTGACGATCATAACGTCTAAGGATCAAACAGATGAAACAACAACTCAATATTGGCATCGACGGGATGCACTGCGCCGGCTGCAGTTCCCGCACGGAGAAGGCTCTCGCTCAGATGCCCGGCGTCACTCTGGCTCACGTCAGCCTCGCTCTGGAAGAAGCCAGCCTCGAGATCGACGACAAGAAAGTCTCCCTTCCGGATATAGAAAAAGTCATCAAAGAGCTCGGTTTCAGCGTCCGCGAAACTGCGATCATGAGCGAGGACGAGCAGCAGCAGCACGCTCGGGAAGCCAAATCCCGCATGCTGCTCACCTGGGGGTTGACTCTGATCATCACCGAACTGATGCTCAGCCACATGGTCTGGCACATCCATCTGATCAGCAAAATGACCGATCTCTGGCTCATGTTCGGTTTATCGCTCCTGATCATGCTTTTCCCTGCCAGAAGCGTGTATTTCTCCGCCTGGAGCTCGATCCGGAACCGCTCCGCCAATATGGACGTCCTGATCGCTCTGGGCACGATCTCCTCGCTGCTCGTGCTGCCTCTCTCATACTTCGTAAAAGGCGTGGACGGACATGCCTTTACCGGCATCGCGGGAATGATCCTCGCCTTCCATCTGACCGGCAGATTTCTGGAATATCGCGCCCGTGGCAAGGCCTCCGAAGCCATCCGCAAACTCGTCAATCTTGGCGCCAAGACTGCCCTCATCCTCGAAGACGGAGCCGAGAAGGAGATACCCATACACAAGCTGCATCCCGGAGACATCTTCATCGTCAAATCAGGCATGAAGATACCCACCGATGGCGAGATCGTCGAAGGCTCCGGTTCCGTGGATGAATCCATGGCAACCGGCGAATCCATGCCCGTGAACCGCAAACCCGGAGATCCCGTTCTGGGCGCAACGCTCAATCTGGACGGCTATCTCAAGGTCAAAGCCACCCGCACCGGCAGCGACACCTTCCTGGCTCAGGTCATCCGTCTGGTTCAGGAAGCCCAGCATTCCAAGGTTCCCATCCAGGTTCTGGCGGACAAGATCACCGCCATCTTTGTCCCGGTGATCCTGATCCTCGCTGCCTTGACCTTCACCTTCTGGATGCTGTTTCCGAGCTTGATGACGAGCCTTTCCGCCGTGCTCGGTCAGTTTATCAATCTCTCTCTCAGTTCAGCTTCCGGGATCGCCGCAGCGCTCATGGCGTCCATCGCCGTGCTGGTCATCGCCTGTCCCTGCGCGCTGGGCTTGGCGACTCCCACAGCTCTCATGGTGGGCAGCGGTATTGGCGCTACGAATGGCATCCTGATCCGCAACGGTGAAGCTCTACAGAGGATGAAGGACATCCGGGTAATGGCGTTTGACAAGACCGGAACTCTCACCCATGGAAAGCCTAAACTGCTTCATCTGCAAGCCTTTTCCCTTGCTGAATCTGAATTACTCCGCCTGGCGGCATCCCTGGAATCCGCCTCTTCTCACCCTCTGGCGTTTGCGATCCTGACGTCCGCCCGTGAGCGCAGACTGGAGCTCAGTTCCGTCACCGACGTCGTCAATAGCGGCGGCAAGGGGATAAGCGGTAAGCTGGACGGCAATGACTATCACATTGGCAGCCTGGGATTCCTCAAGGAGAAAGGGATCACGACCCTTGCCACGCCTCTGCCGGAGTATCTCCACGCGACCAAGGTCTGGCTGGCAGACGAGAGCTCACTGCTGGGGATCTTCTACATCGCGGACACGCTCAAACCCGAAGCGCCGGAAGTGATCAACACCTTACGCGCCATGAACATCGAGCCGGTCATGATCAGCGGGGATAACGAAGACACTGCCAAAGCCATTGCCGCTCTCTGCGGGATCACCAGAGTCATGGCGAACGTCCTGCCCGCCGATAAAGCCAACGCCATCATCAGGCTGCGGGCGGAGCTAGGCCCCGTTGCCATGGTCGGCGACGGGATCAATGACGCTCCCGCTCTGAAGGCTGCCGACATCGGCATCGCCATGGGTCAGGGCACGGACATCGCCATCGAAGCCGCGGATATCACCATCATGCGCAGTGAGTTGCGTTCCTTGCCGAGAGCCGTGAAACTCTCGCTCGCCACCTTCCGTAAGATCAGGCAAAACCTCTTTTGGGCGTTCTTCTACAATCTCATCGCCATCCCGCTCGCCATCCTGGGTCTGCTCTATCCGGTGATCGCCGAGATCGCCATGGCAAGCAGCTCCATCACCGTCGTGACCAATGCTAACCTGCTGAAACGAGTGAAACTATAAAGAGGGAAGATCTGAGTTTGGAGTTCAAGACGGCTAGCCGATCTAACACAATAATCAATCTTAGCGCCGTCTTGGACTTCAAAACGTATAGCAACTAATAGTAGCTAAGCTATAGATACTTAAAGCAATTGCCGCATGAAGTCCAAATCGCCTCTCGAAGATTTCCGTAAGCGTAAAGACTTGTTATGGCGCTTTGAACTCCATGCTTAGACCAGCTACAGCCATACCCCACCATCCTGCTATCCCCTCTCTATCATCTTACGTCGAGACGTAAGATGATAGAGAGGGGATAGAGAGATGATGCTCAGTTGCCCAGGATACCCAAAAGCACACCGGCAGCGACGGCTGAACCGATCACTCCGGCAACATTGGGCGCCATGGCGTGCATGATCACATAGTTGGACTTGTCATATTGATGCACAACAACTTGCGAGACTCTGGCGGAAGCCGGCACGGCTGAGACGCCCGCGTTACCGATCAGAGGATTGATCTTTTCTTTGAGGAAGAGATTCATGACCTTGGCAAAGGTGACTCCCGCGGCTGTCGCGAAGGCAAAAGACAAGGCGCCCAGAAGGAAGATACGGATCGAAGCAGTGGTCAGGAAGACTCCCGCGGTAGTTTTTGCGCCGACGGTGAAGCCGATGAGGATGGTCACGATATCGATCAGGGTGGTTCTCGCTGTGACCGCCAGACGATCCGTCACGCCGCTCTCCTTGAGCAGATTTCCCAGGAAGAGCATCGCCAGCAGGATCATGCTGCCGGGGGCGATCAACGCGGTCACGATAAAGCAGACGACCGGAAAGATGATCCTTTCGCGCTGACTGACGATGCGCGGGGATTTCATCCGGATCAGACGCTCTTTTTTGGTCGTGAGCAGGCGCATGATCGGAGGCTGGATCACCGGCACCAGAGACATGTAAGAATAGGCTGCAAGGGCGATAGGACCCAGGAGATGGGGTGCCAGCTTCGAAGCAAGATAGATCGAAGTCGGACCATCCGCGCCACCGATGATGCCGATGGAGGCGGATTCCAGGATGTTGAAGCCCAGGAGCATTGAGCCGATGAAGGTGGCAAAGATGCCGAACTGCGCGGCTGCTCCGAGAAGAATAAGCTTGGGGTTGGCGATCAGGGTCGAGAAATCCGTCATCGCTCCGATCCCCAAAAAGATCAGGGAGGGATACACACCCGTTTTGACGCCAAAATAGAGGAAGTTCAGCACACTGCCTGGACTCTCGACTGCCAGGCCCTGTTCCAGTATCCCCGGCATGTTCCCCACCACGATCCCAAAACCGATCGGGATGAGCAGCAGAGGTTCAAAGCCCTTCTTGATCCCCAGCCAGACGAAGATCAGTCCGGCAATGATCATGAAGATGCTGCCGGGAGTAACGTTCAGGAAACCTGTGGTCTGGATGAACTGGTATAGTTCCTGCATTGTCCCTATACCTCCAGCTCGATCAGAGGATCACCTTCGGCAACAGTCGAGCCCTTGCTCACGTGGATCTTTTTGACCTTTCCGCGCTGATTGCTGTGGATCTCCGATTCCATCTTCATAGCTTCGAGGATCACGACAACCTGCTCATCCTCAACCAGTTGCCCGGGCTCGACCTTGATATCCATGATCGTTCCGGGGATCGGCGCGAGGATCATACCATCGCGAGGGGCGGCTATTTGTTGCTCAGCGGGTTTTTCCTTCCTGGTGACCGGTTTCGCCTTGATCTCCTCTCCGGTTATCTTCATGAGCAGATCGCCTTCCTGAACGGGAGTGCGTTCCTTGACTAGGATCTTGCCGATCGTACCGTTGACCGGCGCGGAGATCTCGGATTGCATTTTCATGGCTTCGATGATGATGATGGTCTGGCCCTGCTTGACGACGTCTCCTTCCTTGACCGGTATGGAGACGATCACGCCAGGCAGCGGCGCACGGAGTTCACCGTTCTTGCCGCTGTAATCACTGCTGAAGGAAGGCGCCATGGGTGTGGCTTTCTCCTGTTCCGGCAGCTTGGGGACGTTGATGTGGGAATCATCCTCGATCTGGATCAGATAGTCGGCGCCATTGATGTTTATCTTGGCTTGAGTTCCGCTGTATTCGAGGATCTTGGCTTCATATTTATCACCATTGATGGTTAGTTTATAGGTTTTCATGGGTTAGCTCCTTTTACGGTTAAACTGGCGGTTGGGCATGTTCAGAGAGGCGCTGGCACGCCACTGGCTGAAGTTGTTGCGTCCGAAGGTGAGAACAAGGCGGCGTCTCTCGCTGATCGTATGCTCATAGATGTGCAGAGCGGCGATCGCAGCGGCGATGACATCCATGTTCAAGTCCTTGGGGGCTGAGATCACTTTGCCGGATTGAGAGATCCTGATCTCCCTGACGGGCTTCTTCTCTCTGGTGTTGAGATGCACCAGCTGACCGATGATGATGCTGGTGATCAGCAGGGCGAAGAAAACGACGAGCATTCCGATGACCGTCAAAGTGATGCTGTAGTTGATCCCGTTATCGAGGAACTGCTTATTCACCTGCATGACTGTTTCCGGGCTGATATCCAGCGATTGCAGCGACCTGCTGTCTTTATCCCGGGTGAGTGGATCCAGTCCATGCCCGAGCTTCTGTTTCAGCTTCTTGATTGGCATGTTGAGCTTGGCTGCCACATCAGAGACGGTGCTCAGTTCTGAGAAACCGTACTTGGCGGTTTGGCTTGCCAGAAAGGCGGAATAAGGAGTGATACCGAGCTGTTTCAGGCTGCGGTTATCGAGCTTGACGTTCGCGGCTTCCAATCCCAGAGACTGCTTCAGACGCTGCAGATCTTTCACCTTGAGAAGCTGAGCAACCTCACGCAGGGTGGAACTCTCACGGATGCCGTAGTCCTCAAAGATCTGCTGTTCACGCTGGACAACGACTGAATCAGCCAGGGACGCGACGTTCATATGGCTGGCTTCTGCCGGGTTATCCTGATGCAAGGGCTTGCCGAAAACAGTTATGATCAGGGCAAGCAAGGCGATGATTAGGGTTAATTTACGCATTCAGACGACCCCTTAGAGAGGGATGTTCCCGTGCTTCTTGGCGGGAATGCTGTCCTGCTTGTTAGCCAGCATCTCCAGAGCACGGATAAGTCTGAAACGGGTGCGCGCCGGTTCGATGATGTCATCGATGTAACCGCGCTGCGCTGCGTTGTAGGGATTGGCAAACTTGTCGCGGTATTCTTCCTCTTTCTCGAGCAGAGCCTGTTTTGGATCGGCGCTTGCCATGGCTTCCTTGCGGAAGATGACCTCGACAGCGCCTTTGGGACCCATGACGGCTATCTCAGCGGAAGGCCAGGCATAGACGAGATCAGCACGCATGTGCCGGCTGTTCATCACGCAGTAAGCACCGCCATAGGCTTTACGGATGATCACGGTGATCTTGGGAACTGTCGCTTCGGCAAAGGCATAAAGAAGCTTGGCACCGTTGCGGATAATTCCGTTATGCTCCTGAGACGTGCCTGGCAGGAAGCCGGGAACATCCTCGAGCACGATCAGAGGGATATTGAAAGAATCGCAGAAGCGGACGAATCTGGCGCCTTTGATGGAAGCGTCTATATCCAGCACGCCGGCAAGAACCTTCGGCTGGTTGGCGACGATGCCGACCGGACGTCCGTTCATCCTGGCAAAACCCACCACGAGATTCTGAGCATAGTTCCGCGCGGTCTGGAGAAATTCACCGTCGTCCACGATGCTATGGATGAGATCAAGAATATCATATGGCTTATTCGGGTTGTCGGGAATAAGCTCGTTCAGTTCGTTGCAGTCACGGTTGATCGGATCAGAGGTAGGGATATAGGGTGGATCTTCCATGTTGTTCGAAGGCAGGTAGCTGAGCAGCTTCTTGATGATCAGCATCGCTTCTTCTTCGCTGTTGGAGATGAAATGCGCCACACCGCTCTTGGAAGCGTGCATGACTGCTCCGCCGAGGTCATCCGTAGTGACCGTTTCGTTCAGCACGGTCTTGACCACTTTGGGCCCTGTCACGAACATATAGCTATTGGCTTTGTCCATGATCACGAAGTCCGTGATTGCGGGAGAATAGACCGCTCCACCGGCGCAGGGGCCAAGTATGGCAGATATCTGCGGGATAACACCTGATGCCATGACGTTGCGCCAGAATATCTCCGCGTAACCGGCAAGGGCATCGACGCCTTCCTGGATGCGCGCGCCACCCGAATCATTCAGACCGATGAGCGGACGTCCGTTCTTGAGCGCCATATCCATGATCTTACAGATCTTGTTGGCATAAGTGAGAGACAGGGAGCCTCCAAACACGGTGAAATCCTGGGCAAAGACATAGACCAGGCGCTCGTTGATCGTTGCGCTTCCTGTGACGACTCCATCCCCGGGATGCTTGTATTTTTCCATCCCGAAGTTCGTGCACTGATGCTCCACGAAGAGATCGAACTCCTCAAAGCTATCCGTGTCCACGAGCATCTCAATACGTTCCCGGGCAGTGAGTTTGCCCTTCTCATGCTGTTCATCGATGCGCTTCTGACCACCACCGAGCATCGCATCGTCCCGGCGTTGCCTGAGCTTCAATATCGGCTTGGGAATTTCCATTGCGCTAACCTCTATATATTTTATTTGAAATAAAGCTAGTTACGTGTCATTATTTTGATCCCCCTCTTTTGGTAAAGTAAATTCTCTGCTCCCGGACGCTGATATTACTGCCGGATTGTGATTTATGTTTGGCTAAATCATCCGATACGGAGATATTATCCATATCATATGATCAGTCCGAAACTGGAGGAAACACCATGAATGATTCTGAAATAGCACGTTCAGTCAAGATGCTTCATATCAACGAGATCGCAGCAAAACTTGGTCTCGGTCCCGACGACATCGATCTCTACGGAGATTATAAGGCAAAGATCCGTTACCGCAGCCTCTTGAATCTTCCTGAAAACCACAACGGCAAGCTCATCCTCGTCTCTGCCATCACGCCAACCCCCGCGGGAGAAGGCAAGACGACGACCGTGATCGGTCTGGCGCAGGCGCTGAACCGCCTCGGCAAAAAGGCGATCGCCACGATCCGCGAACCCTCTTTGGGCCCCGTCTTCGGAGTCAAGGGCGGCGCGGCAGGCGGAGGCTGGTCTCAGGTCCTGCCGATGGAAGACATCAACCTGCATTTCACCGGAGATTTCCATGCCGTGACAGCGGCGAATAACACTCTCGCGGCACTCCTGGATAACTATATCTATTACGATAATGAACTCCGCATCGATCCCCGAAGAGTGAGCTGGAAACGCGTGCTGGACGTCAATGATCGCATGCTCCGCAAGATCGTCATCGGACTTGGCGGGTCCAAGCAAGGCTTCCCCCGTGAGGATGGTTTCGATATCACACCGGCTTCGGAGATCATGGCTATCCTCTGCCTTTCCAACAATATGGATGAACTCAAGGAGCGTATCGGCAAGATCATTCTAGGCTTCACCTTCGACGGCGAACCGGTGACTGTCGCTCAGCTCGGTTTCGAAGGAGCGATCGCCGCTCTGCTCAAGGACGCCCTCAAACCAAACCTGGTCCAAACCACAGAAAATACCCCCGCGCTGGTGCATGGAGGACCCTTTGCCAACATCGCCCAAGGCGCGAACAGCATCCTTGCCACCAAGACAGCTCTCAAGCTTGGCGAATACGTCGTGACTGAAGCCGGCTTTGGCTTTGATCTCGGGGCGGAGAAATTCTTCGATCTCGTCTGCAAATATGGCAAGTTCTGCACCGATGCCGTCGTCCTCGTGGCGACCGTGCGCGCCCTCAAGATGCACGGCGGAGCAAAGCTCAAAGAGATCAGTCAGCCCAATCCTCAAGCCGTGAGCGACGGTCTTCCCAATCTCGGCAAGCATCTGGAAAATATCCGTAAGTTCGGTATGAAATCCATCGTCGCGATCAATCGTTTCGCCACCGATACGGAGGAAGAACTGCGGATCATCAGTGATTTCGTCGTGGAAAACGGCTTTGACGTCTCGATCGTGGATTTCCACGCCCAGGGCGGAGCCGGCGGACTCGATCTGGCCCAGCACGTTATCTCCATGGTGGACAAGGATGTCTGCAATTATCATTCTCTCTACGACTGGAATGACTCCGTCGAAGACAAGATCATCAAGGTCGCCTCGGAGATCTATGGCGCGCAGAAAGTTGACTATACCGCGGACGCCAAAGCCGACCTCAAGAAGATCAAGAAATACGGCTACGACAAGCTGCCCATCTGCATCGCCAAAACTCAGAAGTCACTGTCCGACAATCCTGATCTGCTGGGACGCCCGAAAGACTTCCTGGTCACAGTGCGTGAGATCCTCATCGCCGGCGGTGCTGGATTCCTGATCCCCATCACGGGCGAGATCATGCGCATGCCGGGATTGCCCAAACACCCCAGCGCCGAGGTCATCGACATCGAAGACGACGGAAACATCAGCGGCTTGTTCTGATTTCTTCTTCTGCGTTGATTATTAACACTGAGACACAGAGACACGTAGACACAGAGAGTAAAAAGAATATCTAAAAAAGAGTAAAGAAGTAAAAGAGGTTGGTTTGTAAGGAGTTAGTATCGTACTGAGTGACGATTCCCGGGTTTATCAGCAGTGGGAACGTCATCCTGACGTTCTTTATCTATGAGCTGTCAGTGTCTTTCATCACTCTGATAGTCTCTGTGCTATAATACCCTCTTCCCATTGATCTTAGGGGCATCATCCCGGTATCATCCCGGTATCATCTCCTGTCATGACAGGAAATGATACCGATATGATGAGGGTCTGATCATCCTCAGTTATTGACATGCTATCAAGCACAAAAAAGCACTCTCGTAGCCTATCCAAAACTGCTCTTTCCCCCAACTCTCTACGCCGCAGTGTCTCTGTGCCTCTGTGTGAAAATCCAGCTCTGGCGCTACAGCGAGCGGCAATACAGGAAAACAAAAAGCCCGTCGGTTTGCACCAACGGGCTTAGCTATTTGATTAAAAGGATTTAGTCTTCTTTGGGAAGGACGGAAACGTATTTTCTGCCGGCAGCTTTGGTGACGAATTGGACGACGCCATCCACAAGACTGAACAGGGTAAAATCACGTCCCATACCGACGTTTTCCCCGGCATGGATCTTGGTGCCCTTCTGACGAACGATGATATTTCCGGCGATAACAGCTTCGGAACCGTATTTTTTAACGCCACGGTACTTGGGTTTGCTGTCCCGACCGTTACGAGTACTTCCACCACCTTTCTTGTGTGCCATTATTACCTCTCTTTATGCCTGAATATCAGTGACTAATATATTGGTGAACTGCTCACGGTAACCTTTCTTGACGCGATATCCTTTCCGGTTCTTGGTGTGGAATATCACCAGTTTTTTACCTTTACCGTGCTCGACCACATTGGCGAGAACTTTGGCGCCTTCGACTACGGGAGTGCCGACTATGATCTCATCATCCTTGCGGACGAGGAGAACTTTGTCAAACTCAAGAGCTTGACCGGCTTCTGCCGTATTCAGCAAGGGAACGCGCAAAACGACGTTCTTTTCGGCCTTGAACTGAAATCCGCTAATTTCTACGATGGCGTACATCTTGTCTCCTTTAGATTTATCTTGAAGAGACATCGTTTTTTAAGCCTATCTATCTGTCAAGCGGAATGTTCCACATATCAGGACGGATGCCTCTGTGAGCGAGCCGTTCATCTGTTAATCCGC